>NZ_JCAXDU010000014.1:0-161576 GCF_059759155.1 Rhodococcus sp. GQ147
CATGTCGAAGCATTTTCGCTGTTCGATGCGTGAAACACGCCACCATTGGGCATCCAGGGGAACAACACGTGAATACGAATCGTCTGTCAGAGTAGATCCACCGCGCCGGCCGGTGCGGCGGACCAGACCCCGGCACCCGATATGAGCGGTGGCCAGTTTGGAGGAGTCATGCCCGGTACGTTGACCAGCCCGAAATTGACCGCTGCAGATCGCTGCGATCGGTGCAATGCCGCCGCTCGTGTCCGCGCCGTCCTTCCGACCGGCGGAGAACTGTTGTTCTGCGGGCACCACGCGAACGAGCACACCGACCGCCTCCGTGAACTCGGAGCGACGATCGTGAGCGAGTCCGACGCCACCGTGTGATCCGCCGTCCGGAACCACGGTTCCGAGACCCGACCGAACGGGCGACCACCTCGAGGTGGTCGCCCGTTCTCGTCGTCACCAACTGCGCAGGATCGCGATCCGGTCGCGCAGTTGCTCGGCGGTCGCCATCGCCGTCGGCGGACCACCGCACTGGCGACGCAGTTCGCCGTGGATCACCCCGTGCGGCTTCCTGGTCCGGTGGTGCACGACCGCGACGAGCGAGTTGAGTTCGCGACGGAGCTGGGCGAGGGTGTCGGCGGTCTCGACACGCTCGGTCACCTGGGGCGGCGGCGTGGGTGCCGGTTCGGCCTTCGGCTTGTTCAGCTGCTGTTCCTGACGCTGACGCAGCAGCGCCCGCATCTGTTCCGCGTCGAGCAGACCCGGGAGCCCCAGATAATCGGCCTCCTCGTCGGAACCCGCGAATGTCGCGGTGCCGAACGAGGATCCGTCGTAGATGACCTGATCGAGCTCGGCGTCCGCCCCGAGCGAGTGGTAGGCCTTCTCGTCCTCGCCGGGCTCGTCCTTGCGCCGGTTCGCGTCGGCGAGCAGCTCGTCGTCGAAGCCCTCCTTGACCCGGTGCGGCTTGCCGAGGACGTGGTCGCGCTGGGCCTCGAGCTGGCTGGCGAGCTCGAGCAGCACCGGCACGGACGGCAGGAAGACACTGGCCGTCTCCCCCTTGCGGCGCGACCGCACGAAGCGGCCGATGGCCTGCGCGAAGAACAACGGGGTCGAGGCGCTGGTCGCGTACACACCCACCGCCAGTCGCGGGACGTCGACGCCCTCGGACACCATGCGCACGGCGACCATCCACCTCTGGTTGCCCTCGCTGAACTGCGAGATGCGGTCGGAGGCGGTGGGATCGTCCGAGAGCACGACGGTCGGCATCTCGCCGGTGATCGACTCGAGGATCTTCGCGTACGCACGCGCGGTGGTCTGGTCGGTGGCGATGACGAGCCCACCGGCGTCCGGCATGCCGCCGGCACGCAGCTGCTGCAGACGGGTGTTCGCCGCCCCCAGCACCGCAGGAATCCAGTCGCCTTGGGGGTCGAGGGCCGTCCGCCACGCCCGGGCCGTCTGCTCGGCGCTGAGAGGCTCTCCCAGTCGCGCGGTGAACTCCTCCCCCGCACTCGTGCGCCAGCGCGCCTCGCCCGAGTACGCGAGGAATACGACGGGGCGCACGACGCCGTCGGCGAGTGCGTCGGCGTAGCCGTAGGCGTGGTCGGCCTTGGACTGCAGCAGACCGTCCTCGTTCGGTTCGTAGCTCACGAACGGGATCGCACTGTCGTCGCTGCGGAAGGGCGTACCGGTCAGTGCCAGACGGCGGGTCGCGTCCCCGAACGCCTCGAGAATGCCCTCACCCCAGCTCTTCGCGTCGCCACCGTGGTGGATCTCGTCGAGGATCACCAGGGTGCGACGCGCCTCCGTGCGCACACGGTGCTTGAACGGGTGCGAGGCGATCTGCGCGTAGGTGACCACGACGCCCTGGTAGTCGCTCGATGTCTGCCCGGTGGAATTCGTGAAGTTCGAGTCGAGCGCGATGCCGATGCGGGCCGCGGCACCCGCCCACTGGTGCTTGAGGTGCTCCGTGGGGGCGACCACCGTGATCTGGTCGACCGTCCGGTCGCGCAGCAGCTCCGACGCCACCCGGAGGGCGAAGGTCGTCTTACCGGCGCCCGGGGTCGCGACGGCGAGGAAGTCGCGCGGCTTCGTCGCGAGGTACTTGGTGAGGGCGCGGCGCTGCCAGGCACGTAGCTGGGCCACAGGGGCGGAGGTCGTAGCTTGTCCGACGGTTTCGGTGCTCACCGGTTTCTCGTGCTCCTTGTCCGCTTCGCTCGGGTCGGTGCCACCGCACTCGTCCGGGCGCCGACCGTCATGCAGCCTATCGTCTCGGAGCCCGTGAACCCGCCGAAGCCGCGGCGTCGGCGGGTTCTCCGAGGACTGCGTGGCAGAATTCGAGAGGCCCTCACCTGCCTGTGCGCGCACGCGAGCGTGTCTTCAGGAATTCTGGAAGTAGATGAACGACACACCACGATCCCCCGCACAGGCACCCTCCGGCCGCGTTCGCCGCGCGGTCGGAAAGGGCTGGAAGGTCGTGACGCACACCCTGTCGTCGGCCTGGGACCACTCGATCTTCAGCAAGGCGGCGACCGCGGCCTTCTGGCAGACCCTCTCACTGCCGCCCCTGTTGCTCGGTCTGCTCGGCAGTCTCGGTTACGTCGGTGGCTGGTTCGGTCCCGACACGGTGGAGATCATCACGTCGAAGACCGTCACCTTCCTCCGCTCGGTCTTCAGCGACAGCGTGGTCGACCAGATCATCGAACCCACGGTCGAGGACGTCCTCCGTCGGGGTCGCGCCGACGTGATGTCGTTGGGCTTCGTGTTGTCGCTGTGGGCAGGATCGTCGGCGATCTCGACGTTCGTGGATTCGATCGTCGAAGCGCACCACCAGCAGGACCATCGCCACCCGGTGTGGCAGCGGATCTTCGGGCTGCTCCTCTACGTGATCTTCCTGATCCTGGCGGTGTTCACGATGCCGCTCGTCGCGCTCGGACCCACTCTGATCGGCCGGTTGCTGCCCGACGCCTGGTTCGATGTCGGCTCACGGATCATCGACACCTTCTACTTCCCCGCGGTGGGTCTGCTCCTACTGATCGGTCTGACGACCCTGTACAAGGTGGCGCTGCCGAAGTCACTGCCGTGGCACCGACTGCTCGGTGGCGCGGTGCTGGCCGGGGTGTTCTTCCTCGCGTCGAGCGTGATCCTGCGGTGGTACCTGACGTGGGTCGCGGCCACGGGTTACACCTACGGTGCGCTCGCCGCCCCGATCGCGTTCCTGTTGTTCACGTTCTTCCTGGGGTTCGCCGTGGTCCTCGGAGCGGAGTTCAACGCCACGGTGCAACAGTTCTGGCCGGCGCGCGCCACGCGTCTGGAGCAGTGGCGGATCTGGCTCGCGGAGCAGTCGGCCCGTGATCCGTCGCCCGACAGCGGACCGGTGACGAACCTCACCCGCCGGTTGACGAGCTCCACGACCATCCGGCTGTCGGACCTGATCCGGCCCGGGGATCGCCAACCCGAGTCGTGGCCGATCGACGGGAAACCCGTCGAGTCGGATGCGGCGCCGGACGATCGGCCTGCCCCCCACGACGACACTGCTCCCCACGACGACACTGCCTCGCACGACGACACTGCCTCGCACGACGACAAGGCCGGGGGATCCGAAGTTCCCCCGGCCCAGACCGAACTGTTGACGGTGGAGGCAGTATCACCGTCTTCGCCGGCAGCAAGACCGTCGCCAGAATCACCCGACGCCGCGGCGGACGACGAGGTATTCCACCAGGTGTCTCAGTCGCCCTTGCGCAAACCGTCGTAGACTTTCTTGCATTCGGGGCACACCGGCGAGCCGGGCTTCGGCGACCGGGTCACCGGAAAGACCTCACCGCACAGCGCGACCACATGGGTACCCATGACCGCACTCTCGGCGATCTTGTTCTTCTTCACGTAGTGGAAGAACTTCGGGGTGTCGTCGTCGGTCGTTTCGTCGGTGGTGGTATCCGGCCGTTCCTTGATATCCGTGCTCACGTGTCCATGATGCCGCACGGAAGGGCCGGATGTGTATGTGCGTGCGACGGCCCGGCGTGGGAAGGTGGAAGACATGGCGAGAACTCACGGTTTCGGCGGATCCCCCGAGAACGGATCGCCCGACAACCCGGTTCTGATCACCGCGGCGGAGGCGTCGCTCGAGGATCAGCACCGAGCACGGGTTCGCAAGTACCTCACCATCATGTCGGTCCGCATCCCCGCCCTGCTGCTGGCGGCGATCGCGTACGGCGTATGGGCCAATCCCTGGATCTCGATGGCGATCATCGGGGTGTCGATCCCGCTGCCGTGGATCGCCGTCCTCATCGCCAACGACCGGCCGCCGCGCCGCAAGGACGAACCGAGCCGCTGGGACGGCCGCTTCGACGATGCCCCGGCGATCGAGTCGTCCCGCCACCATGTGATCGACGGCTGACAGGGACCCCGGACGGGACGCTTGCGAGAATGTCGTGGTGGACCGCGACCTTCTCCTGTCTCTCTGCCCGGCTCTGCGCACCGCACTGATCCGGTGCCGCTACGACCTCGACACCGTCCGGGAACTGCTCGGCCCCGAGGCGCACGCCGCCCTCGGGCGTAGCGAACCCGTCCCTGCCCGGCGCATCGCGCGCGGTGCGGGCGATCTCGGCGTGCTCGTGCGGCTGTTCCTCCTCCAGGACACCTGCCCCGAGGACGAGGTCGCGCAGGCTCTCGCCCCGGTGACGACGGAGCAGGCCGTGCAGGCGGGACTCGTCGAACGCGACGGCGACGGCGTGCGGGCCGCTCTCGACCTGCGGCCCCTCGACGCCGGGACCGGCAGCCGCTGGGTGCTGTCCGATCTCGACGGCTCGATCCGGCCCGTCTCGACCCGCCCCGATCACGTCCTCGGCGTCGGTCAGGCCTCCCTGTCGCTGCTGCAGGCCACCCCGACCGATCGGGTCGGTTCGGTGCTCGATCTCGGCACCGGTTGCGGGGTGCAGGCGATCCGCGCCGCGGACCACGCGGACGAGGTCACCGCGACCGACATCAACCCCCGCTGCCTGACCCTGGCCGCCGCGAGCGCCGCGTTGAACGAGATCGACATCGATCTTCTCGAGGGGTCGTGGTTCGAGCCGGTCGCCGGCCGGACCTTCGACCGCATCGTCGCGAATCCACCGTTCGTGGTGAGCGCCGGACGTGTCGAGCACAGCTACCGCGATTCCGGTCTCGACCTCGACGGCGCCAGCCGGCTCATGATCTCGCAGGCCGCCGAACACCTGAATCCCGGCGGCACCGCCGCGATGCTCGCGTCCTGGGTGCACGTCGAGGGCGAGGACTGGCGGACCCGCGTCGCATCGTGGCTGCCGTCACACGGCGTCGACGCCTGGATCGTGCAGCGCGATATCGCCGATCCGGCCCTCTACGTCGGGACGTGGCTGCGAGACGGTGACGCCGATCAACGCGAGCCGGAGGTCGCGGTGCGCGCCGAGCAGTGGCTCGACCACTTCGAGGAGCAGGGCGTCGAGGGCGTCGGGTTCGGGTTCGTCTACCTGCGCCGCACCGACCTGCCGTCCGATGTGATGGCCGAGGACCTGCGGCACGCGTTCACCGACGCGCTGGGTGACGAGGCGGTCGACTACTTCCGGCGCCTCGACTGGCTGCGTACGCACGAGGTGCTCGACGCCCGTTTCGCGGTGCGGCCCGACACGGCCCTCGAGCGGGTGCACCTGCCCGGCGAGGACGGGTGGGACCAGGTGGTCGTGCGGGTGCACCGCAGTGGCGGTCCGGCCTGGCAGCACGAGGTGGACGACCTCGCGGCCGCCCTGCTCGGCGGCATGCGCGCCGACGGTCTTCCGCTCGGGGATCTCGTGTCGCTGCTCGCGGCCGCGCACGGCGAGGACGAGGACGACCTCCTCACGCAATCGGTGGGCCTCGTGCACGGCTTGGTGCGGCACGGGTTGATCGAGCCCGTCTGACCCCCTCCGGCGCGTTCCTGAGGTTCCACGATTCGGTTCTCTCAGCAACTTCTCAGGAGCTCATCGGGTTAGTGCAGGTCAGCGCGGTGGTACTCCGAGACCGACGGGAACTCCACCGCTTCGCCGGTCGTTGAACCCTGTGAGACACCACCGATGAGGAGGCACGTCATGGCACGCCCCGAAACCACCGCTCGCTTCGATTCCGACCTGGACGGTCAGAGCCCCGCAGCCGATCTCGTTCGCGTCTACCTGAACGGCATCGGACGGACCGCTCTGCTCACCGCAGCCGACGAGGTGGAATTGGCCAAGCGGATCGAGGCCGGCCTGTATGCCAAGCACCTGCTCGAGACGAAGAAGCGTCTGTCGGCGACGAAGAAGCGCGACCTCGCGATCATCGTCCGCGAAGGACAGGCCGCTCGTAGCCACCTGCTCGAGGCGAACCTGCGCCTCGTCGTCTCGCTGGCGAAGCGTTACACCGGACGCGGTATGCCCCTGCTGGACCTCATCCAGGAGGGCAACCTCGGCCTGATCCGCGCGATGGAGAAGTTCGACTACGCGAAGGGCTTCAAGTTCTCGACCTACGCGACGTGGTGGATCCGTCAGGCCATCACCCGCGGAATGGCCGACCAGAGCCGCACGATCCGGCTCCCCGTCCACCTCGTCGAACAGGTCAACAAGCTCGCCCGCATCAAGCGTGAGCTGCACCAGCAGCTCGGCCGCGAGGCGACCGACGAGGAACTCGCCAACGAGTCGGGTATCCCCGTCGAGAAGATCGCCGACCTGCTCGACCACAGCCGCGACCCGGTGAGCCTCGACATGCCCGTCGGCAACGACGAGGAGGCCCCGCTGGGCGACTTCATCGAGGACGCCGAGGCGACGTCCGCCGAGACCGCCGTCATCGCCGGACTCCTGCACAGCGACGTCCGCAGCGTCCTCGCGACGCTCGACGAGCGCGAACAGCAGGTCATCCGCCTGCGCTACGGCCTCGACGACGGCCAGCCCCGCACCCTCGATCAGATCGGCAAGCTCTTCGGGCTGTCCCGTGAGCGTGTCCGGCAGATCGAACGCGAAGTGATGGTCAAGCTCCGCGAAGGAGACCGCGCCGAGCGCCTTCGCGCCTACGCCAGCTGACCGGGCGCGTCAGCGGTATCCGATCCCCGAGAACCGGGCTGGGTTCTCGGGGATCGTTGCCGTTCGGGTGCCTTCTCCGGCAGGTGTCCGGCCGCCGGACTGCCGTCAGCGCAGACGGCGCGGTCCGAGGTCGAGCGGGTGCGGTTCGGGCCCGATCCGCACGTGCGCGTCGGTGAGTTCGGCTCCCACCACCGAGGCCAGGACCGGTTCGCACACCAGTTCGCGCACCTCGGGCAGGTCGTCGGCGAGCGCCGAGATCCTCTGGACGAAGTCGACGAGTGCCGGCTTGTTCACCGGTGCGGCATTGCGATAGCCCGAGAGCAACGGCGCCGCCTTCGGCGCGTCGATCAACTCGACCGCCTCGTCCTCCGTGAGCGGAAGAACCCGGTAGGCGCGGTCGCCGAGCAGGTCGGAGATCACACCGGCGAGACCGAACGAGATGAGCGAACCGAACGACGGGTCGTCCTGCACACGGATCGCGCAACCGATGCCCTTGTGGGCCATCCGCTGCACGTGCATCAACGGCTCCCCCGACACCGCGGCCAGGTCGCAATAGGCGATCCGTACCGAATCGGCGTCGACGAGATCGAGCCGGACCCCGGTCAGATCGGGCCGGTGCCGCCACTGCGCACCGGTGGCCTTGACCGCCACGGGGAAGCCGATCTCGTCCGCCGCCGCGACCGCCTCCTCCTCGGTGGTGACGGCGCGGAAGTCCGCGACCTCGACTCCGTAGCAGGACAGCAGCAGGGCCGCCTCGGTATCCGACAGGTAGCGACCCTCGGGAGTCGTCTCGAGCCAGCCGTCCACGAGCGCACGGGCGCGCTCGGGATCGATGCCCGCCGGTCGCACGACCTGCGAGGGCGGACGACTGCGCCATTTCGCGTACCGCCACGCCCGCCCCAGGGCGAGCGCTGCTCGTTCCGGACCGGGATAGGACGGCACGGATCCGCGGGTCGGGTTGCCGTCCGGTCCGCGCACGGCCAGGACGTCGGGGATACCCTCGGTCGCCAGGAAGGTCGTGACCACCGGCTTCTCCGACCCGGCGACGGCGTCGCGCAGGGCCTGCGCGTAGGGCTGGACGTCGACGGCGACCGGCGGGACGAAGACCGCGATCACCGAGTCGACATCGGGTGAGTCGAGCGCCCGGGCGACGGCTTCGGCGAATTCCTCGGGCGACGCCTGCGCGCCGAGATCTACCGCGTCCGGTGCCTGCAGACCCTGGCCGCGGGCGGCGTCGACGGCGAGCAGACCCAGGGCGGTGGAGTTGCCGACCACGGCGACGCGGGGACCCGCGGGCAGCGGCTGGTAACCGAACAGCAGGGCCGAGTCGAAGAGCTGGCCGATGGACTCGACCTGGACGACACCGGCCTGCTCGAACAGGTATCGCACGATGGTGTCGTCCATCTCCCCCGTCCGGGCGGCGAGCGCCGGCGGCACCGCGTGGCGGCCGCTCTTGACGGCGACGATCGGTTTGCTGCGCGCCACCCGCCGCGCGATGCGCGAGAACTTACGCGGGTTGCCGAAACTCTCCAGATACAGCAGCACCACTTCGGTGGCAGGATCGGTGTCCCAGTACTGCAGCAGGTCGTTGCCGGACAGGTCGGCGCGGTTGCCGGCCGAGACGAAAGACGACAGTCCGACACCCGTCTTGGCGGCCTCGTCGAGGATCGCGATGCCGAGGGCGCCGGACTGGCAGAAGAAACCGACGTTGCCGGACGCCGGGAGCACGGGCGCGAGGGTCGCGTTGAGTCGGATGGCGGGATCGTTGTTGGCGACACCGAGAGCATTCGGCCCGATGAGTCGCATACCGTGCGACCGCGCGGCCAGCGCGAGCCGCCGCTCGGCGTCGCGACCCTCCGGTCCGGTCTCGCCGAAACCGGACGAGACGACGAGCAGGGCCTTGACACCCTTCGCGAGACAGTCGTCGAGCACCGAGTCGATCGATTCTGCGGGGACGGCGGCGACCGCGAGATCGATCTCATCGGGGATGTCGCGGACGGTCGGGTAGGCGCGGACACCTCGGACGGACCGGTGTTCGGCGTTGACCGGGTAGACCGGCCCGGTGAACCCGCTGCGCAGCATGTTCACCAGCACGGCGTTGCCCACCTTGCGGCTGTCGGTGGAGGCACCGATGACGGCGACACTGCCGGGACCGAGGATGTTGCGCACGCTGCGCGCCTCGGCGGCGCGTTCGCGGGCGTTGCGGACCGAGACGAGGGCTTCGGTGGGGTCGATCGCGAACTCGAGCCGGACGACTCCCCCTTCGAAGCTGCGGCTGACCTGGTAGCCGGCTTCCCGGAAGACCGTGATCATGTGCCGGTTCTCGGCGAGGACCTCGGCGACGAAGGTGTGCAGTCCGTTCTCGGCGGCCGCGCCGGCGAGATGTTCGAGCAGGATCGGACCGAGACCGCGTCCCTGGTGAGCGTCGGCGACGGTGAAGGCCACCTCGGCGGAGAGACCGTCGCCCTCGTGCGAGAGTCCCTCGTACCGCCCGACGGCGATGATCTCGTCGCCGAGCACCGCGACGAACGCCACCCGGGACTTGTGGTCGACGACCGTGAAGTTGAACAGGTCCTTCTTCGAGATCGTCGGGTACGGACCGAAGTACCGCAGATAGCGGGTGCGTTCGGACAGTTTGCTGTGAAAGGCGACGATCGCGTCAGCGTCCTCGGGGACGATCGGCCGCAGGTGTACGACGCCGCCGTCCGAGGCCAGCACGTCGGCGACCCAGTGCCGCGGATAGTCGCGGGCGCGCGCCAGCGCCGCCTCGCGCGCGGGGTCGGTCTCCCCTGTCGTCCCGGCACCCTGCGCGGGGGCCGCGCCCGTCGCAGACGCGGAGTCCGGTGCCGCCGAGGGATTCTGCCGGTCAGTCACGGGGGTCCTCCGGGTCCAGGCCGAGCAGCGGGAAGGCCGCCCGCCTCGTGGCGATGATCGCCGAATCGATGCGGGTCAGTGCGCGGTCCAGGGACGCGATCCCCGTTTCCGGTGTGCCACCGGGACCGTCCCACGGCAGGTACGAGACGTCGGAGCCCTCCCCCATGACCGTGGGCAGTTCGACGCTCGGGGCGAGAGCGCCGACGCGCTCGCTCCAGTCCGCCGGAACCGGGGTGCTCAGGTCGATCTCGCGGTCCAGCGCCGCGGCGATCAGGTGGGTCCACGCGCGCGGCACCACCCGCACGAGGCCGTAACCGCCGCCGCCCACGGCGAGCCAGCGACCCTCGCAGTAGCGGTCGGCGAGATCGCGCATCGCGAGATACGACGCGCGCTGGCCGTCGACGGTCAGGGAGAGATCGGCCAGAGGGTCCTCGCGGTGGCTGTCGGCACCGCACTGACTGATGAGTATCTGGGGGCGGAACGCCGCGACCGCGCCCGGCACGACGGCATGGAAGGCGCGCAACCACAACGCGTCCACGGTGCCCGGCAGTACCGGCAGATTGATCGCGGTGCCCTCGGCCGGACCCGAACCGACCTCGCTGGACCACCCGGTGTTGGGCCACAGCGTCGCGGGATGCTGGTGCAGGGAGATGGTCAGGACGCGGGGATCGCCGAGGAATGCGTGCTGCACACCGTCGCCGTGGTGGGCGTCGACGTCGATGTAGGCGATGCGGTCGTAGCCGTGGTCGAGCAGCCACGAGATCGCGATGGCGGCGTCGTTGTAGACGCAGAACCCGGCGGCCCAGTCGGCCATCGCGTGGTGCATGCCGCCCCCGATGCTCACCGCACGGCGGGCCCGGCCGCTCGCGATCTCGCGTGCGGCCGCGAGGGTTCCCCCGGCGAGCGTCGCGCTGGCCTCGTGCATACGGGGGAAGATCGGGTTGTCCTCGGTGCCGAGACCGTGGGGTGCGTCGGCCGGGGGTGCCGCTCCCCCCGGAGCGGAGCCCGCACGCTTGACCGCGTCGACGTAGGACGAGGTGTGGATGCGCAGCAGATCGGTGTCGTCCGCAGGGGACGGGCGGACCGTCTCGACGCCTTCGAGGAGACCGAGACTGCGGGACAGCGCCATCGTGAGATCGAGACGCGTGGGGTTCATCGGATGTGTCGGACCCCACCGGTAGTCGAGGTAGTCGGGGCTCCACACCACTATCCGATCGCCGCTCAGCTGTGTCGTACCGCCCGCCGCGGTGGAGCTCGTGGTCATGGACACAGACGCTACTGGTCCACCCACGGACATGCGAGCCTCGGAGGGCGCCCCCACCGTCCTGTTCGCACGGTTAGAATCGGCCCAGACGAAGGGGTGTGAGAGTGAAGGACCTGGTCGATACAACGGAGATGTATCTCCGGACCATCTACGACTTGGAAGAGGAAGGTGTGGTGCCGCTGCGCGCGCGTATCGCCGAGCGCCTCGAACAGAGCGGACCGACGGTCAGCCAGACCGTGGCCCGCATGGAACGCGACGGCCTGCTCCGGGTCGCCGGCGACCGCCACCTGCAGCTCACCGAGAAGGGCCGCGATCTCGCGGTCTCGGTCATGCGCAAGCACCGGCTCGCGGAACGGCTTCTCGTGGACGTGATCGGTCTCGACTGGGAGAACGTGCACGCCGAGGCCTGCCGCTGGGAACACGTGATGAGCGAGGAGGTCGAGCGCCGTCTCGTGGAGGTGCTCAACAACCCGACCACCTCCCCCTACGGCAACCCCATTCCAGGACTGGCCCAGCTCGGCCTCGACCGCACGGCGGTCCTCGACGAGAAGCTGGTGCGGTTGACGGACATCCCGCACGGCAAGCCGACCGCGGTCGTGGTACGCCGGCTCGCGGAGTACGTCCAGTCCGACCCCGAGGTCATCGCGCGACTGCGTGAGGCCGGTGTGGTCCCGGACGCGCGGGTTACAGTCGAGACGCGACCGGGCTCGGTGTCCATCACCGTGGCCGGTCACGACAGCTTCGAGCTTTCCGACGAGATGGCCCACGCCGTGCAGGTGAAGCAGGTCTGACCCAGGCCCCTTTTCGCATGTCCGGTACGGGCGTGCGAAAAGGGGATGTCCAGCGTGAGACTTCTGGTGACCGGCGGCGCCGGCTATGTGGGCAGCGTGTGCACGACCGTGTTGCTCGAGCAGGGCCACGACGTCGTGGTCGTCGACGACCTTTCCACCGGGAACGCCGAAGCGGTGCCCACCGGTGCCGAGTTCGTCGAGGGCGACATCGCGGCCGTCGCCGACGAACTGCTCTCCGGATCCCGTTTCGACGGCGTCCTCCACTTCGGTGCACAGTCCCTCGTCGGCGAGTCGGTGGAGTTCCCCGAGAAGTACTGGCAAGGCAACGTGGTGACCACCCTGGCCCTGCTCGAGGCCGTCCGCCGCTCGGGTACCCCACGGTTGGTGTTCTCCTCCACCGCCGCGACCTACGGCGAACCCGACAGCGTGCCGATCACCGAGGACGCGCCCACCCGGCCAACCAACCCGTACGGTGCGTCGAAGCTCGCCATCGATCATGCGATCTCCTCGTACGCGCACGCTCACGGTCTCGCGGCGACGAGTCTGCGGTACTTCAACGTCGCCGGCGCCTACGGCGGTGCCGGGGAGAACCGGGTCGCCGAGACGCATCTGATCCCACTCGTGCTGCAGGTCGCTCTCGGTGTGCGCGATCACATCTCGGTCTTCGGCACCGACTGGCCGACCAAGGACGGCACCGCGGTGCGCGACTACATCCACGTCAAGGATCTCGCCGACGCCCACGTACTGGCACTGACGAAGTCCGAACCCGGCCGCCACGGCATCTACAACCTCGGCAGCGGAGAGGGCTTCACCGTCCGCGAGGTCATCTCGGCGTGCGAGCGAGTCACGGGCCTGCCGATCGCAGCGGTCGACGCGCCGCGCCGTGCCGGTGATCCGGCCGTGCTCATCGCCTCGAGCAGCCGCGCGATCTCCGAGCTCGGGTGGAACCCCCAGCACACCGATCTCGACGAGATCGTCTCCGATGCGTGGGAGTTCACCCGGTCTCTCGGCGACCGGCTGCACGCTGCTCGACGCTGATCGAGGACACGGCTCCGGTTCAGGACGGTTCGTCGCCGCGCGGCAGTTCGAGTCCCAGCCGCGCCGCGATCTCGTGTCCGGTCTCCGCGAGGCCACGGATCGACTCGGGACGCAGTCCCGCCTGCAGGGCCTGGTCGAGCAGATCCGAAAGCCGGTGGCGGGGATCGGATTCGAGGGCCGCTGCGAGCGCGACCCCGGCGAGCGGACCGTCGCCGCGCACGTAAGCGCCGAAGCCGACAAGCGCGGCGGCATCGGCCCGCTCGGGATCGGGCAGGGCCCGGGCGAGCTCGGTCCACAGACGCTCCGCCGGCCGTGCGAGCGGTCCGGTCGCAAGTCCCATGGCGGCGTCGCGCACCGTGCGGTTGGCGAGCAGGACGGCCAGCTCGGCGATGTCGGACGCGCTGGGATCCGTTCCGCCGGCGTACGTCTCGATGTGTGCGAGCACGGTTTCGAGTTCGAGACGGTCGGCGCGTTCGCCGCCGCCCTCGCGGGCACAGCGTTCGTACTCGCGGTCGCGGGTCTCGACGACCTCGTCGATACACCGCGCGACTTCCTGCCTCACCGCCGGCGGATACGGCGCGAGCAGTGCGGCGAGCTCGGTGCGGGAGCCGCGGATCGGGCTGCCCTCGAACACCCGGGCCACCGCGACCACCGAGGACCCGGGATCGGCCATGCTGCCGGTGATGTTCTGGCCGGGCACGAACCAGGTCGCTCCACCGGTGATCTCCGGTAGCGCGTACACCCCCGCCAGGTCGATGCCGACGGCGTCGAGATGGTCGGCGAAGTCGTCGACGAGCCTGCACACGTCGGCGATCACCGGATCGTGCCGGTCGATGAGGTCGTCGTCCACGAGAACGGCCACCACAGATTCCGCGCCCTCGCGGGCACAGACGGCGCAGAAGCGCCGGAACGCCGCGCGCATGGGTTCCGGGACCGACTCTCCGGGCCGGGGCAGGACGAGGTCGTGTCGCATCACGGCGCCGATACTCGCCACCTTCCCGTTCGGGCGGGTCGGAGCGTCATCCGTCGGGGTCAGGCACATCACGACGATCGAACGCATCGGCGGGAAGCCCATGAGGGCGGGCAGGGCGGCGATCACGTCACCGACATCGGTGAGACGGAGGGGATGCGACGACGAAGGCGTGGAAGTTGTCATGCTCGAACCGTGGCCCATCGGCCCGAGCGGAAAGCGACTCCCGGGGTCGTTCCGCGGCCTTCTGGGGATGAACCGGCCGGCTGTGGACAACTCCGCGACCGGCATCGTCGACCCGTGCCGAACGGACGATCCCGTCGGTGAACGCTGTTAGGGTGCGCGCCCGGCCCCGTCAGGGGCGGGCGGCGAAGTCGACGGCCTCCCGGAACACGAGGTCGAGATTGTCGGCGTCGGGCGGCGCCGCGTCGAAGGACAGGTACGTGACCGTCACACGCACGTCCCCGATCTGCGCGATCCGCGCGGCCATCGACTGCGTCATGCCACCCGATCCACTGCCGGAGTCGACCGTGCGGGTCAGGGCCAGCGTCTCGGCCCCGTCGACGGCTATGGCGGGATCGTCGCCGAGGACGGTCGAGACGGTCGAGGTGATCCCCCGCACGGTGGCGTCCACCTGCGAGCACTCGGTGAGATAGGTGCGGTACTCGCCGACGTCCGGAGCGGAACGGGTGACCTCGACACTGATCGTCGCGCGACTGGCGTTGTCGGTACCGACCACCATGGCGGTGCTCTCGGGGCCGTAATTCTGCGCGGGCGGCAGACATCCGCCCGGATCGACCTTCGAGCCGGGCTGGATCCCGGTCAGGTCGGGCGCTGCCTGCGCCACGGCCTCCGGTGGGAGGACCACCGCGACGTACGGTTCGGGAAAACGTTCGAGAGGAAGCACCAGCTCGCCGGGTGCCCGGACAATCGCGGGTGCAGGTGCAGGCGCGGTTCCCGTCAGGGCTGCCGGTTCGGGCCGGGGGTCGCCGGAGACGGTCTGGGAGCAGGCGGATGCGAGCATCAGGCACGCTGTCGCCACCGCACTTCGGGCGGCCGATGCGCGGCGCCTCGGACGAGTGTCGCGTCGGGTCACCCGAACCTCCCTCGGTCGTCGACGTCGGGCAGGATGTGCGCCCCGGAATCGGTCGTCGTAGCGTCGATTAGACTCGAACACCACCATGCCACGTCGGGTGACCCCGGCGGAGATGCCGAGACGAAGTGTGATCGGAGTGGTTCGCAGATGGACGAACAGTCCCGCATGTACGAGCTGGAATTCCCGGCTCCGCAGCTCACCTCCCCGGAAGGTGAGGGGCCGGTCCTCGTGCACGGTCTCGAAGGTTTCGCCGACGCGGGACACGCGGTGCGCCTGGCGACCACGCACCTGCGCGAGAGTCTGGAGACCGAGCTCGTCGCGTCGTTCGCCGTCGACGAACTGATCGACTACCGGTCGCGTCGGCCGCTCATGACGTTCAAGGCCGACCACTTCTCGGACTACGCCGAGCCCGAACTGAACCTGTACGCGCTCATCGATGAGGCCGGCACCCCGTTCCTGCTGCTCGCGGGTGCCGAGCCGGATCTGAAGTGGGAGCGTTTCATCACCGCGGTGCGGTTGCTCGCCGAGCAGTTCGGGGTGCGGCGGACCATCGGACTCAACGCGATCCCCATGGCGATCCCGCACACCCGGCCGTTGGCGGTCACCGCGCACTCGACGAACAAGGACCTCATCGCGGGGCACCACCGTTGGTCGGGCGAGCTCCAGGTGCCCGCGGGAGTGTCGTCGCTGCTCGAATACCGCATGGGCCAGCACGGGCACGAGTCCGTAGGCTTCTCCGTGCACGTGCCGCACTATCTCGCCCAGACCGACTATCCGGCGGCCGCCGAGACGCTGCTGACGAACGTCGCAGAGGTCGGCGGCCTCGAGCTGTCTCTGCAGGCGCTCGGTGAGGCCGCGGCGCGGGTGCGGGAGCAGATCGACGAGCACATCGAGGACAATGCCGAGGTCCTCGGCGTGGTGCACGCGCTCGAGCGGCAATACGACAGCTACGTCGCCGCCCAGGAACAGCAGACCTCTCCCCTGCCGACCGACGAGAGTCTGCCGACGGGTGAGGAGATCGGGGCGGAGTTCGAGCGGTTCCTCGCCGAATACGACCGGCGCGGCGCCGGTCCCGGCGGCGATCTCCCCGGTCCGGACGACGGAAGAACCGGCGACGGCGGATTCGGCGAGTTCGACCCGGACGACGGGGACGATTCCGCTCCGCGTTGACACCACGGCGGGTTCGCCGGATGTTTCATGATCATCACAATCGTCGTTGTCGACGTCACATACAGACATGTACGCTTCGGCGACATGCCACAGTGGTAGTTGTGTCCGGTTCTCGGCCACGGGTCGGGCAGCCTGACTACCACCACGCGATCACCGACGTCGCAGGAGACGCTCATGGTTCCACCGCGCGCCCGGACGCTCCGCCCGGTTCCGGACAACGAACCCCGCATCGTGTTCCGCACGATCCACGGTTACCGACGCGCGTTCCGCCTGGCCGGAAGCGGTCCCGCACTGCTGCTCGTACACGGAATCGGTGACGACTCGTCGACCTGGCAGGACGTGATCCCGCACCTGGCGGAGAAGTACACCGTGATCGCCCCCGACCTGCTCGGGCACGGTCGATCCGACAAGCCGCGGGCCGACTACTCGGTGGCCGCCTACGCGAACGGTATGCGCGACCTGCTGTCGGTCCTCGGGATCGAATCGGTCACGGTGATCGGCCATTCGCTCGGCGGCGGGGTGGCGATGCAGTTCGCCTACCAGTTCCCGCACATGGTCGAGCGTCTGGTGCTCGTCGCGTCCGGCGGGGTCACCAAGGACGTCCATCTTGCCCTGCGGCTGATCTCGGTGCCGATCGTCAGCGAAGCGCTGCGGGTCCTGCGACTGCCCGGGGCGATGCCCGTCCTGCGCGCTGCCGGCGCGATGCTGAACCGGGTCAACGGATCGCCACTGAGGCCCGGTGCCCTGCTGCACGACACCTCGGATCTGGTGCGCGTACTGGGGAACCTCCCCGACCCCACGGCCTACGAAGCGTATTTGCGCACGCTGCGCGCGGTGGTCGACTGGCGCGGTCAGGTGGTGACCATGCTCGACCGCTGTTATCTGACGGAGAACCTTCCCGTCCAGCTCATCTGGGGCGATCACGACAGCGTCATCCCCATCGCCCACGCCTATCTCGCGCATTCGGCCATGCCCGGTTCACGTCTCGAGATCTTCCGGGGCTCCGGCCACTTCCCGTTCCGCGACGACCCGCTGCGCTTCCTGCGGGTGGTCGAGAACTTCCTGGAGACCACCGCTCCCCTGGAGTTCGACCTCGACCGCTGGCGCCGGCTCCTCGTGTCGGGTGTGAGCGAGTCGCAGATCAGCGGTGGCCCGGAGACCCGCATGGCGGTGCTCGGCGCGATGGGTTCGGACGAGCGCAGCGCCACCTGACCTGCACTACACGCAGGGCCACGCGACCCGCAGCGGTGGGTCGGGTCCTTCCGACTAGCCTGGAGAAGTGCTGCTCCCCGATCTGATACCCGACCCCGTCGACGACGACGCGCTGTTCGACGCGTTCACCACCTGGACGACGGATCGTGGCATCTCGCTGTATCCGGCGCAGGAGGAAGCGCTCATGGAGCTCGTCGCCGGCTCCAACGTCATCCTCGCCACGCCCACCGGCTCGGGAAAGTCGATGGTAGCGCTCGGCGCGCACTTCTTCGCGCTCGCTGCCGGGAAGCGAACCTTCTACACCGCCCCGATCAAGGCGCTCGTGAGCGAGAAGTTCTTCGCCCTGTGTGACGTCTTCGGTGCCGACAAGGTCGGCATGATGACCGGCGACGCATCGGTCAACGCCGGAGCGCCGATCATCTGCGCGACCGCCGAGATCGTCGCGAATCTCGCGTTGCGCGAGGGACCGGACTCCGACATCGGCCAGGTCGTGATGGACGAGTTCCACTTCTACTCCGAACCCGACCGCGGGTGGGCGTGGCAGGTTCCGCTCATCGAGTTGCCGCACGCGCAGTTCCTGCTCATGTCCGCGACGCTCGGCGACGTGACCTTCCTACAGAAGGATCTGACCCGCCGCACCGGACGGCCGACGGTGGAGGTCTCGGGCTCCGAACGACCCGTCCCGTTGACCTTCTCGTACTCGCAGGCACCCATCGGTGAAGCGATCGAAGAACTCGTCACCACCCATCAGGCACCCGTCTACGTCGTGCACTTCACCCAGGCCGCGGCTCTCGAGCGCGCCCAGGCCCTGACCAGCGTGAACATGTGCACGAAGGCCGAGAAGGAGGCGATCGCCACCGCGCTGGGCGACTTCCGGTTCTCCACCGGCTTCGGCAAGACCCTCTCGCGTCTCGTCCGGCACGGTATCGGTGTGCACCATGCGGGCATGCTGCCGAAGTACCGGCGCCTGATCGAGAAGCTCGCGCAGGACGGGCTCCTGAAGGTCATCTGCGGAACCGACACGCTCGGCGTCGGCATCAACGTGCCGATCCGCACCGTGTTGCTCACGGGCCTGACGAAGTTCGACGGCACCCGCACCCGGCAGCTCAAGGCGCGCGAGTTCCACCAGATCGCCGGTCGCGCAGGCCGCGCGGGATACGACACGATGGGCACCGTCGTCGTACAGGCCCCCGAGCACGAGATCGAGAACGTCCGGGCCCTCGCCAAGGCCGGGGACGACCCGAAGAAGCGCCGGAAGGTGCAGCGCAAGAAGGCACCCGAAGGGTTCGTCTCGTGGGGCGAGGGCACCTTCGACAAGCTGATCGCGGCGTCGCCCGAACCGCTGCAGTCACGGTTCTCGGTGAGCAACTCGATGCTGCTCAACGTCATTGCGCGACCGGGCAACTGCTTCGACGCGATGCGGCATCTGCTCGAGGACAACCACGAACCCCGTCCGGCGCAGCGCAAGCACATCCTCAAGGCGATCTCGCTGTACCGGGGCCTGCTCCAAGCGGGTGTGGTGCAGCAACTCGACGAGCCCGACGAGTTCGGGCGCCGGGCCCGCCTCACCGTCGACCTGCAACGCGACTTCGCGCTCAACCAGCCGCTGTCGCCGTTCGCCCTCGCAGCGATCGAACTGCTCGACGTCGACTCCCCCACCTACGCGCTCGATGTGGTGTCGGTCATCGAATCGACCCTCGACGATCCCCGTCAGGTGCTCATGGCGCAGCAGCATGCCGCACGCGGTGAGGCCGTCGCACAGATGAAGGCCGACGGCATCGAGTACGACGAGCGGATGGAACTGCTCGAGGAGATCACCTGGCCCAAGCCGCTCGTGGAGCTACTCGAGCCGGCCTTCGAGACGTACCGGGGTGGGCATCCCTGGGTGTCGGAGTTCCCCCTCTCCCCGAAGTCGGTGGTGCGCGACATGATCGAGCGCAGCATGACCTTCTCCGAGATGGTCTCGCACTACGGCCTGGCCCGCTCCGAGGGGCTGGTCCTGCGCTATCTCGCCGACGCCTACCGCGCGCTGCGGCAGACGGTGCCGGACGCCGCGCGCACGGAGGAACTCGAGGACATCATCGAGTGGCTCGGCGAGCTGATCCGGCAGGTCGACTCATCGTTGCTCGACGAGTGGGAGTCCCTCACCCATCCCGGGGTGGAATCCGACGACCAGCAGATCGCGTTCGGCGTCGACTCCCCTCGCCCGTTGTCCGCGAACGTCCGCGCGTTCAAGGTCATGGTCCGCAACGCGATGTTCAAGCGGGTCGAACTGGCCTCGCGTCGACGCTGGGACGAACTCGCGGCCCTCGGCGACGGTCTCGACGCCGAGGACTGGGAAGACCTGCTCGAGCTGTACTTCGACGAGTACGACGAGATCGGTACCGGCCCCGACGCGCGTGGACCGCTGCTGTTCACCGTCGAGATGGGTCCCGAGTTGTGGCGGGTGCGTCAGACCCTGCACGATCCGCAGGGCGATCACGGCTGGGCGTTGATCGGCGAGGTGAACCTCCGCGAGTCCGATGCGGCCGGTGAAGTGGTGTTCGACGAGTTCGAGATCGTCGAGGGCTGATCGTCGCAGGCGGCGGACCTCGGGAGCGGTAGCCTGACTCGGTGAGCGAACCGACCGTGCAACCCTTCCGCTTGGCCTACGTCCCGGGTGTCACCCCCGCGAAGTGGGTGCGGGTGTGGAACGAGCGGATGCCGGACGTCCCGATCGAACTGGTCCCCGTCGAACCCACGGCCGGTGCGGATCCGCTACGCGAGGACGTCGCCGACATCGCGCTGCTGCGCCTGCCGCTGCAGCGGGACGGCCTGTCGGTCATCCCGCTCTACACCGAGGTCTCCGTCGTAGTGGTGCCCAAGGAGCACGTGTTCGCGGCGGTCGACGAGGTGTCGGTGTCCGACCTCGCCGACGAGACGGTGCTGCATCCGCTCGACGACGTGCTCGACTGGGTCGCCCTACCCGGTGAGGAGGCGTTCGAGCGGCCCGCGACCACCGAGGACGCGATCTCGCACGTCGCCTCGGAGGTGGGTGTGCTCGTCACGCCGCAGTCGCTCGCCCGCCTGTACCACCGCCGCGACCTGACCTACCGTCCCGTCGTCGACGCGCCCGCGTCCCAGGTGGGTCTCGTGTGGGTCACCGACCGGACGACCGATCACGTCGACGAGTTCGTGGGCATCGTCCGGGGACGGACGGCCAACAGTTCCCGTGGCCGCAGCGATTCCGAGCCGGACGCCGAGTCGGGCGGCACCTCGCGTCGTGGCGAACGCAAGGGCTCGACCCCGAAGCGCCGCGCGCCCGAGCCCAAGACGTCCCGCCGGGCGGGGACGTCCGCGCGGAAGCGCCCCGGGAAGCCTCGGCGCGGTAAGCGCTGATCGATACCGCCGCGGTAAGCATTGATCGACACTGCCGCGGTCGGTGCTGATCGACACTGCCGCGGTCGGCGCTGATCGGGGTCTTCGTCAGGAAACGGGGCGGCAGGTCGGCGGGACGCAGCCACGGATGGTGTCGGCGAGGATGCGGTAGTCGACTCCGCGTGGGGACGACGAGCGGAACACCAGCCCGATCCGGCGGCCGGGTGCCGGGTCCGCGAAGTGCGCGACCTCGAGGTCTCCCCGGGCAGTTTCGACGGCGACCGCGGAGGCCGGGACGAGGGTGACGCCCAATCGTCCTGCGACGCAGCGCACCACGGTGGACAGGGAGGTCGCGCGGGTGTCGCCGAGTGCCGGTCGCGCGTCGATGGACCGGCACAGGTCGAGTGTCTGGTCGCGCAGGCAGTGGCCTTCGTCGAGCAGCAGCAGTTGTGCGTCGTCGAGCGCGGAGACCGAGAGGTCGGTGCGCCCGGCGAGTTCGTGTCCGGTCGGCAGGACGAGGACGAAATCCTCGTCGTACAGCGGCACTTCGATGACACCCGAGACGTCTGCGGGCAGGGCGAGGACGGCGACGTCGAGGGTTCCGGCGCGCAGGGCGTCGAGGAGACGCGCGGTCTGGTCCTCGACGACCTGCAGCGACAGCGCCGGCATCGCCCGGTCGAGTGCGGGCAGGATCTCGGGCAGGACGTAGGGCGCGACGGTGGGGATCAGGCCCACCCGCAGCGGGCCCGAGAGTCCGTCGGACACTCCTGCAGCCGCGTCGACGAAGCCGTCGGCGGCGTCGAGTACCACCTCCGCGTAGGGAAGCAGGCGCGCTCCCACCGGTGTCACGAGCACGCGGCGGGTGCTCCGCTCGATGAGCTGGACGCCGAGGCCGTTCTCGAGAGCCGCCAGCCCCTGGGACAGGGTGGGCTGGCTGACCTCGAGTCGCGCTGCTGCCGTGCCGAAGTGGCGGTAGGTGGCCACCGCGACGAAGGCACGCAGCTGCGAGAGGGTGGGCTGGTAGCTCTGATCGGTCACGCCTATCAGTGTAGTGCGACCTATCGTCTCTACCTTTCGCAGCTATCGGACGGTCGTGCGTCGACCACGAGACGGGCGCTCGCTGCGCCGACTGCCAGGTCCTACGACGCCGAGCCCGCCGCTCTTCCGGCAGCGAGGTCGTCCTCGTCCAGCACGACCTCGATCTCGCCACCGAACTCCACACCGGGAGCGAGCGGCAGCCGATCGCCGCTCCAGAACCGGCCGGGGTCGTACCAGTTGCTCCCCCGGTGCCGTTGCCGCAGCAGCCCCATCTCCTCCAGCGTCAGCCCCACCACTTCGGCGCAGTACGCGCTCTCGAGCCCACCGGACGGTACGGCCGCCCGGCGACGGCGCGGGAGCCGGCCCGCGAACCATCGCCCCGTGAGTTTCGTCGTCGACGGGAACGGTGTGCCGTCGAGCCGCGCGATCGTGCGCAGCAGCTGGTCCTCCTGGTCCGGGGTGACCGCCACCGAGACCTGCCGCAGCCAGCCGCGCTGGCCGTAACGCGCGGCCCACACCTGCACCGCACTGCGCAGGTCGTGCAACTGCACGCCGCGCTGGTGCCGCCCGGTCCACATGTCCGGGAGACTGCGTCCGAGCTCGGCGTGCCACATCAGCGGCGGCAGGTCCTCGAGCGCGACCGTCATCCCCACGTGGTTCACCGGTGCGTTGGTCAGCGTCTGGATTGCTCGGTCGGCCGGGGTGGCGCCGCGGAAGATCCACAGGTCCCCCGTGCGGGTCGTCGCCACGGCCTCGTCGAGGGTGAGACGCGAACGCGCACCGGCGGACCGATCTGCCGACGAAGTGTCCATGCCGTCAGCCTGCCATGCCCGACGGCCGCTGGGGTCGTCCCCATGACCCCGACGGACCGCTAGGGTCGCCCCATGGCACTGCGCGGTGGCAAGTGGTGGAAGCTCGTCGGACTCGCTGGGATCGTGGGAGTCGCGGCGACCGGTGCTGTCGCCGCCCGCAACGAGCGACAGCGACGGAACTACAGCCCCGACGAGGTGCGTTCGGTGTTGCACGAGCGCTATGCCCGTTCACTCGCCGCACGCGACGGCAGCGCCGAACTCCCCCTCGCCGAGGTACCGATCGGGCCGAAGGAACGGATCAGCCGAGTGCTGCGGCGATTCCGTCGGCGAGATCGGTGATCTGCTCGTCGGTCATCACGAACGACGGGGAGATCTGCATCGCGCCCTGACCGGCCGCGCGTCCCGAGATCCCATGCTGCCGCAGGGTTTTGACGAAACCGAGAGCTTCGGACGGATCGGCGAGCTGCACGGCCGCCACCGCACCGAGGCCGCTGCGCACCTCGGCCACCCGCGGGTGGTCCGCCAGCGGAGCGAGCTTCTCGTGCAGAGTCCGCTCGATCCGCGCCGCCTCGGCGAGCAGATTCTCACGCTCGATGATGTCGAGGTTGGCGAGCGCGGCCGCCGCAGCAGCGGCGTGCCCACCGTAGGTGTAGCCGTGGCGCCACCACACGTCTCCGGCGAAGAACGGTTCGGCGACGCGCGGAGCGACGAACAGGGCGCCCATCGGCAGGTAACCGGAGGTGAGTCCCTTGGCGGTGGTGACCATGTCGGGCTCCAGGTCGAATCGCGACGACGCGAACCACGAACCACCGATACGACCGAAGCCGGTGACCACCTCGTCGACGACGAACAGGATGTCGTGGTCGCGGCAGATGTCGCGGATCTCGGCGAGATAGCCGTCCGGCGGCAGGTACACCCCGCCCGCACCGATGACGGGTTCGCAGAAGAAGGCCGCGATGGAGTCGGCACCGACCGAATCGATGAGTTCGAGCAGCGCCTTGGCGTCGTCCCACGCAACCCGCGCGGTGTCCTCCCACAGGCGGCCGTAGCCCTCACCGTTGACGGGGATACCGGCGAGCGAGGTGCCGCCGACGTGCATGCCGTGGTACGCCTTCTCGCGCGAGACCAGCAGCCGCTTGCCGGGCTTCCCGACCTCCTGCCAGTACCGCCGCGCGAGCTTGGCCGCCGAGTCGACGGAGTCGGATCCACCGGAGGTGAAGAAGATCTTGCTGCCCGGAACCGGGGCGATCCCCGCGAGACGCTCGGCGAGTTCGACGGCGGGTTCGGAGGTCAGATCGCCGAAGTTCGAGTAGTGGGCGAGCTTGGCGACCTGCGCTGCGATCGCGTCGCCGATCTCGGTGCGGCCGTGACCGACATTGGTGAACCACAGTCCGGCGGTGGCATCGAGGTAACGGTTGCCGGCGTCGTCCCAGATGTACGCGCCTTCCCCGCGCGACACGACGAATGCGCCGTCCCGTTCGATCGCGCCCATATCGGCGAATCCGTGCCACAACGCACCCACGACCAACTCCCGTCCACGACGATCACGACACCCGCCATCGTATGCGGAGGAAACGACTCTGGCGCCGGAGGCCCGTACCCGCCACCCTGGTGCCATGACCGAGTTCCGCTTCTCCGTCAACATCTTCGAGGTCGGGTCTCCCGATGTGTTCGTTCGCTGGTGCCGCGCCGTCGAGGACGCGGGTTTCGACGCGGTGTACGCGGCCGACCATCTCGGTGTCCCCGCGCCGTTCCCCGTCCTGGTCGCCGCCGCCGGTGCCACCGAGCGTCTGCGGGTCGGCACGATGGTGCTCAATGCCGGTTTCTGGAATCCGGCACTGCTCGCCCGCGAGATCGCGACCACCGATGTGCTCACCGGCGGCCGGCTCGAGATCGGCCTCGGAGCAGGGGCCACATGAGATGGGAGTTCGAGGCGGCCGGGATCGAGTGGGAACGCTTCGACGAGCGCGCCGAGCGTCTCGAATCCACCGTGCAGGAACTGCAGCGATCGTTCACCGCGCCCGGTTTCGACGAGCAGGCGGCGTTGCGCGAAGCATTAGACCTGCCCGTGCTCCGTCCGGTGCAGCGGCGCGGATTCGGCGGCTACGGCCCGCCCCTGATCGTCGGAGGCACCGCGACCGGATCTTTTCCGTCGTCGCCGCCCACGCCGACATCGTGAGTGTCGCGGGTGCCGTCCTGCTGCCCGGGAGGCCACCGGGGACGTTCCGCATCGCCACCCCGGCCGAGGCCGACGACCTGCTCGACTCGCCGTTCGTGCTGATCGGCACGGTCGACGAGATGGCCGGGCAGATCCTGCACAGCCGGGAGCGCTACGGGTTCACCCACTTCACGGTCCACGCCCCGTACCGGGAGACCTTCGGTGAAGTGATCGGCCGGGTGCGTGCTCTGGCGGGCTGACCACCTGGCCTGCCTGCCCTCCCCGACCGGCCCCGACCGGGTCGTTTCGCTAGGCTGTGTGATCAGCATGTCCATCTCCCCCGCCCCGAATCGTCGCGAACTGCGCGCTGCCCTGTCCGAGGTCTCCCTCCGCGACGAGAACCGCCTCCGTCGCAGGCTCGACCGGGCGCGGGGCGGCGAGGCGCTGACCGAGGTCGCCGCCGAGATCGAGACCGCCCGCGCCCGGCTCACGTCCCGTGCGTCGTCGGTCCCGGAGATCCGTTATCCCGAGGACCTACCGGTCTCGCAGCGCAAGGACGACATCGCCGCCGCGATCCGCGACCACCAGGTCGTAGTGGTCGCCGGTGAGACCGGTTCGGGCAAGACGACGCAGATCCCGAAGATCTGCCTCGAACTCGGGCGCGGGGTTCGCGGCCTGATCGGCCACACCCAGCCGCGCCGTATCGCCGCGCGCGCCGTCGCCGAGCGACTCGCGGAGGAACTGGACACCGAGCTCGGCGACGCCGTCGGATACACGGTGCGCTTCAACGATCAGGTCACCGAGTCGACACTCGTCAAGCTGATGACCGACGGCATCCTCCTCGCCGAGATCCAGCGCGACCGCCTGCTGCGCCAGTACGACACGCTCATCATCGACGAGGCGCACGAGCGCAGCCTCAACATCGACTTCCTGCTCGGCTACCTCGCGCAGCTGCTTCCGCGTCGCCCCGACCTGAAGGTGATCATCACCTCGGCGACGATCGACCCCGAACGTTTCGCGCGCCACTTCGCCGACGCGAACGGCACGCCTGCCCCCATCGTGGAGGTCTCCGGCCGCACCTATCCCGTCGAGGTGCGTTACCGGCCGCTGACCGTCGAGGTGGGCGACACGCTGGTCGACCGCGACCCCGTCGACGCGGTGTGCGAGGCCGTCGAGGAACTCCAGCGTGAGGGCGACGGCGACATCCTGGTCTTCCTCTCCGGCGAGCGCGAGATCCGCGACACCGCCGACGCACTGCGCGACCGCAAGCTCCGCAACACCGAGATCCTCCCGCTCTACGGACGCCTGTCGGCGGCCGAACAGCACCGGGTCTTCGCACCGCACACGGGCCGGCGGGTCGTGTTGTCCACCAACGTCGCCGAGACGTCCCTGACGGTTCCCGGCATCCGCTACGTCGTCGACCCCGGCACCGCACGTATCTCGCGGTACTCGGTGCGGACGAAGGTGCAGCGACTGCCGATCGAGCCGATCTCGCAGGCCTCGGCGCGGCAGCGCGCCGGACGGTGCGGTCGTGTCGCCGACGGCATCTGCATCCGTCTGTACTCGGAGGACGACTTCGACGGCCGGCCGGAGTTCACCGAGCCCGAGATCCTGCGCACCAACCTCGCGTCGGTAGTGTTGCAGATGACGGCGCTCGGTCTCGGCGACATCGAGGCGTTCCCGTTCGTGGAGGCCCCGGATCCCCGCGCGATCCGCGACGGCATCGCTCTGCTCGAGGAGCTCGGCGCGCTCGAACCCGCCAAGAAGGGCGAGACGCCGCGCCTGACCGCGACGGGCCGCGAGATCGCCCGCCTGCCCGTCGATCCGCGCATGGCCCGCATGATCGTCGAGGGCCACCGGAACGGATGTCTGCGCGAGGTGCTCATCATCGTCGCGGCCCTGTCGATCCAGGACGTGCGCGAACGCCCGACCGAGTTCCAGCAGGCCGCCGACGAGAAGCACGCCCGGTTCGCGGTCGAGGGCTCGGACTTCCTGGCCTTCCTGCGATTGTGGGACTACCTGAAGGAGCAACGGCGGGAACTGTCGTCGAGCAGGTTCCGCAGGTTGTGCCGCGACGAGTTCCTGCACTGGTTGCGGATCCGTGAGTGGCAGGACCTGCAGGGGCAGCTCCGTCAGATCACTGTCGACATGGGCTGGCAGACGCACCACCGCGACGTGAATCCCGACGACGTCCACAAGTCCCTGCTTGCAGGTCTGCTGTCGCACATCGGTCTTCGCGAGGGCGACAAGCGCGACTTCCTCGGTGCCCGCGGCGCACGGTTCGCCGTCTTCCCGGGATCGTCGTTGTTCAAGAAGCCTCCGCGCTGGGTCATGGCCGCCGAACTCGTGGAGACCTCACGGCTGTGGGCGCGGACGGCCGCGCGCATCGAACCCGAATGGGTCGAGAAGCTCGCTCCGCACCTGGTCAAGCGCACCTACTCGGAGCCGCACTGGTCGACGCGCCGCGAGTCGGCGATGGCCTACGAACGCGTCACGCTCTACGGCATCCCCCTGGTCGCCCAGCGTCCCGTGCCGTACGGACGGATCGATCCGGAGGTCTCGCGCGAACTGTTCATCCGCCACGCCCTCGTGCAAGGCGAATGGCGCACGCAGCACAAGTTCTTCCACGACAACCGGGCGCTGCTCGAGGACGTCGAGGAACTCGAACACCGTGCGCGCCGGCGCGACATCGTCGTCGACGACGAGACCCTGTTCGACTTCTACGACCAGCGGGTAGGCCCGGAGGCGATCTCGGCCCGGCACTTCGACACGTGGTGGAAGAAGACCCGCAGGCAGCAACCCGACCTGCTGACGTTCACGCCGGACACCGTGGTGAACCAGGACGCCGCCTCGGTGCTCGAGGGCGACTATCCGGACGCGTGGCGCCAGGGCGAGATCCAGTTCCCCCTCACCTACCAGTTCGAGCCGGGCACGGAGGAGGACGGTGTCACCGCCCGCGTCCCCGTCGCGCTGCTCGCGAACCTCAAGTCCGTCGGTTTCGACTGGCTGGTACCCGGGATGCGGACCGAGCTGGTCACGGCCCTCATCAAGACCCTGCCGAAACACCTTCGGAGGCAGGTCGTACCGGCTCCCGATTTCGCAGCGGCCGCCCTCGCCTCGGTGACGCCGCGCTCCGAACCGCTCGTCAATGCGATGGCCCGCGAGCTGTCCCGGCTCGGCCGGTGCACGATCGAGTCCTCGGACTTCGATACCGGTGCGTTGCCCGACCATCTGCGGATGACCTTCGCCGCGGTCGACGAGCGCGGCACCGTGCTCGGCCGCAGCAAGAGCCTGGCGGCCCTGCGGAAGAAGTTGGCTCCGCGGGTCGAAGCGGAGGTCTCGCGCGCCGCTGCGGGCACCGAACGTCCCGCGGCGGTGGTGTGGACGGCCGAGACCCTCGGGAACCTGCCGGAGACCGTCATCCGCGAGGTCGGTGGCCGGAAGGTCACCGGTTACCCTGCCCTGGTCGCGGAGAAGGACGGCGTCGCGGTGCGCGTGCTCAGCACACCGCAGGCCCAGCAGAACGCGACGCGTCAGGGGTTGCGTGCCCTGCTTCTGTCGTCGGCACCGACGAAGGCGAAGGCCGTGACCTCGGGGCTGACCAACATGGAGCGGCTCGCGCTCGGGCGGAACCCCGACGGATCGTTCGAAGCGCTGATCGAGGACTGCCGTGCCTGCGCGGTGGACGAACTTATCGCCGCACACGGCGCACCCGTGCGCACGCCCGACGAGTTCGAGGCGCTCGCGGCCACGGTGCGGTCACACCTGCCGGGGCGCGTGGCCCGTCTGTTGAAAGCGGTTGTGCCCGTGCTGTCCCGCGCCCACGAGGTGGGTGTGCTCCTCGATCGGTCGGACGGCGAGGCTGCCGACGACGTACGCGAACAGCTGCAGTCGTTGCTGTTCCCCGGCTTCGTCACCGATCTGGGGTCGCGGCGGATCGCCGACCTGCCGCGCTATCTCACCGCGGCCGCGCAACGCCTGGAGGCGTTGCCGGCGAGTGCGCATCGCGATGCCGCGGGAATGGATGTGCTCGATCGCGTCTACGGCGCCTACGACAAGCTACTCGCACGACTGCCGGAGGAACGGCGCGCCGCGCCCGAGGTGGTCGAGATCTACTGGATGATCGAGGAACTGCGCGTGAGCCTGTTCGCGCAGGGTCTCGGAACGCGGATCCCAGTGTCGGAGAAGCGCGTCCTGAAGGCGATCGACGGGATCCGGTAGCGACCGGACCGGCCGGCGTGCGGTCGGCTTCGACCGGGTCGCTCAGTCGGTCTCGACCGAGCAGGACTTCTTGTGCTCGCGCAGTTCCTGGATCTCGCGTTCGAAATCCTCTGCAGAACTGAAGGAACGGTAGACCGAGGCGAATCGAAGATAGGCAACCTCGTCGAGATCGCGTAGGGGTCCGAGGATCGCCAGTCCGACCTCGTGGCTCGGGACCTCGGGTGAGCCCTTCGCCCGCACCGCGTCCTCGACCTGCTGCGCGAGCTTGTTGAGTGCGTCGTTGTCGACATCGCGTCCCTGGCAGGCGCGGGCCACGCCGCGCACGACCTTCTCGCGGCTGAACGGCTCGGTCACGCCGCTGCGCTTGACGACGGACAGCACGGCCGTCTCGACTGTGGTGAAGCGGCGCCCGCATTCGGGACACGCCCGCCGACGACGGATCGCGGCACCCTCGTCTGCCTCGCGCGAATCGACCACCCGGGAATCGGGATGGCGGCAATACGGGCAGTACATGTCGGTTCCTTCGTCGTGCCCGTGCGGGTCGCGACGTCGGCGCCGAAGCGATGTCTCCCGACCGGAACCGTCTCCACCCGCGAGTGGGCCGACACCGCCGCAACCACACGGAGTGGTGTGACTGACAGTGTTAGACAATACCCGCCTGTCCGGCTCGGGAGCGGATCGCGGGTCCGGCGGGGCCACGACGCCCTCATTCCCGGCTGGAATCCGGCAAGAGGAGGCGGCTTCCGGCCTGCACGGCCGTACCGTCGAGCGAGTTGAGGTCGGCGATCCTCGCGACCGTGACGTCGGGCCACACGCGAGCGGCCAAGGCCTCCAAACTCTCCCCCTCTCGCACGACCGTGGTGCCGGCGCTCTGCGAGATCACCTCATCGGTGCGCACGTGGGCGAGCACGAGGAGCATCGTGGTCGCGAGCGCGGTGAGGAGCACCGTCGTGGCCATCTGCCGCCAACTCGTCCCCTCCGCAGGCCGGCGACTGCGCGGTGCGATCTCCGAACGGCGGTGCAGGGGTTCCCGCGAGGGCGCGGCGACGCGCGGTCTCGTCCGCGCCGGGACACGGGTGCGATGGTGCAGCGTCGACGTCGCGATCGGCCGGATGCGATATGCCGCCGCCCCGGGCGCACCTGCTCCCAGCGGGCCCACGACGGTCCGCCCTGCCGTGCTCGTCCGGACTGAGGCACCGGTTCGGACCACCGCGCCCTGTCGCGCCGTACCCACCGGAACCGCCGTGTCGATCCGAACCGCTCTGCTCATCGGAAATCCTCCGTGTCGCTGTGCGTGGTCTTCCGACCCCGTCCGTGTCGCTGTGCGTGGTCTTCCGACCCCGTCCGACCACTCGATCATGTGTTCGAACGAAAGTCTGTTCGAATGTTCTATCACGAGTCACAGCCTGACGGCAGCTCCTCGGAGGGTGAATCTCGAACATCTGTTTGATATACGCGCGGGATCTCGATAGATTCGAAAGGCAACTTGCAACCCATCCGACACTCGCCGCACGGAGGTCACGATGAAGGCGGACGGAACATCCACAGCCCGCCGGGGCGGACCCGCGACCGACGATCCCACCGCGAGCCTCACCGAGCGTCAGCGTCGTGTGCTCGAGGTCATCCGCGATTCCGTCAGCGAACGGGGGTACCCGCCGAGCATCCGTGAGATCGGCGACGCCGTCGGCCTCAACTCCACATCCTCCGTCGCACACCAGCTGCGCACGCTCGAACGGAAGGGCTTCCTGCGCCGGGATCCGAACCGTCCGCGTGCCGTGGACGTCCGCGGTCTCGAGCCCACCCCCGCACCCGAGTCCTCGCCCGAGGTGGTCGCCGGCTCGTCGACCGACGACATCCCTTCGGCGGCAATGGTTCCCGTCGTCGGCCGGATCGCTGCCGGTGGTCCGATCCTGGCCGAGGAATCGGTCGAGGATATCTTCCCGCTGCCGCGCGAACTCGTCGGTCAGGGCTCGCTGTTCCTGCTCAAGGTCGTCGGCCAGTCGATGATCGACGCAGCCATCTGCGACGGCGACTGGGTGGTCGTCCGGCAGCAGAACGTCGCCGACAACGGCGATATCGTCGCCGCGATGCTCGACGGCGAGGCCACCGTCAAGACGTTCAAGCGGGTCGACGGCGACGTCTGGCTCATGCCGCACAACCCGATGTTCGAACCCATCCCGGGCAACGACGCAGTCGTCCTCGGCAAGGTCGTCACGGTCGTCCGCAAGATCTGATCCCCGGGCCACCGGCGACGAACGAGACCGGGGTGGCTCCGCACAGCGGAGCCACCCCGACCTTCTCGTACGTGCCTCAGACGTTGAGGCCGCGCCCGATGACTTCCTTCATGATCTCGTTCGTGCCGCCGTAGATCTTCTGCACGCGGGCATCGAGGTACGCCTTGGCGACCGGGTACTCGCGCATGTAGCCGTAGCCACCGTGCAGCTGCAGGCAGCGGTCGATCAGCTCGACCTGCTTGTCGGTGGTCCAGTACTTGGCCATCGCGGCCTCCTGGACGGTGAGCTTCTTCTCGTTGAGCAGCTCGATGCACCGGTCCACGAACACCCGGGCCAGCTGGGTCTCGGTGGCGAGCTCGGCGAGCTCGAAGCGGGTGTTCTGGAACTTGCCGATCGGCTTGCCGAACGCCTTGCGGTCGCGGCAGTACTGGATCGTGTCGTCGAGCACGCGCTCCATCGCAGCAGCGGCGACGACGGCGATCGCGAGACGTTCCTGCGGCAGGTTCTGCATCAGGTAGATGAAGCCCATGCCCTCCTGGCCGAGGAGGTTGGCCGCCGGGACGCGAACGTCGTTGAAGCTGAGCTCCGCCGTGTCCTGAGCGTCGAGGCCGATCTTGTCGAGGTTGCGTCCCCGCTCGAAGCCCGGCATGCCGCGCTCGACGACGAGCAGCGAGAAGCCCTGGGCGCCCTTCTCCGGGTCGGTGCATGCGACGACGATCACCAGATCGGAGTGGATGCCGTTGGTGATGAACGTCTTGGCGCCGTTGAGGACCCAGTCGTCACCGTCGCGCACCGCGCGGGTCTTGATGCCCTGCAGGTCGCTGCCGGTGCCCGGCTCTGTCATCGCGATGGCCGTGATCAGCTCACCCGAACAGAAGCCCGGGAGCCAACGCTTCTTCTGCTCCTCGTTGGCGAGCTCGAGCAGGTAGGGAGCGACGACATCGTTGTGCAGCATGAAGCCCAGACCGCTGAAGCCCAGCTTGGTGGTCTCCTCGGCCATGATGGCGTTGTAGCGGAAGTCGTCCATGCCACCGCCGCCGTACTCCTCCGGCACCGCCATGCCGAGGAAGCCCTGCGCGCCGGCCTTCTTCCACACCTCACGGTCGACGATCTTGTCCTTCTCCCACTGCTCGTGGAAGGGGGCCACCTCCTGTTCGAGGAACTTCCGGTACGACTCCCGGAAGAGGTCGTGCTCGGGCTCGAATAGGGTGCGTTGCATCTGCGCTCCTGTGTGAGACGTCGTTCGACATACTCACGGTATGCAGACGAGGGCGCGGTGACGCTGACACAACCGAGCGCATTTTGTGACCCGGACGACCCCGGCGGGTACGCGTCGGTATCGAACGACCCGCGGGCACGGGTCGGTGTCGGCTGATGCGCCGGGTTCCGGTCAGCGGCGCAGATCCTCGAGTCTGCGCAGCAGCGGGTACGCGACGAGGATGCCGATCGAACCCCAGGCGATACCGCCGAGTTCGACCGAGCCGATCGACAAGGTCAGGTCGCCGATGCCGGCGACGAGCGCCGCGGCCGCGACCGTGAGGTTGACCGGATCCGTGAAGTCGACCTTCGCCTCCGTCCAGATGCGGACACCGAGGATGCCGATCAGGCCGTAGAGCACGAGGGTCGCGCCGCCGAGGACGCCCTCGGGCACGGTGAACACCAGCGCACCGAACTTCGGCGAGAAGGCCAGCACGACGGCGGTGACCGCCGCAACGGCGTATGCAGCGGTCGAGTACACGCGTGTGGCCGCCATGACGCCGATGTTCTCGGCATAGGTGGTCGTGCCCGAGCCGCCGCCCGCACCCGCGAGGGTGGTCGCAAGGCCGTCGGCGATGAGCGCATTGCCGGCCATGTCGTCGAGGTTTCGACCGGTCATCGCGGCGACCGCCTTGACGTGGCCTACGTTCTCCGCGACCAGCACGACGACGACGGGCAGCGCCAACAGCACGACCGACGGTTCGAAGGTGGGGCCGTGCAGATCGGGCAGGCCGAACCACGCCGCGTCGCGCATGGCGTCGATGCGCTCGGACGCGATCGCCCCGGTGAACGCCGCGAAGATCCATCCGACGATCACACCGACGAGGATGCCGAGGCGGCCGAGCATGCCCGGGCCGACCACCGTCACGAGCAGTGTGACCACGAGCGTGATCGTGGCGACGAGCGGTTGGGCTTCGAACGATCCGGTGGCCGTCGGCGCGAGGTTGAGGCCGATGAGGGCGACGATCGCCCCGGTGACCACCGGCGGCATGACCGCGTCGATGATGCGCGAACCCGCCGCCTTGACCACGAGGCCGACAAGCACCAGCACGATACCGACGGCGACGATCCCGCCGAGCTGCGCTGCCGGACCGGAACCGGCCGAGGCGCTGAGCGGCGCGATGAACGCGAAAGACGAACCGAGATAGCTGGGCACCCGGCCGCGCGTGATGATCAGGAACAGCGCGGTGCCGATACCGGAGAACAGCAGCGTGGTCGTGACGGGGAAGCCCGTGATAGTCGGCACGAGCAGGGTGGCGCCGAACATCGCGATGACGTGCTGCATCCCGATGCCGATGGTGCGCGGCCACGACAGTCGCTCGTGCGGTGCGACCACCGCACCGGGGTTGATGCGACGTCCGTCGCCGTGCAGGGTCCAGCCGCGGCGTGTGGTCGTGCGTCCGGTCGTGTTCGCTCGTTCGGTCACGACAGGTCATCGTAGAACCGGCAGCCTCATCGGCGTAGAACAGACCGCCCCGGCCGCGTAGAACAGGCCGTCCCGGCCGCGTAGAACAGGCCGTCCCGGCCGCGCCGCTCAGTCCAGCAGTTTCGCTGCCACGGCACGTGCCGCGACGGGGTCGTCGCTCGCGAGGACCGCCTCGGCCGCCTCACGGCAACGGTCCATCGGGACCGAGGAGAGCCGGGCGCCGACACCCGTCACCGCCGACGCGGCGCACGACAGGGACGTCACGCCCATTCCGGTCAGGACGCAGGCGAGGAGCGGGTCGGCCGCCGCCTCGCCGCACACCCCCACCGGCTTGCTCGCGGCCGCCCCGGCCTGCGCTGCGCGGGCCACGAGTGCGAGCACCGCGGGCTGCCACGGGTCGGTGAGTGCGGCCAGCTGCGGCGACATCCGATCGGCCGCCATCGTGTACTGGGCGAGGTCGTTGGTGCCGATCGACAGGAAGTCCAGGTGTTCGAGCAACCGATCGGCGAGCAGCGCCGCGGACGGAACCTCGATCATGACGCCGGAAGACAGCCCGCGCTCGCGCACCCGCGCGGCGAAATCGGCCGCCTCCGAGACGGTCGCCACCATCGGTGCCATGACCCACGGCATGGCGCCGGTGCGCGAGGCCGCGGCGGCCACCGCGTCGAGCTGACGATCGAGGACTCCCGGCGCCGTGGTCGTGATGCGGATACCGCGGACGCCGAGGGCGGGATTGTGTTCGTCGGGGTGGTTGGCGAACCGGAGGGGCTTGTCGGAGCCGGCGTCGAGGGTCCGCAGGACGACCTTCCGTCCCTCGAACGCCTCGAAGACCTCTGCATAGATGTCGGCCTGCTCGTCCACCGTCGGTTCGGTGTCGCGGTCGAGGAAACACAACTCGGTGCGGAACAGTCCGACGCCCTGCGCCGGCGTCCGGCGCGCCGCACGGGCACCCGATCCGTCCTGCACGTTGGCGAGGATCTCGACCGGGTGACCGTCGGCGGTGGCGCCGGGACCGGACCAGCCCGCCACCCGCTCGCGCTCGACGCGGTCGCGTTCGACCTCGGCTGCGGCCTCGGCGCTGTCCGGGGAGATCACGATCCGGCCCGTCGCGCCGTCGACCAGCACCTCGGTGCCGGCAGGGACGTCGTCGAGACCTGCCACCGCGACGACACACGGGATGCCGAGCTGGCGCGCGATGATCGCGGTGTGGCTCGTGGGTCCTCCGAGGGAGGTGGCCAGCGCGACGACGACGGACGGGTCGAGTCCGGCGGTGTCGGCGGGTGCGAGATCGGCCGCGAGGAGCACGGACGGCGAATCGGGCATCTCGAGACCGGGTTCGGGGGCGCCCTGCAGTTCGGCGATCACGCGGTCGCGGATGTCGAGCAGGTCGGTGACCCGCTCGGACTGCAGCCCGCCCATCTTCTCGAACAGGGCCGCGAACTGGTCGGTGGCGGCGACGGTGGCACCGACCGCGTCGGACCCGGACCGGATCTTCGTCGCGGTCGCCCCGCGCCAGGCGCGGTCCTCGACCAGCACAGCGGTGGCTTGGAGCACTTCTGCCGCGGCACCCGATGCACGCGAGGCGCGGGCGCGCAGCCGCTCGGCCACGACCTTCGCGGCGTCCTCGAACCGGCCCACCTCGGCCTCGCGCGCCGTGTCGGGGATCGAGGCGCCCTGCGCCGGGACCACAGGACGCGCGACGGGACGGATGACCGGCCCGTATCCGATACCGGGGACGACGGGGGTGCCGTGCAGGACGGACGCCGACTGCTCCATGGAGATCTCCTCACCGCAGTAGTTCGTTGTGACTCAGATTACTCGGAAGCCTTGACATGTCAACACGGACGGGCGTAAAACAACATAAACCAACATTGTTTTCCCCACAGATCGGGTACCCCCAGGAGTGTCGGTGTACGCAGAGGAACGGCAGCAGGCGATCGCAGCACTGGTGGCGGCACGTGGCCGCGTGTCGGTCGCAGTGCTCGCCGACCGGTACGGCGTCACCACCGAGACCGTGCGCCGCGACCTCGCACACCTCGAACGCCTGGGGCTCGTGCGGCGGGTTCACGGCGGCGCGATCCCGGCCGCCTCGCTCTCGGTGGCCGAGCCTGCCCTCTCCGAGCGCGAACACACCCGCGCCGAACACAAGGACCGCATCGCCGCCGCCGCGACGTCCTTCCTCCCGCCGTCCGGCGGAAGCGTGCTCTTCGACGCCGGCACCACGACCGGCAGGATCGTCGGAGCGCTGCCGCCCGAGCTCGACCTCACCGTCGTCACCAACTCGGTGCCGATCGCCGCGCGCCTCGCCGCAATGAGCACCGTGCAGCTGCACCTGCTCGGCGGTCGCGTCCGCGGTGTCACGCAGGCCGCGGTGGGTGCCGAGGCCCTCGCCACCTTGTCGACGGTGCACGTCGACGTGGCCTTCATCGGCACCAACGCGCTGAGCATCGACCACGGCCTGTCCACCCCCGACGCCGACGAGGCCGCGGTCAAGCGCGCGATGGTGCGCACCGCCGACCGGGTCGTCGTGGTCGCCGATTCGTCGAAGGTCGGTCGGCGCAATCTGCTGAGCTTCGCGTCGCTCGAACCGATCGACGTTCTGGTCACCGACACCGATCTCGACGACACCGACCGTCGGCAACTCATCGAACACGGAATCGAGGTGGTGACGACATGATCGTCACGCTCACGGCCAACCCCAGTCTCGATCGCACGGTCGGGCTGACGGGCCCGCTCGAGCGCGGGAAGGTGCATCGCACCGAGCGATCCACCGTCGATCCGGGCGGCAAGGGGATCAACGTCGCGCGTGTGCTGCACGCCGCGACGACCGAGGTCGTCGCCGTTCTCCCGGCCAACGCCGGCGATCCTCTGCTCGCCGCGCTGGACGAGCAGGGCATCGCCCATCGGGCCGTGCCCACCTCCGGGCCGACGCGCAACAACATCACCGTCGCCGAACCCGACGGCACCACGACCAAACTCAACGAACCCGGAACCCCCTGCACCGGAAGCACACTCGGCGAGTTGCACGCAGTCCTGCTGGAATGCGCGCAGGGAGCCGCGTGGACCGTCCTGTCCGGTTCTCTTCCTCCCGGTGTGCCCGAGTCGTGGTACGCCGATCTCGTGGGTGCCCTGCGCGGTCTCGGATGCCGCATCGCGGTCGACACCTCCGAGCGGCCACTGCTCGCCCTCGCCGAGCGGTTCCCCGCGGCGGCCCCGGACGTGATCAAGCCGAACGCCGACGAACTGGCCCAGCTCACCGGCGCGGACGCCCACGAACTCGAATCCGGCGCCGCCGCAGGAGACGTCGGCGCCGTGGTCGACGCGGGACGGGTGCTGGTGGAACGCGGGGTCGGCGCGGTACTCGCGACCCTCGGCGGTGCGGGCGCGGTGCTGGTCACCGCCACCGGCGCGTGGCGGGCCACCGCCGACGACGTCACGGTCCGCAGCACGGTCGGCGCGGGCGACTCGTCGCTCGCCGGATATCTGCTCGCCGAGCAGGCCGGTCACACCCCCGACGAGTGCCTGCGCCTCGCCGTGGCGTACGGAACTGCAGCCGTCATGCTCCCCGGAACAGCCCTGCCCACACCCGATTCCGTCGATCCATCCCGAGTGCACGTCACCGACGTCCACCGCCGACCCCGACCGCTCCCCTCCCACTCCTAAGGAACGTCATGTCCGACACCACCTCCGACTCCGCAGGCGGTTCCTCGATCATCGGCACGGAACTCGTCTCGCTCGATGTAGACCTGGGATCCGACAAGAACTCCGTCATCGCCGCGCTCGCCGAGCGTCTCGCAGCGAACGGTCGCGCATCCGACGCCGACGCACTCACCGCGGCCGTTCTCGAACGGGAGGCCAAGTCCGCCACCGGCCTTCCCGGCGGGATCGCGATCCCGCACGCACGCAGCGAAGCGGTGACCACGCCGTCGCTCGGTTTCGCCCGGCTGTCCCCGAAGGCCGACTTCGGTGCGCCCGACGGACCCGCCGACCTCGTCTTCCTCATTGCCGCGCCCGAAGGTGCGGGCGGCGACCACATGAAGCTGCTCACCGCTCTCGCTCGTGCACTCGTGCGCCCGGACTTCGTCGCGTCGCTGCGCGCGGCCGCGTCCGCGGACGAGGTCATCGCGCTGGTCGAGGACGTCCTCCCGCCCCGACCGGAGTCGTCGGGCAGCGCTCCTGCCGGCTCGACCGCAGCGCCGGAACAGCCGTCACCGACAGCCGCTGCGAAGCCGGCGGTCGCGCCTCCGCAGAGCGCGGAACAGCCCGGAGGCCGCACGATCGTCGCGGTCACCGCGTGCCCGACCGGTATCGCGCACACCTACATGGCCGCCGATGCGCTGGCCGCCGCCGGTGAACGCGCGGGCGTGACGGTCCGGGTGGAGACGCAGGGATCGAGCGGCAGCACTCCCCTGCCCCCCGACGTGATCGCCGGCGCCGACGCCGTCATCTTCGCCACCGACGTGGGGGTCAAGGGCCGCGAACGGTTCGCCGGGAAGCCCGTGATCGCATCGGGCGTGAAGCGCGCGATCAACGAACCGGACACCATGGTCGACGAGGCCCTGCGGGCCGCCACCGATCCGTCCGCACGCACCGTCGAGGGCACCGCGGGCGCCCCGGCGGGTGAGTCGGAGAGCGGCAGCGACCTCGGTTGGGGTACCCGGCTGCGGCAGATCCTGCTCACCGGTGTGAGTTACATGATCCCGTTCGTCGCGGCCGGTGGTCTGCTCATCGCTCTGGGCTTCCTGCTCGCCGGTCCCGACATCACCGACTCGGCCGCCGACATCGTCCTCGACAACACGCTCACCAACCTTCCCGAGGGTGGGCTCGGCACTTATCTCGGTGCGGTGCTGTACCAGATCGGCTCGTTGGCGTTCTCGTTCCTCGTCCCGGCACTGGCCGGGTACATCGCCTTCGCGATCGCGGACCGTCCGGGTCTGGCTCCGGGCTTCACCGCCGGTGCGGTGGCCGTCTTCGTCGGCGCCGGTTTCATCGGCGGTCTGGTCGGCGGCATCATCGCCGGCTTCGCGGCCCTGTGGGTCGGCCGTATCCCGCTGCCCATTTGGGCTCGTGGCCTGATGCCTGTGGTGATCATCCCGCTGCTCGCGAGCCTGATCGTCGGTGGGCTCATGTTCCTGCTGCTCGGTCGCCCGCTTGCCGCGATCACGACCGGTCTCACCGACTGGCTCAACGGTCTGTCCGGTGGTTCCGCGGTGCTGCTCGGTGCGATCCTCGGCCTGATGATGTGCTTCGACCTCGGCGGACCGGTCAACAAGGCCGCCTACGCCTTCGCGGTCGCGGGTCTCGACGTCGCCAACACCGGTTCGCTCGAGATCATGGCGGCGGTCATGGCCGCCGGTATGGTTCCGCCGCTCGCCATGGCACTGTCGTCGCTGGTGCGTCCGCGTCTCTACAGCATGGCCGAACGCGAGAACGGCAAGGCCGCCTGGCTGCTCGGTGCATCGTTCATCTCGGAGGGCGCCATCCCGTTCGCGGCGGCCGACCCGTTCCGGGTCATCCCGTCGATGATGCTCGGCGGCGCCGTGACCGGCGGCATCGTCATGGCGACGGGTGTCACGCTCACCGCTCCCCACGGCGGATTGTTCGTGCTGTTCGCGATGGACCGCGTCGTGTGGTTCCTGATCGCACTGGCAGCCGGTACGGTGGTCGCCGCACTCGCGGTCAGTATCGCCAAGTCGATCACGCGTCCCGCCCGGGTTGCCGCCGACGAGGCGAACCCCCAGCCCGTAGCGGCACGCTCCTGATCACAGCGGCACGCTCCTGATCACAGCGGCACGCGCCTGATCTACCCGACTTCCTGCACTTCCCCACCACGAAGGAGATTCCCATGCCCAGCACCACCGTTGCCGTCGGTTCGTCCATCGGCCTGCACGCCCGTCCTGCAGGGATCATCGCCGAGGCCGTGGTCGCGGCCGGTGTCCCCGTGACCCTCGCGGTCGACGGCGGCGAGCCCGTCGACGCCGGTTCGGCCCTGATGATCATGACGCTCGGCGCAGAAAAGGGCACGCAGGTCACGATCTCGTGCGATGACGACGCGGTCCTCGCGCAGGTCGCGGAGCTGGTCGCCGCGGACCTCGACGCCTGATCTCAGCCGCGGTCGCGGCGTCTGATCTCGGCCGCGGTCGCGGCGTCTGATCTCAGCGGCGGGCGCGGCGCCGGACGACGAGTCCGAGCACCCCGAGGGCGATGACTCCGGCGGCCACGCCCGCACCGACGACCGGCAGTGCCGCGGGCGACATCTCGTCCGCGGCATCGTCGTCCGCGGGTGCGAAGAGATCGGTCGCACCGCGACGGATACGGATCGGTGGATTCTCCGTGCCTGCCGCGCCGCGCTCGGACGCGGTGACCAGGTCACCGTCGGCGGTGAATGCGACGGCTTCGCCCTGCGGTTCGTCCGGGACCGGGACGCGGAAGCGCGGACCGGCGACCAGAGCGGACGCGAGATCGCCGTCGGGGACGTGGAACAGGTAGACGTCGGTGTAGGTGCGGACCGCCGCGACCGTCCCGTCGGCGTTGACCGCACCGCCGGTGATCATCGAGGAGGACGCACCGGGAATGGGACCGCCGGGGGTGTCCGACGGTCCGAGTGCCAGCGACCCGACCCTCTCGAGGGGGGCAGGTCCCGGCACGGGGAGGCCGTCGATCGTGAGTCCGCGTGCGGGCCGGTAGACATTGCTCGAGCCGAACAGCGCCTTCGTCACGATCACAGGTTCGCCTGTCGCGGAGACGAGCACGGTCTCGGCGTCGCGGGGACCGTCGGGATAGGTCAGCCGGTGCAGATCTCCCTGCCCGGTGTCGGGGTCGAGGGAGATGAGCGCGATCGTCTCGCGGACGCGGGTGTTGTCGCCGAGATCCCCGAGCCACAACCGGCCGTCGGGCCCCGCGGCGAGATCCTCGACGTCGTAGGGATCGACGGGCGACGGAACGCGTTGCAGCACCGAGCAATCGTCGTCGAGTTCGACGATGCGTTCGTCCTCCCCGGCATCGGGCGTCGCGAACAGCCGGTCGCCGATCGTCGCGAGGCCGGACAGTTCGGTGAGCACGGGATCGTCGGGGGTACACAGCATCTCGGTCGGCAGATCCGCGACCGGAATCCCGGTGTCCTGCGCGCCTGCGTGCGAGACCGGCACGAACGCCGCGACGGCAGCGAGCAGCGCCGCCCGGCGTACGACCCGCATCAGGCCGCGAAGTCGACCAATGCCGACGCCAGCGCTGCCGGCACCTTCGCGTGCACCCGCGTGCCGTCCACCTCGTGCTCGGACGACAGGATCTGACCGTCCGAATGGATGCGCGCGAGCAGATCACCGCGGGTGTACGGCAGGAGCAGCTTCACCTCGACGTCGGGATCCTCGAGCAGACCCGCGAGCTGGGTCTGCAACTCCTCGACGCCCACGCCGGTGTGCGCGGAGACGAACACCGCGCCGGGGATCGCGCTGCGCAACTGCGTCAGGGTGACCGGGTCGGCGGCATCGATCTTGTTGACGACGATCAGTTCCGGCGGCGGCGGTGCGTCCGATTCGCGGAGTACCTCGGTGACGACTTCGCGCACCGCCTTGATCTGCTCGGTGGGCATGGGGTCGGAGCCGTCGACGACGTGGAGCAGCACATCGGCGTCGGCGACCTCCTCGAGAGTCGACCGGAACGCCTCGACCAGCTGGGTCGGGAGGTGCCGGACGAAACCGACGGTGTCGGTGAGCACGTACTCGCGGCCGTCGGGCAGCGCCGACCGGCGGGTCGTCGGGTCGAGGGTCGCGAACAGTGCGTTCTGCACCAGGACACCGGAGCCGGTGAGCTTGTTGAGCAGGCTCGACTTACCGGCGTTGGTGTATCCCACGATCGCGACGGACGGGATCTTGTTGCGCAGACGCCGGGTGCGCTTGGTGTCGCGCGCGGCCTTCATCGCCTTGATCTCGCGACGGAGCTTGGCCATCCGCTCACGGATCCGGCGACGGTCGGTCTCGATCTTCGTCTCACCGGGACCGCGCAGGCCCACACCGCCGTTGCTGCCGGCACGTCCACCGGCCTGCCGCGACATCGATTCGCCCCAGCCACGCAGACGCGGGAGCATGTACTCCATCTGTGCGAGGGAGACCTGTGCCTTGCCCTCTCGCGAGGTGGCGTGCTGGGCGAAGATGTCGAGGATCAGCGCGGTCCGGTCGATGACCTTGACCTTGACGACCTTCTCCAGCGCGGTGAGCTGGGCGGGGGTGAGTTCGCCGTCGCAGATCACGGTGTCTGCGCCGGTGGACAGGACGATCTCCCGGAGTTCGTCGGCTTTGCCGGAGCCGATGTAGGTGGAGGCATCGGGCCGGTCACGACGTTGGACCAGGCCTTCGAGGACCTCGGAGCCCGCAGTCTCGGCGAGCGCGGCCAGCTCGGCCAGGCTCGCTTCCGCCTGGGCGGCCGTTCCGCCCGTCCAGACACCGACGAGCACGACACGCTCGAGTCGGAGCTGGCGGTATTCGACCTCGGTGATGTCCTCGAGTTCGGTGGACAGACCGGCCACACGCCGCAACGCGCTACGGTCTTCGAGTTGCATCTCGCCGACGGACGGATCCTCGGCGGTCCAGCCTCCGGATGCGTCGTACGCGGTCGGAGTGCTGTCATCTGTGGTTGCGCGATGCATGCGCTGTGTGTTCGTCATACACCTCCATGGTGTCACGAAGCCCGAATCGGTGCATTCGAGTTTTTCTGCCGCATCCGCGCGGGGGGTACCCAAGTGCGCGCCGGCCGGGCCGAGCGGCGCCGATCAGATCGGCGCCGACCACCAGGTGTCGTCGAGTTCTCCCGTCGCGACCAGCACAGACGGCCCGCGCAACCAGGCGCGACCGTTCTCTATGCGCACCTCGACCGAGCCACCGGGGATCCGCACCTGCACCGCGCCGTCGGATGCGCCGTCGAAGCGCAGGGCCGCAGCAGCCGCGGCCACCGTGCCGGTTCCGCACGAGCGGGTCTCCCCCACGCCGCGTTCGTGGACGCGCATGTGGACCGTCCCGGCCGCGATCGGGGTCAGGAACTCGATGTTGACCCCGTGCGGGAAGAAGCCCGGGTCGAAGCCGGGCGAGGTGAGGTCGAGACCGGCAAGGCTCGTGTCGTTCAGGTGCGGGTCCACGCACGCGAGGTGCGGGTTGCCGACGTCGATGCCGATGCCCGGATAGACCCGCCCGTCGATGGTCGCCGCCGACTCGCCGAGGGTGCGCACCGTCCCCATGTCCACGGTCACCTCGCCGAGGACCGGTCCTGTCTCGTGCACGGTGACGGGCTTGCCTCCCGCCCGGCTGCCGACGACGAACTCGCGGCGGTCCTCGAACCCGTGCGCGGTCAGATAGTGCGCGAACACCCGCACACCGTTGCCGCACATCTCGGCGATGGATCCGTCGCCGTTGCGGTAGTCCATGAACCAGTCGTCGGCGTCGGTGCCCTCGGGCAGTTCTCCGAGCGCGCCGGCCGACACCAGTGCCCCGGCCCGGGCCACGCGGAGCACACCGTCGGCGCCGAGCCCGCGACGCCGGTCGCACAGGGCCGCGATCCGGCCTGCGTCGAGGTCCAGGCGGGCGTCGGGATCCGGAAGGATCACGAAGTCGTTCTCGGTTCCGTGCCCTTTGCTGAACTCCATGCGCGCTACCTTATCGGGCTGGTGAGGCCGGTGATGTGCGTGCGTCCCGGACGGCCCGCAACGCGACGTCGAGCAGGTGGGGGTCGGCGCCGTCGAGCCAGTGGATGCGCGGGTCGCGGCGGAACCACGAGCGTTGCCGTCGCACGTAGCGCCGGGTCCCGATGAACGTCCGCTCGCGTGCGTGGTCGAGGTCGTACTCCCCGTCGATGTACGCGAGCACCTGTGCGTAGCCGATCGCGCGACGTGCGGTGACGCCCTCGTGCAGCCCGACTTCGAGGAGTCCGTGCACCTCGTCGACGAGGCCGCGTTCGAACATCAGGTCGGTGCGCCGCGCGATGCGGTCGTCGAGTTCGGCGGTGTCGCGGTCGACGCCCAGGATCACGGTGCCCCAGCGGGGCTCACCGATCGTCGGCTGCGACGCCGTGAACGGTTGCCCGGTCAGCTCGACGACCTCGAGCGCGCGGACCATGCGGCGGCCGTCGGTGGGCAGGATCGTCGCCGCGGCGGCGGGATCGGCGCTCTGCAGCGCCCGGTGGACCGCGGCGGGCCCCTCGGTCTCGAGCACCGCCTCCCACTTGGCACGGACCTGCGGATCCGTCGCCGGGAACTGCCATTCGTCGAGCAGTGCCTGCACGTACATCATCGATCCGCCGACGACGATCGGGAGGCGGCCGCGGCCGAGGATCGCCTCGACGTCGGCGATCGCGGCCTGCTGGTAGCGGGCGACCGTCGCGGTCTCGGTGACGTCGAGGACGTCGAGTTGATGGTGCGGGATCCCGCGACGCTCGTCCGGTGCCAGCTTGGCCGTCCCGATGTCCATCCCGCGGTACTGCTGCATCGCGTCGATGTTGACGATCTCGCCGCCGAGCGCTTCGGCGAGGTCCAGTCCGAGATCGGACTTGCCCGTGGCGGTGGGGCCCACCACCGCGATCGGTACGAGCGTGTCGGCGGGACCGGTGCTTTCTGCGCTCACGGTGTCCAGATCCCCACGTGGTAGCCCACGCCGTAGGGCGCGGCGGAGTAGGTGACGGACGCCGAGCGCGGGCGCGCTCCGAGGGTGGCCGCCAGGACGTGCCAGGCAGCGCGGCCGGTCAGCTTGATGTCCGAACACAGGTCGGGGTCGAGCGCCGCGAGCACCTCCGTGTCGCCGGCGCCGAGCGCTGAGGCCAGGGCCGCCTCGACCTCCTCCGAGCGCGGATCGTAGGCGCCGGGCGCCTTGGCGGTGAGGGTCGTCGCTCCGTCCGCGACGACGAGCAGTGCTCGCGGCAGATCGTCGCGGTCGAGCTGCGCACGCAGGTCGCGGCCGAGATCGGCGCAGTGGGCGGCGTCGGCGTCGGCGGCCACCACGTGGGTCGTCACGTGGGTGCCGGGTGCCGTGCGGTCGCGGATCCAGCCGGCCACCAGCGCGGTCAACGCGAGCGCGGGATCGGGTTCACCGGCGGCCTCAGGACCGAGCTGCACCGTGACGTCGACACCGAACCCGAGGAAGGTTCCGCGCGCGGTGGAAGGAACGGTCTGTTCGGCCGTCTCGGCTCCCACGACCACCCATTCCGCGGCACCGGACAGGCTGCGACCGACCTCGAGAACCGCCTCGCGCAGATCGTCGGTCTCGGAGACGGCGAGACCGGTGAGCTCGGGGACGAGCAGCGGTGGGGACGGCACGAACGCCGCGGCGGTCAACACATCGGCAACCGTAGTCCACCGGACCCGGCGCCCTGCATGGACACGACCTGTTTCAATAGTGAGCGGACACGATCGCGGAGCCCCGGGATCGACCGGCGGTAGACCCATGCGACCAGGCAGCCGTGCCGCGCGGCAGAGATGAGGTATCGATGAGCGACCCGAACGCACAGGACCGAACCGGCGAGTCGACGCAGGAGCGGACCCCGCGTCCCGGTCCCGCCACACCCCGAGCCCATGCTGCGACGCCCGGCCCCGCGGGCCGAGAGAACGGCAGTTCCACCGCAGCACCCCCGAAGCCGCATCCCGTCGCGGCCCAGACGCACCCCCACGTCCCGGCGGTGCCCGCGAGCGATCCGAGTCGGTTCGGACGCGTCGACGAGGACGGCACCGCATGGGTCCGCACGAGCGAGGGCGAGCGGTGCATCGGATCGTGGCAGGCAGGCGACGCCGCCGAGGGCCTCGCGCACTTCGGACGCCGTTACGACGATCTCGTCACCGAGGTGGCGATCCTCGAGACCCGGTTGACCTCCGGCACCGCCGACGTGAAGAAGACCCGCGCGGCCGCCGAGGCACTGGCCGAGTCGCTGCCGACCGCCGCCGTCATCGGTGATCTCGATGCGCTCGCCGCCCGGCTCACCGCGATCATCGAGCACTCCGAGGAGGCTGCGGCTCTCGCCAAGCAGGAAAAGGAGCGTCGGCGCGCCGAGAGCACGGCCCGCAAGGAGGCCCTCGCGGCCGAGTCCGAGACGATCGCCGCCGAATCCACCCAATGGAAGGCCGCGGGCGACCGGCTGCGCGAGATCCTCGAGGAGTGGAAGACCATCCGCGGGGTCGACCGGAAGGTCGACGACGTGTTGTGGCGTCGCTATTCGAAGGCACGCGAGGCGTTCAACCGGCGTCGAGGAGCCCACTTCGCCGAACTCGACCGCGAGCGCGCCGCGGCGAAGAGCCGCAAGGAAGAACTCGTCGCCCGGGCGGAGGAGCTGCAGAACTCCACCGACTGGGGTGCCACCGCCGCGGCCTTCCGCGACCTGCTCGCCGAGTGGAAGGCGGCCGGACGGGCACCGAAGGACGCCGACGACCAGCTGTGGAAGCGGTTCAAGGGCGCCCAGGACGTCTTCTTCGCCGCACGCAACGCCGCGAACGCCGAGCGCGACGCCGAGTTCGAGGAGAATGCCCGCGCGAAGGAGGCCCTGCTCGAGGTGGCCTCCTCGATCGACCCGTCGGCCGATCTCGAAGGTGCCCGGGCGCGCCTGCGCGAGCTGCAGGACCAGTGGGAGGCGATCGGCAAGGTGCCGCGCGAGCGCATGCACGATCTCGAAGGCCGTCTGCGGGCCATCGAGAAGAAGGTGCGCGAGGCCGCGGATTCCGAGTGGCGCCGCACCGATCCCGAGGCCCTCGCGCGTGCGGCCCAGTTCCGTGAGCGGGTGCGTCAGTTCGAGGAGCAGGCCGCCAAGGCGACCGCCGCCGGCCGGGCGAAGGAGGCCGAGAAGGCTCTCGCCCAGGCCGCGCAGTGGCGCGAGTGGGCCGACGCGGCCGAAGGTGCCGTCGGCGAGCGCTGACCCCGCGACATCCGAGACGGACGATCCCCCTCTCCCGGTCCGGGAGAGGGGGATCGTCGTGTTCGTGCCGGAGGCGTCAGGCCTCGGGGTCGTCGCGCATCAGGCGGGGCCGCTCGTGCTGTGCTGCGACCTTCCGCAACTCGGCCTCGGCCTCGAGCTGGGCCGAGGTCCGCGCCCACACCACGCGGGCCCAGTGGAAGACGATCACCATGACGGCGAACCAGCCGATCACGAGACCGAATCCCGGTCCCGCGGCGGACGACTCGACGGGCAGGGTCTGGCGCGACCAGATCGCGAGCATGCCGAAGACGATGGTCACCGCCGAGCCGGCCAGGGACACCCACGCCAACGCCCACTTGCGGGTGACGAGCGCGAGAATCGAGCCCAGCCCGGCGAAGACCACTGCGAAGCCGACGAACAGCCGCGACGGCAGACCGATCTCCTCGGTGGTCGCGTCCGGGGCGAAGGACAGCACCTCCCACCCGTTGGCGGATCCGGCGTGGGGCAGGCTGAAGGTCGCCAGCAGGATCAGGACGGCGATCGCGACGAACATCGCCCGGGCGCCCGGGTCGATGTCGGTCGCCACCTTCCGTTCGGCGGCTTCGAGTTCGGCGCGTACGTCACCCGTCGCGTGGTGATCGTGCGGCTTGTCGGTGGTCATGCGTTGCATCCCATCTGAGGCGGCAGCGGGTCGGGGACGCCGATGCTCGGCAGTCCGAGTCCGACACCGATCGGCGGTGTCTTGGGCAACCGGCCCTGTTCGAAGTGGTCGCCCGCACGTGTACGGCGGTGCGTGAGGATCGGGGTGTCCGCGACGAGGTGGTGCGGCGCGGCGTCGCTGACGACGATCGTGATGACGTCGCCGGGACGCACCGCGGTGTCGATCGCGCCCTCGGGACGGAAGTGGACGAGGCGGCCGTCGCGGGCACGCCCGCTCATCCGGGCGGTCTCGGCGTTCTTGCGACCCTCCCCCGCCGCGACGAGCAGTTCGACCTCCGTGCCGACGAGCTTGCGGTTCTCCTCGAGGGTGATGCGTTCCTGCAGCGCGATCAGACGGTTGTAGCGCTCCTGCACTACGGCCTTGGGGACCTGACCCTCCATGTCTGCTGCGGGCGTGCCGGGACGCTTCGAGTACTGGAAGGTGAACGCGCTGGTGAAACGCGCCTTCTCGACGACCTCGAGGGTCTGCTGGAAGTCCTCCTCGGTCTCACCGGGGAAACCGACGATGATGTCGGTGGTGATCGCGGCTTGCGGCATCGCGGCCCGAACCCGCTCGATGATGCCAAGGAAGCGTTCCTTGCGGTACGAGCGGCGCATGGCGCGCAGGATCCGGTCGCTGCCGGACTGCAGCGGCATGTGCAGTTGCGGGCACACGTTGGGGGTCTGCGCCATCGCGTCGATGACGTCGTCGGTGAATTCCGCCGGATGCGGGGACGTGAAGCGCACCCGCTCGAGGCCCTCGATGTCGCCGCACGCGCGCAGCAGCGACGCGAAGGCGCCCCGGTCGCGGGGCTGCTCCGGATCGGCGAAGGACCGGCCGTAGGAGTTGACGTTCTGGCCGAGCAGTGTCACCTCGAGCACGCCCTCGTCGACGAGCGCCTGCACCTCGGCGAGGATGTCACCCGGGCGCCGGTCGACCTCCTTGCCGCGCAGCGACGGCACGATGCAGAAGGTGCACGTGTTGTTGCAGCCGACGGAGATCGACACCCATCCGGCGTACGACGACTCGCGCTTGGCGGGCAGCGTCGAGGGGAACGCCTCGAGGGCGTCGAGGATCTCGACCTCGGCACGGCGATTGTGCCGCGCGCGTTCGAGCAGTGCGGGGAGATTGCCGATGTTGTGCGTGCCGAAGACCACGTCGACCCAGGGCGCCTTCTTCACGACCGTGTCGCGGTCCTTCTGGGCGAGGCAGCCTCCGACGGCGATCTGCATGTCGGGGTTGTCGTCCTTGACCGGACGCAGATGACTCAGATTGCCGTACAGCTTGTTGTCGGCGTTCTCCCGCACCGCGCAGGTGTTGAAGACCACCAGATCCGGTGACGCGCCGGGCGCGGCCTTGGTGAAGCCGGCGTCCTCCAACAACCCCGACAGACGCTCGGAGTCGTGTACGTTCATCTGACAGCCGTAGGTGCGGACCTCGTAGGTCCGGGCACCGGTACGGGGGGCTTCTTCGTCGATCAGTGACACGTCTCAGGGTATCTCACCTCGGCGGGTCCCCTTTCCTCGCGCCGACCGCGCGTGCCCCGTCGAGGTATCCGATACTGCTCGTGCAGTAAAAATCCCGTGACGCGTGCACCGAAGGTGTCCCGAAATGCGAAGTCTCGGGCGTCGGACGGCATAGGGTCTGCAGATATGACATCAGCGGCCGCCGGAACGGATCGTCCGTCCGAGAAGTCGGACACCAGCTCGTCCATGATCTCCATGAACGGGGTGAACAAGCATTTCGGATCCCTGCACGTACTGCAGGACATCAACCTCGAGATTCCGCGAGGACAGGTCGTCATCGTCGTCGGCCCATCGGGTTCGGGCAAATCGACCCTCTGCCGCACCATCAACCGGCTCGAACCGATCGATTCGGGAGAGATCCACGTCGACGGCACCCTGCTGCCGGAGGAGGGCAAGGCACTCGCCCGCCTTCGTTCGGACGTCGGCATGGTGTTCCAATCGTTCAACCTCTTCGCCCACAAGACGATCCTCGAGAACGTCATGCTCGGCCCCCTCAAGGTGCGCAGGATCAAGAAGGACAAGGTCCGCGAGTCGGCGATGCAGCTGCTCGACCGGGTCGGGATCGCCAATCAGGCCGACAAGTACCCGGCGCAGCTGTCGGGCGGCCAGCAGCAGCGCGTGGCGATCGCACGCGCGCTCGCGATGAATCCCAAGGTCATGCTGTTCGACGAGCCCACCTCCGCCCTCGACCCCGAGATGGTCCAGGAGGTCCTCGACGTGATGACCTCCCTCGCGAAAGAGGGCATGACGATGGTCGTGGTCACCCACGAGATGGGATTCGCCCGCAAGGCCGGCGACCGCGTTCTGTTCATGGCCGACGGTCGCATCGTCGAGGACACCGATCCCGAGACCTTCTTCACCGCACCGAAATCCGATCGCGCCAAGGACTTCCTCGGCAAGATCCTCAGTCACTGACCTGATTCCCGCACCGACGGGCCACCCGGTCCGTCGGACGTAGTTCCGAACCGCACCGGAGGTATTCGATGAAATTGTCCCGCTCCATCCGCCTGGGCATCGGCGCCGTCGCCGTGGCAGTGGTCGCCACGGCGTGCGGTGGCGACGAGACGCGCAGTGTCTCGCAGTCCGCGGACAACGGCACCCTGACGGTCGGTATCAAGTTCGACCAGCCGGGCCTGGGCCTGCGCAACCCGGACGGTTCGTTCAGCGGGTTCGACGTCGAGGTCGCCAAGTATGTCGCCGGTCAGCTCGGTGTGTCCGAGGAGAACATCGAATTCAAGGAAGCTCCGTCCGCCCAGCGCGAGACCCTCATCCAGAACGGTGAGGTCGACTACATCGTCGCGACCTACTCGATCACCGATTCCCGCAAGGAGAAGGTGGACTTCGCCGGCCCGTACTTCATTGCGGGCCAGTCGCTCCTCGTGCGCGCGGACGACACCGAGATCACCGGACCCGACTCGCTCAACGGCGGCAAGCGCCTGTGCTCGGTGGCGGGTTCGACCCCGGCCCAGAACGTGAAGGACAACTACGCGCAGGACGTCCAGCTCCAGGAGTTCGACACCTACTCGCTGTGTGTCGAGGCGCTGCGCAACGGCGCGGTCGACGCGGTGACCACCGACGACATCATCCTCGCCGGCTACGCCGCGCAGAGCCCGGGCGACTTCAAGGTCGTCGGTGAGCCGTTCACCACCGAGCGCTACGGCATCGGTCTCGCCAAGGGCGACGACGAGTCGCGCAATGCGATCAACGACGCGATCGAGGAGATGATCGCCAGCGGTGCGTGGGAGGCCGCATTCCAGGAGACGGTCGGCGCCTCGGGCTACGAGCTCCCGGAGCAGCCGAGCGTCGATCGCTACTGAGTGTCGATCGTCACCGAGTACGGGTACCACCCGTCACGTCCGGCGGTGCGGCCGGTCCGTAATCCCACGGACCGGCCGGACCGTTCCGGACTCCCACCCGTCCCCTCGATCCCGGAGTGACCTGTGGATCTGTTGAGCAAGTACAGCAGCCAGCTACTCGACGCGTTCTGGACCACGATCCAGTTGACCGTCATCTCGGCGATCGGTGCACTGATCCTCGGAACGATCCTCGCCGCGATGCGCGTGTCCCCCATCCCGGTGGCGCGTGCCGTCGGCGCCGCCTACGTGACGATCTTCCGGAACACCCCGCTGACCCTCATCATCATCTTTTGCCTGTTCGGTCTGTCCCAGACGCTCGGCATCAAGCTGGCCTCCGAGTCGTCGCCGACCTTCCTGGTGGACAACAACTTCCGGCTCGCTGTGCTCGGCCTGAGCGTCTACACGGCGGCCTTCGTGTGCGAGTCGCTCCGCTCGGGCATCAACACGGTCTCGCTCGGACAGTCGGAGGCCGGCCGCTCGCTGGGTCTGACCTTCAGCCAGAATCTGCGCCTGATCGTCCTCCCCCAGGCTTTCCGCGCGGTCATCGCCCCGCTCGGTTCGGTGCTCATCGCGTTGACCAAGAACTCGACGATCGCCTCCGTCATCGGCGTGTCCGAGGCCTCGCTGCTGATGAAGACGATGATCGAGAACGAAGCGGCCATCTTCGTCGTCGGTGGCATCTTCGCGCTCGGATTCGTCATCCTCACCCTTCCCACCGGCCTGCTCTTCGGCCGGCTCAGCAAGCGATACGAGGTCGCCCGATGAGTGCACACGGAACCGTTCTCTACGACGCACCCGGGCCCCGCGCCAAGGCGCTCTACCGGATCCTGTCGGTGGTCGTGGTCGCGCTCCTCGTCCTGGTCGGCTGGATCGTCTACCGCGCGCTCGACGCCAACGGACAGCTGACGGCCGCCAAGTGGGAGCCGTTCGTCGAATCGTCCAGCTGGACCACCTATCTGCTGCCCGGCATCCGCGGCACGATCATCGCGGCCGTCGCGTCGATCGTGCTGGCACTCGTGCTCGGCACGGTCCTGGGTATCGCGCGTCTGTCCGACCACCGGTGGGTCCGCTGGATCGCCGGCACGATCGTCGAGTTGTTCCGCGCCGTCCCGGTGCTGATCCTGATGATCTTCGCCTACCAGGTGTTCGCCGAGTACCGCGTCTTCAAGTCCGGATATCTCGCGCTCGCGGCGGTCATCACCGGCCTGACCCTGTACAACGGCTCGGTCATCGCCGAGATCGTGCGCGCGGGCATCCGATCGCTTCCGCGTGGTCAGAGCGAGGCCGCCTACGCGATCGGCATGCGGAAGAACCAGCTCATGCGACTGATCCTGCTGCCGCAGGCCGTGACGGTCATGCTCCCGGCGATCGTGTCGCAGATGGTGATCGCGCTCAAGGACTCCGCGCTCGGCTACCTCATCGGCTATGTCGAAGTGGTGCGTTCCGGCCAGCAGCTCGGCGCGTTCTTCCAGAACTACCTGCCGTCGCTGCTGGTGGTCGCGGCGATCATGATCATCCTCAACAGTGCGCTGACACAGTTCGCGATCTGGCTCGAGAAGCGTCTGCGATCCGGGAAGCGGAAGAAGGGTGCCGTGGCGGCCGAAGAGCCGCAGACGATGCCCACGATGTCGGTGCCGGGCCTGGACCTGAGCGGCGAGGGCCGCAAGTAACAGCAGCACTGCGGTTGCGAAGTTCGCAGTCGAGCCCAGGCGTTTCGCAGTCGGGCTCAGTCGTGCGGGAGGTCGCTCGCGTCGGCACCGAACGTCGCGAGTTCTTCCCGCACGACATCGAACGCCATCCCCTGCGCGTAGCCGCGCCGGGCCAGCATCCCGACCAGCCGCCGCACCAACTTGTCGCGTTCGGCCGCGATCTCGCGCCGATCCCCTTCGGTGGGCAGCGGCGGCTGGGTGCGGAGCTTCTTGCGGACCAGTTCGACCGCCCGTTCCCGTTCGTCGGCGGTGTCGATCTGCTCGAGGGCAGCCGCCGCGTCGTCGGCGTCGATTCCCTTGCGGCGCAGTTCGAGTGCGATCGCGCGCTTACCCTTCCCCGCGTGCAGATGCCGTGAACGTGCCCACTGGTTGGCGAAATCCGCGTCGTCGATCAACCCGACCTCGGTGAGACGGTCGAGGGCACGTTCGGCGACGTCGGACGCGAACCCCTTCTGCTCGAGCTTCGTCGCGAGCTCGGATCGGCTGCGTGCCCGATCGGTCAGCAGACGGAGACAGACGTCCTTGGCCTGCGCTTCGGTGCCGCCGCCGGGCAGTTCCTGCTCGGTGCGAGCCGAGCGCCGCCGTCCGCGTCGTTCGCGCCGGGCGTCGGGGCGTCGTTCCTCGGAGTCGTCCATGACGCGCACAGTAGCCGGACGCACCGACAGCGCGGCCGCGTGCGGATACGCCACGGGGGCACGGACGACGTGCGTCCGTGCCCCCGTGGGGCCGTGGGCGGTGACTAGAAGTCGACCGGCTCCTCGACATCACTCGGATCGGTGAGAACGGCACCGATGCCGAGCTTCTCCTTGATCTTCTTCTCGATCTCGTCGCGCACATCGGTGTTCTCGAGCAGGAACTTGCGGGCGTTCTCCTTGCCCTGCCCCAGCTGGTCGCCCTCGTAGGTGTACCAGGAGCCGGACTTGCGGATGAAGCCCTGCTCGACACCCATGTCGATGAGCGAGCCCTCCTTCGAGATGCCCTGGCCGTACAGGATGTCGAACTCGGCCTGCTTGAACGGAGGCGAGACCTTGTTCTTGACGACCTTCACGCGGGTGCGGTTGCCCACCGCGTCGCCCCCGTCCTTGAGCGTCTCGATCCGGCGCACGTCCAGACGCACGGAGGCGTAGAACTTCAGCGCCTTACCGCCCGTGGTGGTCTCGGGCGAGCCGAACATCACGCCGATCTTCTCGCGCAGCTGGTTGATGAAGATCGCGGTGGTGCCGGAGTTGTTGAGCGCACCGGTCATCTTGCGCAGTGCCTGGCTCATCAGGCGGGCCTGGAGACCGACGTGACTGTCGCCCATCTCGCCCTCGATCTCGGCGCGGGGCACGAGCGCCGCGACCGAGTCGATGACGATGATGTCGAGCGCACCCGAGCGGATGAGCATGTCGGCGATCTCGAGGGCCTGCTCACCGGTGTCGGGTTGGGACACGAGCAGGGCGTCGGTGTCGACACCGAGCTTGCGCGCGTAGTCCGGATCGAGGGCGTGCTCGGCGTCGATGAACGCCGCGATGCCGCCGGCGGCCTGCGCGTTGGCGACCGCGTGGAGGGCCACCGTCGTCTTACCCGAGGATTCCGGGCCGTAGATCTCGATGACGCGCCCGCGCGGCAGGCCGCCGATACCGAGAGCCACGTCGAGTGCGATCGACCCGGTGGGAATGACTGCGATGGGCGGACGGACGTCCTCGCCCAGGCGCATCACCGAGCCCTTACCGAAGCTCTTGTCGATCTGCGCGAGGGCGAGCTCGAGCGCCTTCTCGCGGTCGTGAGCCTGTGCTGCCATCTTGGTCCCCTTAATAGAATCTCGTCCTTGTTGTCGACGACGTTAGAACCCGGCACCGACAAGTTCGCTGTCGCGACCGCGGAAACGCCGTATCTGTGGATGGAATCACCACCTGTGGACAACCCACCCGGCGTTCCCAGCATAGCCGAACACGTGTTCGAAATCCGGTCGCTTCGTGTACGCCAGGAATGGTCTCATCCCGGTCGGACAGAGAATCGATTCCGGCATCTACTCCTGCACCGATTCCGGTCGGGAACAGCCCCGACCGGCTCCGCGGCTACCGCCGCACGGGTGGGACGTCGAACTCGTCGCAGAGAGCGCGCCATACCTCCCGGGGCTCCTGTCCCGCCTCGATCGCCTCGGCCGCCGTCCGTCCACCGAGCGAAAGCAGCACGTGATCGCGCAGCAGGGCATCGCCGTGCATCTGTCCGAACTCGTCCCGGACCACCTCGTAGAACTCCGTCAACCGCACCCCGACCACGGTAGTCGCGCGCGGTGTGGCGCGACAGTCAGTCCGCTGCGGCCTCGCACACCGCGACCGGATCCTCCACGTCGCCGGCACCGTCCGCGGCCGCACGAGCCGCGGCGGCGAAGTCCGGCGACGACAGCACGGTGTCGATCGCGGAGCGGACCGCATCCGCGTCGAGCGGACGCACCACCACCGCACTCCCCTGCCGTGCGGCGCGGTTCGCCAGCTCCCACTGGTCGCCGCCCCCGGGAACGATCACCGCCGGAACCCCCGCACTCAGCGTCTTGGCGAGCATCCCGTGCCCACCCCCGCACACGACGACATCGGCCTGCCGGAGCAGGACGTCCTGCCTGCCGCGACCCGAGACGGCCCAGCTGGGGAGCGACTGCGGCGGAGGGTCGAGCATCGTCGCGGCGACCCGCATCCCGGCCCCGTCGAGTGCGTCGCAGACCGTCTCGACCATCCCGGTCACGCCGGTGACCGCGGTCGACGGCGCGACCATCACGAGAGGTCCGTCCCCTGGCGGCGGATCGAGGATCTCCACGGTGGGTTCCCACAGCAGCGGACCGACGACGTGCGCGTGCCCGGGCCAGTCGGGACGTGGCACCTCGAGTGCCGGCAGGGTGGCGATCAGCCGGGGCCGGGGCCCGGGATCGCGCGCCGGCAGACCGATCCCGACGCGTGCGGCAGAACGCTCGCGCTCCCCCTGCCGCAGCGATCTCGCGGTCATCGCTCGCAACGCGGCATCCCTCAACCGGCCCCGCACGCCCCTGCCCACATCGAGACCGCTGCCGATCGGCGGGAGCCCGCGCGACGGCAGGTACAACGGGTGCGGCGAGAGCTCGACCCACGGGATCCCCAGGCGCTCGGCGGCCATCCCTCCGCCGGCGGTGAGCACGTCCGCCACGACGAGGTCGGGTAGCAGGGCCCCGAGATCCGGGAGCATCTCGCTCGCGATATGGGCGGCGCGGGCGTGGATCTTCGCCCCCGCGTCGCCGTCGTCGTCCCCGAGCCGGGGCGCCAGCCCCTTCAACTCAGCGAACGTCACACCGGGCAGCTCGAGGCCGAGCCATCGTTCGCCCGTGAGGACGACCGCGTCGTGCCCGGCATCCGCGAGCCGCAGCGACAACGCGATCGCCGGAATCGCATGACCCGCATCGGGCCCGGCCACCACCGCCACTCGCACGCGCACAGCCTGCCACAGGCCACCGACGGCGGGACGCTTCCTATCCCGCGAAGGTGTACAACTCGAACCCGGAGGCGCGCTCGGCAGCGAATCCCGGCAGCGGCGCCGATGCGCGCTCCACCTGTTCGCGCGCTTGTGCCTCCACCGGCCTGTCGTCGAGAGCCTGCAGGTACAGACGGTGCGCCGCGAGGGACTCGACTGCCAGTTCGACCGTATCGGTCACGTCCACCGCGTGGGTCGGAGGCGAACCCGGACACACGGCAGCCCATCGCACGCCGTGCCACGGTTCCAGACCGCGTTCGGTGAGTTCCGGGAAGATCCATTCGTTCGCGGCATCGGAGACGGCGTCGAGGACGCTGATCCCGAGCGCCCGATGGTCGGCACTGTTGACCCAGCCCGGCCGGGGCGACAGCCCGAACGCGAGCGTGACCACCATCTCAGGACGATGACGTCGGATGGCGGAAGCGATGTCGCGACGGAGATCGAGACTCGGGACGAGTCGACCATCCGGGTGCCCGAGGAACTCGACGGTATCCACTCCGACGATCCGCGCGGACTCGCGCTGCTCCGATTCCCGCACCGGCCCGCTCTTCTCGGGCGACAGACCGGCGATGCCCGCCTCGCCACTGGTGGCCAGAACGTAGGAAATCTCCTTGCCCTGTCGGGTCCACCGCGCGATCGCCGCCGCCGCGCCGTATTCGATGTCGTCCGGGTGGGCGACGACGACGAGTCCGCGTTGCCAGTTCTCCGGTACCGCCTCCACAGCTGCCCCCTTCGTCTACAGACGTGTCAGGTCGTGCTTGTCACCTCCCGATACTGCCTTGTACAGCAGGTATCCGCCGAAGATCACGGCGCCGAGTACGAGAAAGCCGAACAGGTTGTCGAGCAGGGCGCCGAGGACGGCGAGACCGACCCACACCACCGCGACGATTCCTACGATCTTCCAGAACATTGGGTACTCCCACCCTCGATGCCGACCTCTTCCGAGTCGGACTCCGTTTGCTCGGTACGCCTCGATCCTGACAGCTCGAGCAATGAAAAACAGCAGGTCAGCGCAGATATCAGGGAAAGATCAGGGGACACCCGGAGGCGCACCCCGGTGTGGCCCACGGGCACCCGGAGACGGGTCGGTGACCCGCGGCACGCCGGTACGGCTTAGGCTCTACGGGTTCGCCGTCCATACCAGAAGGCTGAGTAACCGTGTCCTCGTCCCCCCGTATCCCCGCGCGCGACCTCGCGCAGATCGCCGTCTTCGCCGCCCTGATCATCGCCCTGGGACTGCCCGGTCAGATCAGTATCGGATCGTCCGGCGTGCCCATCACGCTGCAGACCTTGGGCGTGATGCTCGCGGGTGCACTGCTCGGCGCACGCAAAGGTGTCCTGTCGGTGCTCACCGTGATCGTGCTGGGGCTGGCGCTGCCCGTACTCGCCGGCGGGCGCACGACCCTCACCTCGCTGGCAGGTCCCACGGTGGGCTTCCTCATCGGCTGGATCCCTGCCGTCGCCGTGATCGGCTGGCTGAGCATGAAGATGCTGCCGCGATACCGCACGTTGCCCGGTGTGGCCGTCAACGTCCTCGGTGGCATCGTCGTCCTCTACGCCTTCGGTATCGCAGGCATGGTCCTGCGCACGGATCTCACGGTGTGGGCCGCCGCCGCGGCCAACGTCACCTTCCTGCCGGGCGATCTGGCCAAGGCGGTCGTCGCCGCAGCGGTCGCCGCCCAAGTGCATCGCGCCTATCCCGCACTGGCGGCACCGCGCATCGCGCACCGCCCCGCTGCGGATCCTGCGCACTGACGCCGTCCGACCGTCGATGAGCGAGATCCGATTCCGGGAGGTGCGGCACGCCTACGGCGACCGCACCGTCCTCGACGGGGTCGACGTGGTCCTCACCGAACGACGCGTCGGCATCGTCGGAGCGAACGGCAGCGGCAAGTCGACGATGGCGCGCATGATCAACGGCCTGCTCGTCCCGTCGTCCGGCTCGGTGACCGTCGACGGCCTCGACACGGCGCGCAAGGGCCGGGAGGTCCGCAAGAAGGTCGGATTCGTCTTCACCGACCCGGACCATCAGATCGTCATGCCGACGGTCGCCGAGGACGTCGCCTTCTCGCTGCGACGCAGCGGACTCGGCAAAGAGGAACGCGAAGCCCGGGTAGGGCAGGTCCTCGCCGACTTCGGGCTCGCGGGGCATCACGACCACCCCAGCCACCTGCTGTCGGGCGGCCAGAAGCAGTTGCTCGCGCTCGCCGCGATCATGGTGACCGACCCGGCGGTGCTCGTCGCGGACGAACCGACGACCCTGCTCGACCTGCGCAATACGAAGCTCATCGCGCGCACCTTCGCGAGCCTTCCGCAGCAGGTGATCGCGGTGACCCACAATCTCAAACTCCTCGTGGACTTCGATCGTGTGCTGGTGGTCGACTCGGGGCGGGTCGTCGCCGACGACGAACCGGCGTCCGCGCTCGCGTTCTACCGGAATCTGATCGGGTGAACACGTTCGGCCTCTACCATCCCGGACGCTCCGTCCTGCACCGGCTTCCGGCGGGAGCGAAGCTGCTCGCGGTCGCAGCACTGATCCTTGCGCTGACCCTGTGGATCCGGCAACCCTGGCAGGTGCTTCCCGCCCTGGCCTTGGCCGTGCTCGCGTATGCGGCCGCGCGCATACCTCCGCGTCTGGCGGTTGTGCAGCTGCGGCCGCTGGTGTGGATGCTGGCGATCATTGCAGCGTTCCAGGTGCTCGTGGCGGGGTGGGAACGGGCGGTGGTGATCTGCGGGTCGCTGCTCGTGGCGGTCGCCCTGGCCGCCCTGGTGACCCTCACGACGCGGACCACCGACATGCTCGACGCGATCGTGCGGGCGGCCCGTCCCCTCGCGCGCGTCGGGGTCGATCCCGACCGGGTGGGACTCGTGCTGGTGATGACCGTCCGCGCGATCCCGCTGATCGGCACCGTGGTCACCCGCGTGACCGAGGCACGCAAGGCGCGCGGTCTCGGATTCTCGTTGCGGGCGCTGGTGGTTCCGGTGGTGGTGGGAGCCCTCCGCACCGCGGAGGCGATGGGCGAGGCCCTCGCCGCTCGCGGTGTCGACGACTGAGAGGTGTCGACGACCGACGTGTTCGGCTCGCGGTATCGATGATGGGGGTGTTCCACCCCTCAGGGGTGGTAACGCTGCTCGATCTGCCCCAACTCGCGCCAGGACTGCGCCCAGCTCTCGAGTTTGTCGGACGTGGCGATCAGTTCGGCGCGTCGCTGGTCGAGCATCGCCAGCGACCGGTTACCCTCGGCGGTCGCGGCGAGGCGTGCTGCGGCGGCGACGAGTTCCTCGAACTGGTCGACACCCGTCCCGAGACGCTCGCCCGCGTCGACGATGGCCGCGGACAGATGGGTCTTGGCGGCCGCACTGCCCTGCGCGGCGGATTCGAGGGCAACGACGTCCTCGACGACGGCATCGAGTGCGGATGCGGCTGCGCGGGCCGCGTCGTCGATCTCGGTGAGGTCGTCGGGGGCCACGGAGTTCGACCGCACGAGCACACCGAGCAGGCGCCGCAGGCTCTCCTCGTTCGCCGCGAGGCGTTCCATCGGGGCGCGGGCGACCGAACCGGCCGGTGGCAGCGACCGGCGGCGCGGCGGCGGTGGGGGCAGCGGCACCGCATCGAGGCGACGGAAGGTACGGACGGCGAGGACGGCAGGCACTGCGAGAGCCGCCGTCGCTCCCCCGGCCGCGACGAGCGTCCATTCAGGAGCCGACGCGACGGCCAGGGTCGCGGTGCCGATCGCCGTGGTGCCCGAGCCGGCACCGAAGAAACTGGCACGCCGACGCGCGCGACGCTTCTTACGCCGCAAGCGGGCGGCGGGATCGCGCCAGCGGCGCGCGGCCTCCATCGCGTTGCCGGTGGCATCGCGGAACGCAGAGACGACCGAACCGGGGATGTTCCCGGTCCGGTCGTCTCCGGAGACGTTCACGGCGGATCAGTTCCGAGGCGTGCGGATCAGCGGCCGGTGGTACCGGCAGCGTTCGGGGGCTCTTTGCGCGTGTCGACGGCAGGGTTGGCGGGGGTGCCCGGAAGCGCCTCGCCCTTCATCGACGCCCGGATCTGCTCGAGTCGGCTGTGACCGGCCATCTGGACGGTGGCCTGCTGAACCTCGAGCATGCGGCCCTGCACCGAGTTCTGGGCGAGCTCGGCCGAACCGAGAGCGTTGGCGTAGCGACGCTCGATCTTCTCGCGGACGGCATCGAGGCTCGGAGTGGTGCCCGGAGCTGCGAGGGTCGAATCCATCGAACGCAGCGACTCGCTCACGCGCTCCTGCATCTTGGCCTGCTCGAGCTGGCTGAGCAGCTTCGTGCGCTCTGCGACCTTCTGCTGCAGCGCCATGGCGTTCTGCTCGACAGCCTTCTTGGCCTGCGCGGCGGCCTGGAGCGACTGGTCGTGCAGCACCTTGAGGTCCTCGACGGACTGCTCGGCGGTGACGAGCTGTGCCGCGAAGGCCTCGGCCGCGTTCGTGTACTGGATCGCCTTCTCGGTGTCGCCCGCCGCCGTGGCCTGGTCGGCCATCATGACGGCCTGGCGGGCACTCGCGTTGAGCTTCTCCACCTCGTCCAGCTGACGGTTGAGCTTCATCTCGAGCTGACGCTGGTTACCGATAACGGAGGCCGCCTGCTGCGAGAGTGCCTGATGCTGACGCTGCGCGTCCTCGATCGCCTGCTGAATCTGGACCTTCGGATCGGCCTTCTCATCGATCTTCGAGTTGAAAAGCGCCATCAGGTACTTCCAGCCCTTGACGAAAGGATTAGCCATGGGTGTGATCCTGCCTCCATCTGGTACGCCGCGCCGAACGCGACCCGGTACGCGGCCCTCGCGCCCCGGTTCGAAGATCGCCGGTCCGCTGCTACCCCCGACGACCCACCTGCCCCGGCCGGGTCCGTGCACGCACCACGCCCCGGCTCGATGTCGCTTACGACCGTATCCGGCGAGACCGGCACGGTTCGTGATCCATGTTAGGCGGCTGCCAGCGCCTGTGCGGCGGGTGCAGGGATCACCATGCGCGGCTCCTGCGCGAGCAACCCGGGCTCGGCGGTGGCGCCGTCGTCGGACCGCTCGGCCGGTGCCGTGTCGGCTGCGGTGGTCTCCATGTCCGTGCGACGGTCGAGGCCGTCCGCCAGCAGACCGCTCACATCGAACAGCACGTCGGACAGCGGGACCTCCAGTGCATCGCAGATGGCCGCGAGCAGTTCGCTCGAGGCCTCCTTCCTGCCGCGCTCGATCTCCGAGAGATAGCCGAGGCTGACCCGGGCGCTGCTGGAGACTTCGCGCAGGGTGCGGCTCTGCGAAACACGGGTGCGCCGAAGGCTGTCACCGAGTGCCTCACGCAACAACAGCGCCATCCCATCCTCCTTCGTCCGTCGTGCCGACACCTCGTCAACGCACGACGACGCTGCGAGGTTCCCGCAGATCGATCGGACCTCGATACCGCGGTGTCCAGACATTACAACGCCGACGGCGGTTGCAGACGCCCGAGTAGTCCCGACACAGCGGTGTCGACCGCACCGAGCCGGATCCCGCACGTCCCGCCCCGTGGTTACCGGGCGTCCTCACCCACCGTGCGGCCGTCGCCCGGCATGTCCTGGGCAGCGGCGCCCTCCCCCGCGGCGCCCTCCCCCGCGACGTCCACCCTCGGGACGTCCTCCGCACGGGCGGTCTCGCTCTCGCTCCGGCGCACCCCGGTACGCAGCCGGATCGCCTGGACCACGTAGTCGAGTCCCGTCACCACCGTCAGGGCGACCGCCAGGATCATCAGGCCGATCGCCACCGGCGCTACCGATTCGGGCAGCGGCAGCAGGTAGACACCGATGGCGAGCGTCTGCACCAGCGTCTTGAGCTTGCCACCGCGACTCGCCGGGATCACGGCGTGCCGGAGCACGGCGAACCGCAGGGCGGTGATCCCCAGCTCCCGAGCAGCGATGATCCCGGTGACCCACCACGACAGGTCACCGAGCATCGACAGCCCGACCAGCGCGGCACCGATGAGGGCCTTGTCGGCGATAGGATCGGCGAGTTTGCCGAAATCGGTGACGAGACCGTGCTTTCGCGCGAGTTGACCGTCGATCCGGTCGGTGATGGCGGCGATCGCGAAGACTCCGGTCGCCGCGAGCCTCCACCCGATGTCGTGCCCGTCGCCGACGAAGAGCAGCACCAGGAAGACCGGTACCAACGCGATCCGACCCACCGTCAAGATGTTGGCGATGTTCCACAACGGCACCGGATCGTGCGGGCTCCCGGCGTGCGGTCCCGGTGCGGCGCCGCTCCCGCCCGACGCGGTGACATGCTGGCGGGGCGTGCTCATGTGCCCCACAATATCGGTAGCCGCACGCGCTACTGTTCACCGCATGACGACACCGCCGACGAACCACGACTCGAACGATCGAATGGTCGTACGGCGCGCCCGAACCTCCGACGTGCCCGAGATCAAGCGGCTCATCGACATCTATGCGGGCAGGATTTTGCTCGAGAAGAATCTGGTGACCCTGTACGAGGCCGTCCAGGAGTTCTGGGTGGCCGAACTCGGGGGTCGGGTCGTCGGGTGCGGGGCCCTGCACGTGCTGTGGTCGGATCTCGGCGAGGTGCGCACCGTGGCCGTCGACCCGTCCGTCAAGGGCCACGGCGCAGGTCACCTGATCGTCGAGCGCCTCATCGAGGTCGCCCGCGAGCTCGAGCTGGAACGACTGTTCGTGCTCACCTTCGAGGTGGAGTTCTTTGCGCGGCACGGTTTCACGGAGATCCAGGGGACTCCGGTGACGGCCGAGGTCTATGCGGAGATGTGCCGGTCGTACGATACGGGCGTCGCGGAGTTCCTGGACCTGAGCTACGTGAAACCGAACACGCTCGGGAACACCCGGATGCTCCTCACCCTCTGATCGAGACCCACGAAAGCGAGGCCCGCATGGCCCTGTTCGCCGTCGAGTACACCTATTCGGATGCGACCGCCTCGGCGCGCGACGAGCACCGCCCGAAGCACCGAGCATGGCTCGGCGATCTCGTCGAACAGGGCATCGTGCGGGCGACCGGCCCGTGGACCGACGGTTCGGGTGCGCTCATCCTCGTCGACGTGGCCGACGAGGCCGCGGCGCGCGAACTGATGGCCCAGGACCCGTTCGCGCAGCGCGACCTCGTCGATGCCGTGCGCATCACCGGGTGGAACCCGGTGATGGGCGTGTTCAACTCCTGACGGATTCCTTCTCACCGCGCGTCTTGAGCAGGCTGGCCACCGTCGTCACGGCCAGCACTCCGACGATCACGATCAGGGACACGCCGGTGGAGATCTCCGGGACGGCGACGTGCTCGCCGCCGTTGATCCAGCCGAGCGTGTTCTCATGCAGGGCGTGGAGCACCAGCTTCACGCCGATGAACGCGAGGATGATCGACAGTCCGTAGGACAGGTAGACCAACCGCTCGAGCAGACCGCCGATGAGGAAGAACAGCTGGCGCAGGCCCATCAGCGCGAAGGCGTTCGCAGTGAACACCAGGTACGGCTCGTTGGTCAGACCGTAGATCGCGGGGATCGAGTCGAGCGCGAAGAGGATGTCGGTGAAGCCGATCGCGACGAGCGCGAGCAGCATCGGCGTGACGAACTTCTTGCCGTCGATGCGGGTGACGAGGCGGTCGCCGTCGTACTCGTCGTGCACCGGCAGGAACTTCCGGGCCAGCTTGACCATCCGGTTCTCCGAGATGGCCTGCGGGTCCTCACCGTGGTCGCGGATGAGCTTGACCGCCGTGTAGATGAGGAAGAAGCCGAACAGGTAGAACACCCAACTGTAGGCGTTGATCGCCGCGGCACCGACCGCGATGAAGGCTCCGCGCATGACCAGCGCCAGCACGATGCCGATGGTGAGGACCTTCTGCTGGTACTCACGGGGCACCGCGAAGGTGGCCATGATGATGACGAACACGAAGAGGTTGTCGACCGACAGCGCCTTCTCGGTGATGTAGCCGGCGAAGTACTCACCGCCGTAGGTCGGTCCCCAGACCGCGAAGACGATCACGCCGAAGAGGATCGCGATGGCGACGAAGACGGCCGACCAGAAACCGGATTCGCGCAGTGTGGGCGCGTGCGGCTTGCGGACGTGGGCGAAGAAGTCGAAGATGAACAACCCGATGATGACGGCGATCGTGATCAACCAGGTAGTCAGGTTTACGTGCATGGGCACATAGGCCTTCCGGTAGGTATGTGTACCTGCCGGAGGTCTCTCCCGCCCGGACTATCGCCGGACCGACGGCCCCGGGACGGCATCGGTGCCGAACGTGTTGACGAGACCGCCGCGGATCTGGGGATACTCCCCTCCACAGCTCCCACGATTGTGCCACACATCGTCACTTCCCGCCGGAAGGCAACAGGGACGGCCGGTCGAACGGGCATGTCTCACTGCTCTGCGGCAGGCACTTCCACCGGATCCCCGCCGCCACGGATCGAGTACAGCAGGCCGTCGAGTTCCTCGGGTTTGACCAGCACCTCGCGGGCCTTGCTGCCCTCGCTCGGCCCGACCACGCCTCGGGTCTCCATCAGGTCCATCAGGCGACCGGCCTTGGCGAAGCCGACGCGGAGCTTGCGCTGCAGCATCGACGTCGAACCGAACTGGCTCGTGACGACGAGTTCGACGGCCTGCAGGAAGACGTCGAGGTCGTCGCCGATGTCGGGGTCGACGTCCTTCTTGTCGCCGGCCTTCGGGGCGGTGACGCCCTCGTTGTACTCGGGTTCGGCCTGGTTCTTGGCGAAGTCGACGACCCCTGCAATCTCCTCGTCGGTGATGAACGCACCCTGCAGGCGGATCGGCTTGCCCGCACCCATCGGCAGGAACAGTCCGTCGCCCATACCGATGAGCTTCTCGGCACCGGGCTGGTCGAGGATGACACGCGAGTCGGTGAGCGAACTCGTCGCGAACGCGAGTCGCGAGGGCACGTTCGTCTTGATGAGACCCGTGACGACGTCCACCGAGGGTCGCTGGGTGGCGAGCACGAGGTGGATGCCGGCGGCGCGGGCCTTCTGAGTGATGCGGACGATCGCGTCCTCGACGTCGCGTGGGGCCGTCATCATCAGGTCGGCGAGCTCGTCGACGATGGCGAGGATGTACGGATACGGCCGGTACACGCGCTCGCTACCGAGCGGTGCGGTGATCTCCCCCGATTTCACCTTCGTGTTGAAGTCGTCGATGTGGCGCACGCGGTTGGCCTGCATGTCCTGGTAGCGCTGCTCCATCTCCTCGACGAGCCAGGCCAGTGCCGCCGCGGCCTTCTTCGGCTGCGTGATGATCGGCGTGATCAGGTGCGGGATGCCCTCGTAGGGCGTCAGCTCGACCATCTTGGGGTCGATGAGGATCATCCGCACCTCGTCGGGCGTCGCGCGGATGAGCAGCGACACGAGCATCGAGTTGACGAAGCTCGACTTACCGGAACCGGTCGAACCGGCGACCAGCAGGTGCGGCATCTTCGCGAGGTTGGCGGAGACGAAGTCGCCCTCGATGTCCTTGCCGAGACCGATGACGAGGGGGTGATGGTCGCGGCGGGTCGACGGTGCTGCGAGCACGTCCGACAGCCGCACGAGTTCGCGGTCGGTGTTGGGGACTTCGATGCCGACGGCGGACTTACCCGGGATCGGTGCGAGCAACCGGACGTTGTCGGTCGCAACCGCATACGCGATGTTGCGGGCGAGCGCGGTGATCTTCTCGACTTTGACGCCGGGGCCGAGTTCGACCTCGTAGCGGGTGACGGTCGGGCCACGGGTGAAGCCGGTGACCGCGGCGTCGATCTTGAACTGTTCGAGGACCTCGGTGATCGCCTCGATCATCTGGTCGTTCGCGGCCGACCGCGTCTTGGGCGGGTCGCCCTTGGTGAGCAGCTCCAGTGAGGGCAGCGTGTAGTCGCCGTCGACCTCGCGGTCGCGCACGAACGTCTCGGCCGGTTCCGGCTCGGAGGTCTGGTCGACGACCTCGGGTACCGGGGCGGCCTTCGGCTTCTTGCGGGCGGGAGCCGGGGCCGGCGCTGCGGCCGGGGTCTCGGCGACCGAGGGCACCTCCAGTGTGGCCGGCGGTGAGGCGGGCGCCTCGGGTTCGGATGCGCGGTCGTCCCACAGCGGGAGCACCTCGGTCTTCGCGTCGCCGTCGAACTCGTCAGGCGGGTAGTTCTCCACCGGGGTACGCCGGCGGCGGGACCGCTTGGGGGCGGGCGGCTCGTCGATCGGGTAGCCGTCGGCGTCGAACATCGGCGGCTCGTCGTAGCCGTAATCGTCGTCGTAGTAGCCGTACTCGTCGTCGGCGCGGTAGCCGAGGCCGAAGTAGTCGCGGAACAGTTCGGGCAGCTCCCGCACCGTGGTGCCGGTGAGCAGCAGGATCCCGAAGCCCGCCGCGAGGAGCATCAGCGGCACGGACAGCCAGACGGTGAGCCCGGAAGTGAGCGGGCCGCCCACGGCGGCACCGACGAAACCGGCCCCTTCCGAGCGGCCCTCCGCGTCGGTGGGTGAACCGGAGGCGACGTGCCACAGGCCCAGTGCGGGGAGACCGACGAGCAGTCCGCCGACGACGAGCCGGGGACGGATCTCGGGATGCGGTTCGGTGCGCATGAGCGTCACCGCGATGCCGACCGCGACGAGCGGAAGGACCGCGCTCGCACCACCGGTTATGGCGCGGACGGCCGTCTCGACCCACTCCCCCACCGGGCCGCCGACGCCGAACCACACCGTGCCGGCGATGATCACACCGATGGAGATCAATCCGAGCGCGATGCCGTCGCGACGGTGTCCGGACTCGATCTCGGTGGCGCGACCCATCGTGCGGGTCGTGGCTCCGACAGCGCGGGCCGTCATCATCCAACCGGCGCCGACGGTGCGGCCCACGGCGGTGAGGATCCCCCCGGAACTGCGCCGGGGACGAGCGGGCGCGGGGCGTCGACTCGCGGCCGGAGCGCGACGTGCGGTGCCGCCGCTGCGACGGTTCGCGGTCGAGGCCGCGGCGCGCGGCTTGCGCGCAGGGGTGGACCGGGTCGATCCGGACGCCTTCGTCTTCGCGGTCGATCTGGTCTTCGAGGTGGAGGCACCCGCGCTGCGAGCACGGGAGGTGCTGCCGCCCGAGCCCCGCGCCCCCGTCCGCGACCGAGAGGTCGTAGACGACGTTCCGCGGCTGCCCGACGACTTTCCTGCCATATCCGCCAGGGTAGCCGCACGGACCTCTCATGAACCATCAGCAACACGGGTACCGGTCGGCGGCACTGGTCACACGCCGTCCGGGCGAGCGCTCACAGGCCGCGTTTCGATCCCGCCAGTTCGGAGACCGCCGACTCGTCGCCCTCGATCTCGAGCCGCACCTGGTCGCGGCCGAAGGCGTGCAGCACGAGTTCGGACGGTTCGCCGCGCAGCACGACGGTGCGCGGACCGCGCTTGCGCAGGGCGACCCGCTCGCCGGAACCGGACCTCTCGAAGATCACCGTGACGTCGCATCCGCCGTAGCTGTTGCGTCCGATCATCCGCGCGATGCGCCAAAGCTGGTCCTGATCGTCCGCCGACAGCGTCCGCGGCTCCCATCCGGGCTGCGCGCGGCGCACGTCCTCATGGTGCACGAACATCTCCGCCGCGTTGGCGACGGCGTCGAACAGGAACATCGGCGACCACTTCGGCGGGCCGGAATCGACGTCGGCGAGCACGTGTGCCCACTGTCGGTCGGTGGCGGAGCGTCGCACCTTCTCCGTGTGATCGGCCAGGGCCGGGACGACGATGCCGGGCATCGCGTCCACGCGGCGCTCGCGGACGAGCAGGTGCGCGGCGAGATCCCGGACCGTCCAGTCGCCGCAGAGCGTCGGCGCGTCGGGTCCGACCTCGGACATGGTGCGGACGAGGGCATGTCGTTCGCTTCGGGCGAGGCTCATTCCGCCACTCTAGCGATCACTCCTGCCCTCGCCCATCGCGCGAGCCCGCGTGTTCGGCGGGCCCGCGCGGACCGAAATCAGGAGACCGGGATCACCGTGGGCACGATCATCGGGCGACGACGATAGGTCTCGGCGACCCAGCGGCCGACGACCCGGCGGATGCCCTGGGCGATGCGATGGGTCTCCGTGACCCCTTCGGCAGCGAGTTCGTTGAGCGCCTTGTCGACGAGCTGCGCCGCCTCGTCGAGTGCGTCCGGGTCGTCGGAGAAACCGCGACCGGAGACCTCCGGGGTGCTCACCGCACGGCCGGTCGCGGCGTCGACCGCGACTGAGATGGAGATGAAACCACCCTCGCCGAGGACGAGACGATCGGACAGCGTGGACTCGCCCACGTCGCCTACCGACAGGCCGTCGACGTAGACGTGACCGACCGGGACGCGCCCGACGATTTCCGCGAGTCCGTCGACCATGTCGACGACCACACCGTCCTCCGCGAGCACGATCCGCTCGCGGGGAACACCCGTGGCCTCGGCCAGTGCGGCGTTCGCCCGCAGGTGGCGCCACTCGCCATGGACGGGCATCGCGTTGGTGGGTCGCACCGCGTTGTAGAGATACAGCAGCTCGCCGGCCGACGCGTGACCGGAGACGTGCACCTTCGCGTTCTGCTGGGTGACGACCTTCGCGCCGCGCTTGGCCAGGCCGTTGACGACCGCGAACACGGAGTTCTCGTTGCCAGGGATCAGCGACGACGCGAGGACGACGAGGTCGTCGGCCCGGATGTTGATCTGCCGGTGCTCGCCGCGCGCCATCCGGGACAGCGCCGAGAGCGGTTCGCCCTGCGAACCGGTGGAGACCAGCACGACCCGGTCGTCGGGCAGGCTCGCGGCGGTATCGATGTCGACCTCGAGGCCGTCGGGCACGTTCAGGTAGCCCAGATCCTGCGCGATCTGCATGTTGCGGACCATCGACCGGCCGACGAACGCCACACGCCGGTTGTAGCGCTCGGCGACGTCGACGATCTGCTGGATGCGGTGCACGTGGCTCGCGAAGGACGCGACGATCACCCGGTTGGCGGCCTTGCCGATGACGGTGTCGAGCACTCCGCCGATCTCGCGCTCCGGTGTGACGAAGCCGGGGACCTCGGCGTTCGTCGAGTCGACGAGGAACAGGTCGACACCCTCGTCGCCGAGGCGGGAGAAGCCCGCGAGGTCGGTGAGACGGTTGTCGAGCGGCAGCTGGTCGAGCTTGATGTCGCCGGTGTGCAGCACGATGCCCGCAGCGGTGCGGATCGCGACGGCGATCGCGTCCGGGATGGAGTGGTTGACCGCGAAGTACTCGCACTCGAACGGACCGTGCGAGGTGGTCTGCCCCTCGACGACCTCGACGAGGTTGGGACGCTGGCGGTGTTCGCGGCACTTCGCCGCGACGAGCGCCAGGGTGAACTTGGACCCGACGACCGGGATGTCGGGGCGCAGGCGCAGCAGGAACGGCACGGCACCGATGTGGTCCTCGTGGCCGTGGGTGAGGACGATCGCCTCGACGTCGTCCATCCGGTCCTCGATGTACCGGAAGTCGGGCAGGATCAGGTCGACGCCCGGCTGCTGGTCCTCGGGAAAGAGCACCCCGCAGTCGACGACGAGCAGCCGGCCCTGGTGCTCGAAGACCGTCATGTTGCGGCCGATCTCGCCGATACCGCCGAGCGCGACGACCCGCAGACCGTCGCGAGGAGCCTTCGGCGGCAGACCCAATCGCTCGGTGGGATCGACGATGCGGGCGTCCGGACGCTGGGGGTTCGCCGAGTTCTGCGCGACACGCCGCGGAACGCGGGCGGGCGGACCGGCGTTGCGGGTGGCGCGGCCCCGGCCGCGTGCGGGGCGGCTCATCACAGCACCCCCGCAGCCTGGAGATCCGCCGCGAGAGCGTCGATCTGTGCGGTCACCGGGGCGACCTGCGGCAGACGAGGCTCTCCCACGTCGATGCCGAGCAGCCGCAGGCCGGCCTTCGAGGCGCTCACGCCGCCCAGCCGAGCGACGGCGCGATAGATGGGCACCATCGACAGATTGATGCGGCGGGCGAGTTCGAGATCGCCGGCTTCGAAAGCGGTGTGCAGTTCGCGCAGGCGACCGGGCACGAGATGGCCGATGACGCTGACGAATCCGACGGCGCCGACGGACAGCCACGGCAGGTTCAGGGGGTCGTCGCCCGAGTAGAACTTCAGGTCGGTGGTACCGATCAGCTCGGCGCCCGCGTTCAGATCGCCCTTGGCGTCCTTCACCGCGACGATCCGGGGGTGCTCGGCGAGCAGACGCAGTGTGTCGGTCTCGATCGGCACGACGGATCGAGGTGGGATGTCGTAGAGCATGACCGGCAGATCGGTCGCGTCGGCCACCGCGACGAAGTGGGCGTAGAGGCCGGCCTGCGGGGGCCGCGAGTAGTACGGGGTCACCACGAGCAGGCCGTGTGCACCGGCTCGCGCGGCGTCGCGGGCGAGCTCGACGCTGTGGGCGGTGTCGTTGCTGCCGGCCCCGGCGATGATCTTGGCGCGGTCGCCGACGGATGCGAGCACGGCCCGCATCAGCTCCATCTTCTCGTTCTCGGTCGTCGTGGGCGATTCGCCGGTCGTACCGGCGAGAACCAGTGCGTCACAGCCACCGTCGACGAGGTAGTTCGCCAGACTCACGCCCGCATCCACGTCGAGCTTGCCATCGGCAGTGAACGGGGTCACCATCGCTGTGGCGACGGTGCCGAACGGAAGCTCGACAGCAGTTGCGGAATCACCGTTGGTCATGGTCAGAAGGCTACCGCGTGGCAGGGCCGGCTCGACACATGCCTGCCCCCCGAAGACGGATCACAGATCGGTGTGGTGGTCGATCAGAGGTCGGTCGCAAGCGTGGGAGCTGCGATCTCGCTGCCGTCGGCCAGCTTCGTGATCGCGAAGTCCGAGAACGCGTTCGGTGCGGCATCCGCGAGCTGACGCACACATTCGACGGCGAGACGCCGGATCTCGACGTCGGCATGTTCGGTCGCGCGCATGGCGACGAAGTGACGCCACGATCGGTAGTTTCCGGTGACGACGATGCGGGTCTCCGTGGCGTTGGGGAGCACCGCCCGGGCGGCCTCCCGGACCTGCTTGGCGCGCAACGGACCGGCGGGAAGATGCGAGAGCTTCTCGTCGAGCGCCGCCAACAGCGCCACATACGCCTCGCGGCTGCGCTCCGCGGCCGCGAAGAACAACTCCTCGAGTTCGGCATCGCCCGCAATCGCGGGCGGAACCACCACGGGCACCTCACCGTCGGCGACGAAACGCTGCGACAGCTGCGAGAACGAGAAGTGCCGGTGCCGGATCAGCTCGTGCGTGCACGAACGGGAGATGCCGGTGATGTAGAAGGTCGCCGTCGCGTGTTCGAGAACGGACAGGTGCCCCACGGTGAGCAGGTGACGGAGATATCCGCCGTTCGTCGCGGTGCGGGGGTTGGGCTTGGACCAGCTCTGGTAGCAGGCGCGACCGGCGAACTCGACGAGCGCTTCGCCGCCCTCGGCGTCGGTGTCCCAGTCGACGTCGTCGGGGACGTGGAACTCCGTCGTGGCGATGAGCCGGACCTTCGGAACGGCGGGTTCGGGCGCCATCGTCTCCTCCTCGCCTCGGTCGTCGCGCATCCTCCGGACGCGCCGTCTCTTCCGTCCGCACACTAACGCGCCTCGACCTGCGACGATCGATGACATCACGATGACACCTTGCGTGACATCATCGGTGACGTCACACTGGCGTCATGGACATCGACAAGTACACGTCCGCCATCACGGACTCCGTGATCTCCGCAGCCGAACTCGGCGACGAGCAGACCCGACGCACCGCCGCAGCCCTCGCGACCGCCATCGCCGCACCCGTCCGCCTCGCGGTCCTGGCAGCACTGTCCGACATGGCCAACGAGATCAGCGACGAACTCGGCGACCGCACCGTCACGGTGCGCCTCGACGGCACCGATGCCGTCCTCGCCGTCCACAGCGAACCCGCTCCCCCGCACGAGGATCCGACGCCGTCCTTCGAGGAGATGACGGGCGACATCAGCCGGGTCACCCTGCGCCTCGTCGAACAGATCAAGACCAAGGCCGAGGAAGCGGCGCAGCAGAGCGGAGTGTCACTCAACTCCTGGATGGCGCAGGCGGTACAGGGCGCCCTACGGGAGCAGATGCGCTATCAGCGCCGCGCCGACGAATGGCGCCGTCAGGGTGGCTGGGCGAAGCCCACCCCGCCCGCACCCACCGAGCCGCAGCCGTCCGACCCGAGCGACACCGCGGGCCCGGACGACGCCGCCGGCCGCAACGACACTGCGGGCCCCGACGACACGAACCCGCGCAGCGACGCGTAAGGCACCTCACCGCACGATAGAGTGCCGACGCACACAATCGGGCGACGCGGAGGGCGCATGGCAGTCAGCAGCACCAGGAGTTTCGACATCGACGCAACCCCGGAGCAGGTGATGGCCGCGCTCGCCGCGGTCGAACGCCTGCCCGAGTGGTCGTCGACCCACAAGTCCGTCACCGTCGAGTCCACCCACCCCGACGGACGACCCCACCGCGTACGGATGACCGTCTCGATCGTCGGCATCACCGACGAGCAGGTCGTCGAGTACTCCTGGAACGGCGACGGGTCGATGTCGTGGACCCTGGTGGAGAGCAGCCAGCAGCGCCAGCAGGACGGCGCCTACACCCTCACCGCCAAGGGATCCGGCACGACGGCCGAGTTCTCACTGACCATCGATCCGAAGGTCCCCATCCCCGGATTCCTCGTGCGGCGCGCCGAGAAGATGGCCCTCGAAACCGCCGGAAAGGGCCTCAAGTCGTTCACGGAGAAGAACTTCCGCTGACGTCAGATGTCACCGGCCGCGGTCGCCGCGACGATGGCGCCGAGCTCGTAGCACTGCTCGCGTACCTTCGCGTCGACCGGTCCGGTGATCTCGAGATCGGCAGCAGCCTGCACGAGACCCAACCCGGTGGTCAAGCGCCGAACCGACGCCACAGCGCCGGCGGTGTCGTTGTTCCCGTGCACCCACAGACCGTAGGGACGGCCGGCCACGGCATCGAGACACGGGTAGTAGACCGTGTCGAAGAAGTGCTTGAGCGCACCCGACATGTAACCGAAATTGGCTGTCGTGCCGAACAGGAAGCCGTCGGCGGCCAGCACATCGGGCACCGTGGCGCCCAGCGCGGGGACCACCCGGACGGTGACACCCGTGATCTCCGGGTCCCGCGCTCCCTCCAGGACGGCTTCGAGGATCTCGCGAGTCGGCGGCGAGGGGGTGTGATGCACCACCAGCACTGTGCGGGATCCGTCCTCGCGCCCTGCCTCGCCCGCCCCTGCCCGGTCTTCCACAGCCTCGTCCGTCACATCAGCAGGCTGCTGCACCATCTCGAGGTTGTCAAAGCCGCTCGCCGGTTCAGGAACCGGCGTGGCCGTCCCGTTCGAGCTTCTCGAGCGCAACGGCTCGGCGCATCGTCTCCCGCGCACGACTGCGGTCGCCCGCATAGTCGTAGGCGCGTGCGAGCCGGTAGGAGTTGCGCCAGTTGTCGGGGTCGGCTTCCCATTCCTGCTTCACGGTCGCGAACAGTTCGTCGGCGGCGTCCCGCTCGACCCGCCCCGACGGCATGCGGGGCAGGTCGTCGACGTCGAGTTCGAGGCCTTCGTCGTGGATCCGCCGCGCGAGGTGCTGATGCTGCAGCCCTGCGCGGAGGGTCGCGTAGACGATCCAGGCTCCCACGATCGGGAGAATGAGGATGCCGATCCCGAGACCGATCGCCGCGACCTCACCGGACCGGACCAGTTCCAGGCCGGTGGAGCCGAGCAGAACGAAGTAGAACCCCAGCGCCACCACGATGAACGCAATGGGGACGAGGACCTTGAGCGAGCCGGTTCTCACAGGTCGAGGAGGGGATCGATTCCGACGGTCAGACCCGGTCGCTTACCGATCTCCCGCACACCGAGCAGCACGCCGGGAGCGAAGGAGGAACGGTCGATCGAGTCGTGCCGAATGGTGAGGGTCTCGCCCTGGGTGCCGAGCAGCACCTCCTGGTGAGCGACGAGGCCGGCGAGACGCACGGAGTGCACGCGGACACCGTCGACGTCACCGCCGCGCGCACCGTCGAGTTCGGTGGTGGTGGCGTCCGGGCTCGGAGCCACACCGGCCTCGGCGCGGGCCTGCGCGATCAGACGGGCGGTGCGGTAGGCGGTGCCGGACGGGGCGTCGGCCTTGTTCGGATGGTGCAGCTCGATCACCTCGACGGAATCGAAGAACCGGGCGGCGGCCTGAGCGAAGCGCATCGACAGCACGGCACCGATCGCGAAGTTCGGCGCGATGAGCACGCCCACCTCGGGACGATCCGCGAGCCAGCTCCGCACCCGGTCGAGGCGCTCGTCGTCGAAGCCGGTGGTTCCGACCACGGCGTGGATGCCGTTCTCGACGAGGAAGTGCAGGTTGTCCATGACGACGTCGGGGTGGGTGAAGTCGACGACCACCTGGGTCTGCGAGTTCACGAAGGCGTCGAGGCTGTCGCCCTTGTCGACGGTGGCGACGAGCTCGAGATCGGACGCGGCGTCGACGGCGGCGCAGATCGCCTGGCCGACCTTGCCGGCAGCACCGAGTACACCCACCCGAACCTTTGTTGCATCCACTTGCGTCGTCACGCCCTTTCGTTGCCGTCTCCCCCGGAAATCCTACGCAACCACCCGTAGACGTCCCGAGCGGGTCGAACGCCACCTACTGCTGCGCGCAGAGCGCGTCGAGCCACAGAGCGACCGCCGAACGGATCTCGTCGACGCACGCCGTGTCCGAATCCGAGGATGTGTGGGCACGAGCGCCGTGGGTGCGGTCGAACAGAACTCCTTCGAGCAGGGTCACCAGATCGCGCCCCGCGGTCTCGGAGTCCGGCGCACCGAGCTCCCGCACGAGATCGGTGGCCGCGGAGATCGAGAACATGCAGGCCGCGAGCGCCTCGGCAGCCTCCGGTTCGAGGCGCGCGTCGGGCGCGAGCGCGTAGCGAGCCAGCACATCGGTGCGACGCACAGTGAGCAGGCGTTCGAGATAGCGCGCGATCAGGTCGGCAGGAGGGCTCGGGTCGCCGGTCGTGTCGTCGAACAGCGCGGCGAAATCCGCGCGCGACCGTTCGGCGAGGCGGGTGATCGCAGCCGAGACGAGCGCGTGGCGGGTTCGGAAGTAGTAGGAGGTCGATCCCTTCGGCAGGCCGAGGTGCACGTCGACGCCCGTGTGCGTCACCGCGTGGTTGCCACCGCGGGCGGCGAGTTCGAGGGCGGCATCGCTGATGGCCGTGCGCCGGGAGGGACGTTCGGGTGAAGTCGTCACTCTACGATGATAGAGTAACGGCCGTGAGGTTGCGCCGACGCAGAAACCGCATGTCGCCGAACACCGCCTCGTCGAACCCCGTCCCCCGCACGGTCTTCGAGGACGCCTCGCGCAGCCGGGGGTTCGTGCTCGATCCCGCGCAACACGACGCTGTCGAACAGCTGTGTCATCCCGAGCGCCCGAACGTCTACCTGTGGGGCCCACCCGGACGCGGCAAGAGCTGGCTCGCCGACGTGTACTTCTCGGCCTATCCCGGACGGAACAAGCTGCGCGTCCACTTCCACGAGTTCTTCCGCGACCTGCACGTCGAGCTGCGACGGCACCGCTTCGATCTCGACGCCGCACTCGATCACCTGATCGGCCGCGCCGAGCTCGTGTGCTTCGACGAGTTCCACGTCCACGACCCGGCGGACGGCACGTTCGTCGCCCGGTTGCTCCCCGCTCTGGTCGCTCGCCGCACGCGTCTCGTCCTGACCTCGAACTATCCTCCCCGCGACCTGCTCCCCAACCCGCTCTTCCACGACGGTTTCGTCCCGACCATCGAGCTCGTCGAGCGGTGCGCGACGGTCGTCGCTCTGGACGGTCCGCGCGATCACCGGCTCGATTCCGACCGTGCGCGGGGCTTCGCGTCGGGGATCTGGGCCGTCTCCCCGTCCGACCTGCAGCTACGACGACTCGGTCTCGAGCGGCCGACACCGGCCGAACATCGGGTCCTGCGCCCGGCGGGACGTCCGCTCCGCGCTCTACGGGCCGAGAAGGACTGTCTCTGGTTCGACTTCGGCGATCTCTGCGGGCACACCACGGCGCCGGCCGACTATCTGGCGCTCGCGGCGGACCACTTGTTCTGGGTCGTCGACAAGATCCCGGATCTGACGACCGTGGGTCGCGAACCCGCGCAGCGGTTCGCCAATCTCGTGGATGTGCTCCACGACCGCGACGTGCGGGTCGTGTTCGTCTCGGAGGTCGCGGCGTCGGAACTCGCCGCCAGAACCGGACCCGTCGCGCACGACATCGGACGCCTCCGGAGCCGACTGGCTCAGCTGAGGACGATTCAGGACACGAGCGCGCGCACCGACGCCGGAAGATCACGCGTGCGCCGGTAGGGGCCGGCGACGGCGACCGCGAACGGCCGGTGCAGCAGGTCGGCTGCCACGCTGCGCACCTCCTCGGTGGACACCGACGAGATGCGTTCGAGGGTCTCAGTGATGCCCCAGTGCTGCCCGTAGCTCAGTTCGCTGCGGCCGATCCGGTGCATGCGCGCCCCGGTGTCCTCGAGTCCGAGCACGAGACCGCCGCGCAGCGACCCCTTTGCGCGAGCGCATTCCGCGTCGGTGATGCCGTGTTCGGCCACGTCGGTGAGCACCTCACGGACCACCGCGGCGACCTCACCGAGATTGTTGGGCTGGCAGCCCGCGTACACGGAGAAGGCGCCGGTGTCGGCGAAGGTGTCGGTGCCGGAGTACACCGAGTAGGCCAGGCCCCGCTTCTCGCGCACCTCCTGGAACAGGCGCGAACTCAGCCCACCGCCGACGGCTGCGTTGAGCACCGACAGCGCCCAGCGACGCCCGTCGTGCCGACCGAAGGACCGCACGCCGAGCGTCAGGTGCGCCTGCTCGTTGTCGCGCTCGACGATGCTCATCGTCGGTGCAGTGCGCAGTTCGAGCCGTCCGTCGCGGCAGGGCGCGGGGGTGGCCGCGTCGTCCAGGTGACCGGCGAAGGCGCGGCGGACCAGTTCGACTGTGTGCGCGTGGTCGACGTTGCCGGCGACCGCGACGACCATCCGCGGCGGGGTGTAGCGGCGCACATGGAACGAGTGCAACTGGGTCCGGGTCATGGACTCGATCGACTCGACGGATCCGATGATCGGCCGGCCGATGGGGTGATCGCCGTACAGCGCGGTGAGCAGCGAGTCGCCGAGCAGATCCTCCGGATCGTCGTCGCGCATCGCGATCTCCTCGAGCACCACCTGACGCTCGACGTCGACGTCCGCGCTCAGGCACCGGCCGCGCAGGACGACGTCTGCGACGACGTCGACGGCGATCGGCAGGTCGTCGTCGAGGACGTGCGCGTAGAAGCAGGTGTGTTCCTTGCTGGTGAACGCGTTGAGCTCTCCCCCGATCCCGTCCATCGTCTCGGCGATGTCGAGAGCGGTACGCGTCGGGGTCGCCTTGAACAGCAGGTGCTCGAGGAAGTGGGCGGCACCTGCGACCGACGGTTGTTCGTCGCGGGATCCGACACCGACCCACACGCCGACGGCCGCCGAGCGCACTCCCGGGACGTGCTCGGTGACGACCCGCACTCCCCCGGGAAGGACCGAGCGGCGGACGCCGGTGGCCGCGACGGGTGCGGGGGTCGAAGCGTCGTTCTTCACGTGGGAACTGGAAGCCATGGGGATCTTCGGTGGTCCTGACAAGGTCGGAGGGCGCGGAACATTTCACAGTACACCGGGACTGTCCCCCACCATCGGTCGCGCTCACCACCCCCGTCGTTGCGGTTGCGAACCCACGAGCCGGCCGGGACGTGCCTCCTCGCGGCTGCGGTAGACGATGTACGGCCGGAACAGGTATCCGACGGGGGCACTGAAGGCGTGGACTAGGCGGGTGAACGGCCATATCGCGAAGAGCACGAGGCCGATCAGCGCGTGCAGCTGGAAGCTGAACGGCGCCTCCACCATCAGGTCGCCGCGGGGTTGCAGGACCCAGATCGACCGGAACCACGGCGAGACGGTCTCCCGGTAGTTGTGTTCCTCGCCCACGACACCCGACCCCATCAGCGTGGTGGCGAGACCCGCCACGATCGCGGCGACGAGCACGACATACATGACCTTGTCGTTGAGAGTGGTGGCGCTGAAGACGGGACCGCTGGTGCGACGGCGATACACGAGCAGGGAGATGCCGACGAGCGTCGAGACACCCGCGATCGTGCCGAGCGTGATGGCCTGCACGTGATAGGCGTGCTGACTCAATCCCACGGCGTCGGTCCACGACTGCGGGATCACCAGGCCGATGACGTGGCCGACGATCACGACCAGGATCCCGAAGTGGAACATGGGGCTCGCGATGCGCAGCAACCGCGCCTCGTACAGCTGGGACGAACGGGTGGTCCATCCGAACTTGTCGTATCGGTACCGCCACCAGGTCCCCACCGCGACGATCGCGAGCGTCACGTACGGCACCACGTCCCAGAAGATCTCTCCTGCACTCATGATTCCGGAACTCCTCGCCGGGGCGGCACCGTCAGGGTGAAGGGCTGCAGACCGATCGACTCGCGGGGCGGTCCCGCCTGCGCGAGGCGCCGGGCCCGTTCCTCGTCCCGGTCGGTGACCGGCGGGAGCGTCGCGCACACGGCTGCGACGACCTGCGCGTACGGCGAGCCGGCCTCGTGCAGGGAGGTGTGCAGCACGTCGAGGGCCACCCGATACCGGGTGAGGAGTTCCTCGCCCGCGGCGGGATCCACGGTGGCCGCGAATTCGAGGACGACCGGCAGATGGTCGGGTGATTCGTGGGCGGGCGGCTCGACGCCCGCGGCGCGGTAGGCACTCGCGAAGGCGTGCATCTCGGCGCCGCGATTCCGGGTGTCGCCCGCGGTCCAGTAGGTCAGGTACATCGTCGAGCGTCGCCGCAGGTCGAAGGTCTCGACGTACCGCTGGGCCAGGACGAGCAGATCCGGTTCGTCCAGTGCGCGGATCGCCGTCCCCAGCATGTCCTGCTCGGGACCGGTGATGTGGTCGACGAGCTGCCCGGCGACGTCCAGCCGTCCGGCGTGTCCGGCGTCGGGATAGGCGAGCAGCAGCGACGCGGCCTGACGGACGAGGCGACGGTGCAGGGCGCGATCGACGCCGGCGCGCCGTGGACGCAGCAGTCTCATTGCTTCTCCCCCCTCGTGTCGTGACCGCCCGGGAACATGCCCGTCGGTACGCCCTTGCCGTCCCAGTTCAGGAGGTTCACCCGCGACGGGTTCGACGCGTTCGCCGCCATCCCATCACTGGTCTGCCGCTGTGCGAGGGCGTGGAAGGTCTCGACCGCCACCGGGACCGGGACGCCGCTGGCCTCCCCGAACGGACCCGACTCGTACATGCCGGGGCCACCTTCGTAGGACAGCGCGCAGTCCGTCGCCGACTCCTCGAGCCGATGCCCTTCGGCCGCGTAGGCGGTCGGGATGACGTACCGCTCGTCGTACTTGGCGAGCGCGAGGAGCCGGTACATCTCGTAGATCCGTTCCTCGGTCATGCCGACGGCCTCGGGGATCTCGGGGCGGGTCTCGCGGCCGAGATTGATGTCGCGCATGTAGGAGCGCATCGCGGCGAGTCGTCGCAACACCGCCTCGACCGTCGCGGTGTCCCCGGCGGTGAACAGTTCCGCGAGGTACGCGATGGGGATGCGCAGGGCGTCGAGGGCGCCGAACAGGTTGCCGATGTCCTCGCCGTCGTGTCCCTCCCGGCTGACGGCGTCGACGACCGGTGACAGCGGTGGCACGTACCAGACCATCGGCATCGTCCGGTATTCCGGATGCAGCGGCAACGCGACCCGGTACGTGCTGATCAGGTCGTAGACCGGGGACCGTTGCGCGGCCTCGATCCACTCGTCGGAGATGCCCTCGGCGCGGGCGCCGGCGATCACCTCGGGGTCACGGGGGTCGAGCAGCAGGCCGCGTTGCGCCTCGTACAGGTCGGTGTCGTTCTCCACCGATGCCGCCTCCAGGACCCGATCGACGTCGTAGAGGACCAGACCGATGTACCGGAGCCTGCCCACGCACGTCTCCGAACACACGGTCGGCAGCCCCACCTCGACCCGCGGGTAGCAGAAGGTGCACTTCTCGGCCTTCCCGGTCTTGTGGTTGAAGTACACCTTCTTGTACGGGCATCCGGACACGCACATCCGCCAGCCGCGGCACCGGTCCTGGTCGACGAGGACGATGCCGTCCTCCGACCGCTTGTACATCGCGCCGGACGGACACGACGCCACACACGACGGGTTGAGGCAGTGCTCACAGATCCGCGGCAGGTAGAACATGAAGGTCTGCTCGAACTCGAGCTTGATCCGGTCGCCGACCTTCTTCAGGATCGGGTCGTCGGGCACGATCGCCGGTGAGCCACCGAGGTTGTCGTCCCAGTTCGCCGACCATTCCACCTTCATCGGTTCACCGGAGATGAGGCTGCGCGGCGAGGCCACCGGGACGTGGTCGCCGAGCGGGGCGTTCGTCAGGTTGTCGTAGTCGTAGGTCCACGGTTCGTAGTAGTCGTGGATCGACGGCATCTTCGGGTTCGAGAAGATGCGGGCGAGTTTCGCGAGGCGTCCACCGTCGCGGAGACGCAGCCGTCCCTTGGTATCCCGGACCCAGCCACCGCGCCAGCGTTCCTGGTCCTCGTAGGTGCGCGGATAGCCCTGGCCCGGGCGGGTTTCGACGTTGTTGAACCACACGTACTCGGTGCCCGACCGGTTGGTCCACGCCTGTTTGCAGGTCACCGAGCAGGTGTGGCATCCAATGCACTTGTCGAGGTTCATCACCATCGCGAGTTGTGCCATGACCTTCACGATCGCCTCGCTTCCTGCTCACGCATCAGTAGACGACCTCCTGGGATCGGCGACGCACGATCGTCACCTCGTCGCGCTGGTTGCCCGTCGGGCCGAGATAGTTGAACGCGTAGGCCGTCTGCGCGTATCCACCGGCCAGGTGGCTCGGCTTGATGAGGATGCGGGTCAGCGAATTGTGGATGCCGCCGCGGCGTCCGGTGGTCTCGCTGCGCGGGACGTCGATGACGCGGTCCTGGGCGTGGTAGACGAACACCACCCCTTCGGGCATTCGGTGCGAGACGATCGCCCGGCACACCACGACACCGTTGCGGTTGACGGCCTCGACCCAGTCGTTGTCGCTCACCGAGATCTTTGCGGCGTCGGCCGGCGACATCCACATCGTCGGCCCGCCCCGGGACAGCGACAGCATGAACAGGTTGTCCTGATATTCCGAGTGGATCGACCACTTCGAGTGCGGGGTCAGGTATCTCACCGTCAGACCGACACCGTCGCCGGAGCCGACCGCCTGTTCGCCGAACAACCGCGACATGTCGAGTGGGGGCCGGTAGACCGGGAGCTGCTCCCCGAGCTCTTCGAGCCAGTCGTGGTCGACGTAGAAGTGCATCCGGCCCGTCAACGTGTGGAACGGTTTCAGCTCCTCGATGTTCATCGTGAACGGCGCGTACCGGCGACCTCCCGTTTCGCTCCCCGACCATTCCGGGCTCGTGATGACCGGTACGGGACGGGCCTGGGTGTCGGCGTAGGTGATCCGCCGTTCCTCGCTGCCCTCCGCGAGGTGCACGAGTCGCCGTCCGGTGCGTTTCTCCAGTTCACGGAAACCCTCGACGGCGAGCCTGCCGTTGGACGTGCCCGACAGCGCGAGGATCGTGTCGGCCATGCGTTCGGCGGTGGTGATCGCCGGACGTCCCTGTCCGGCACCGGAATCCATCACGCCGAATCTCTGTGCCAGTTCGGCGACCTCACGGTCCGGCCGGGTCACGACGCCCTTGGTGTTCAACCCGAGGGACTCGACGAGCGGACCGAGCGTCGCCCACTTCTCCGCGATCGCACCGTAGTCCCGTTCGACGACGGTGAGCGGACCCATCGTCCTCCCCGGAACCGGCACCTCGCCGGTCGAGCGCCAGTCCCGCTCGGTGCCGGACGGATACGCCATCGCTGCGGGCGTGTCGTGCTGCAGTGTCCCCATCACGATGTCGGTGCGGGTTCCCAGGTGGGTCCGGGCGAGGGTGCTGAAGGTCTGCGCGATGGCGCCGAAAGCGTCGTAGTCCGAACGGGTTTCCCAGGGCGGATCGACCGCTGCGGTGAAGGCGTGGATGTAGGGGTGCATGTCGGTGCTCGACAGGTCGCCCTTCTCGTACCAGGTCGCGGCGGGCAGGACGATGTCGGAGAACAACGTTGTCGAGGTCATGCGGAAGTCGATCGACATGAGCAGGTCGAGTTTTCCTTCGGGCAGGTCGTCGGGCCACGCCACCTCACCGGGCCGCAGGCCGGGGGCGGTCGGCTCGGCCTGCACGTTGGAATCGGTGCCGAGCAGGTGCCGCAGGAAATACTCGTTGCCCTTGCTGGACGAGCCGAGCAGGTTCGACCGCCACACGCTGAGCACGCGCGGCCAGTTCCGCGGGTCGTCGGGGTCGGTCACCGACAGTTTCAGTTCACCCGAGGCGAGTTGCTGCGCGACGTGCTGCGGGATCTCCCGTCCCGCCGCCCGTGCCTGTTCGGCAATCTCGTGGGTGTTGCGGTCGAACTGGGGATAGAAGGGTGTCCAGCCCATGGCGACCGCGGACGCCATGACGTCCATCGTGTGCTTGTCGCGGAAACGACCTCGTCCCAGCGGACTGGCCAGCGCGTCGGCACGGTAACCGTCGTAGCGCCACTGGTCGGTGTGCACGTACCAGTAGGAGGTGCCGGCCATCTGGCGAGGTGGGCGAGACCAGTCCGTCCCCATCGCCATGGCCGCCCATCCCGTGACGGGACGGCACTTCTCCTGGCCGACGTAGTGCGCCCACCCGCCTCCGTTGCGTCCCATGCAGCCGGTGAGCATGAGCAGCGCAAGTACGGCGCGATAGGTCGCGTCGCCATGGAACCACTGGCAGATGCCGGCCCCCATGATGATCATCGAACGCCCGCCCGACTCCTCGGCGTTGCGGGCGAACTCCGTCGCGATCCGGATCGCCTGGGCCGCGGGCACCCCGGTGAGGGCCTCCTGCCAGGCCGGGGTGTACGGCGAGCCCGGGTCGTCGTACCCGCTCGGCCACTGCCCGGGCAGGTCGAGCTCCGGACGGTTCACCCCGTACTGCGCGAGCATCAGGTCGAAGACGGTGCACACGAGGTGGTCCCCGATCCGACGGACCGGCACGCCCCGTTCGATGCTTTCACCGTGCCCGTCGATGGTGTCGAAGCTCGGCAGGTACACCGCCGCGGTCTCGCCCGCTCCCCCGCCGCCGGGCGCGACCGTCAATGTCGGGACGAGGTCGCCGAGTTCGAGATTCCACTTTCCGATGCCGTCGTCGCCGTAGCGGAAGCCGAGGGAGCCCGGCGGTACGACGACGGTGTCGGTCGCACCGTCGACGAAGACCGGTTTGAAGGCCGCGTTCTCGACGCTGTGCCCGAGATCGGCGGCGGTGAGGTTCTTGCCCGGCACGAGCCTTCCGTCGCGTTCCTCGACCCGCACGAGGAAGGGCAGGTCGGTGTACCGGCGCACGTAGTCGACGAAGAACGGCACGCGCTGCCGCACATAGAACTCGGTGAGGAGCACGTGGCCCATCGCCATCGCCAGGGCACCGTCGGTACCGGCCGCGCACGCCATCCACTCGTCGGCGAACTTGGTGTTGTCGGCGTAGTCCGGACTCACCGAGACGACCTTGGTGCCGCGGTAGCGGACCTCCGTCATCCAGTGCGCGTCCGGGGTGCGGGTGACGGGCACGTTCGAACCCCACATCATCAGGTAGGAGGCGTCCCACCAGTCCCCGGACTCGGGTACGTCGGTCTGATCGCCGAAGACCTGCGGCGACGCCACCGGTAGGTCGGCGTACCAGTCGTAGAACGACGTCATCACGCCGCCGAGCAGTTCGACGAACCGGGATCCGGCGGCGAAGGAGACCATCGACATGGCGGGGATCGGCGAGAAGCCGGCCACCCGGTCGGGTCCGTACTCCTTGATGGTGTGGACGTGCGCGGCGGCGATCATCTCGGTGGCCTCGGCCCACGTGACGCGCACCAGTCCGCCCTTGCCGCGGGCACGCTGGTAGCGGCGGCGCCGTTCGGGATCGTTCTGGACGTCGGCCCAGGCGAGCACCGGATCGCCGAGTCGCTGCCGCGCCTCCCGGTACATCTCGACGAGCAGCCCGCGCGCGTACGGATAGCGCACGCGCGTCGGCGAGTAGGTGTACCAGGAGAAGGCCGCGCCGCGCGGGCATCCGCGCGGTTCGTACTCGGGACGGTCGGGACCGACTGTCGGATAGTCGGTTTCCTGGGTCTCCCAGGTGATGATGCCGTCCTTGACGTAGATCTTCCACGAGCACGAGCCGGTGCAGTTCACCCCGTGGGTCGAGCGGACGACCTTGTCGTGGCTCCAGCGGTCCCGGTAGAAGATGTCGCCCTCGCGGCCACCGCGCCGCGTGACCGTGCGTGTGTCGTCGGACTGCTCGCCGGAGGTGAAGAACCGTCCGCTGCGCACGAGCAGTTCCTCGATCCGGTTCCCGACTCCGGCGGTGTCCGTCACGGCTTCTCCTCACGTACGTCGCGGGTTCCGGATCGTGCGACAGGGGGCGGTTCGTGGGCGTGCAGCCGAAATGCGGTGTAGAACAGGCACACCAGTGCCGTCGCCGCGAGCAGGAGCAGACCGACGGTGTAGTCGTTGCCTTCGGCGTCGTAGGTCGCGCCCATCACCAGTGGCGGGAAGTAGCCGCCGAGCCCACCGGCAGCGGCGACGATGCCGGTGACACTGCCCACTGTGTGCGCCGGGGCGCGGCGCGCCACCCACGCGAAGACACCGCCGGTGCCGATGCCGAGGAAGATCGCCATTGTGATGAACGTCAGCGCCGACCACAGGTCGGGCGGGGGCTGGAAGGTCGCGATCACCGCCATCACGGCGGTGCCGGTGAACGAGGCCAGGACCACGTATTTCGGCGGCACCCGGTCCGACAGCGCTCCGCCCACGGGCCGGGCGAGGACCGCGGCGAGCGCGAAACCCGCCGTGCGCGTACCGGCGTCGACGGCGGAGAAGCCGTAGATCGTCTTGATGTAGGTGGGCAGATAGTTGCTGAACGCCACGAATCCGCCGAACACGACCGCGTACAGGAACGACATCTCCCAGGTCACACCGAGTTTCGCCGCGGCTGTCAGTTTGGGCAGCACCGGGTCGGTGTTGGGACGGAAATCGGGAGCATTGCGCATCATCAGGATGCACACCACGGCGGTCACGGCGAGGGCGGCCGCCACGACGATGTGGGTGGGCACCAGCCCGAACCAGTTCACGAAACGCGGGGTGAAGAAGGCCGACAGGGCCGTGCCCACCATGCCCGCCCCGAACACGCCGGTCGCGAAGCCGCGGCGGGCGGGTTCGTACCAGTTGTTGGCGAACGGGATCCCGACCGCGAAGATCGTGCCGGCGATGCCGAGGAAGAACCCGCAGACCAGGAGCAACGGATAGGAGCCGGCCTCGGCGGCGAATCCGACCGCGACGACGGGAACGATCGACGACAGCGAGACGGCGATGAACATCGCCCGTCCGCCGTACCGGTCCGTCATCGCCCCGACCGCGATGCGACCGAGGGAGCCCACGAGGATCGGCGTGGCCACCAGCATCGACGCTTCCGTGCTGCTGAGCGACATGTCGGTGGCGTAGGTCGTCGACAGCGGCCCGATCATGTTCCAGGCCCAGAAGTTGATGGCGGACACCCAGGTTGCCAGAGCCAGATTCGCTCCGCGCAACCTCCCGAGATCCGCCTGCGTGTCCGTTCTCACATACTCAGGGAACCATTCCCGGGCGCGGTCCGGACCCGGTTCGGCGGAACCTCACCCGGATGACGTCCGGCCGTTGCACCCCGGTAACCATGGTCTGCCGGAAACGACGCACCCGTGGTGCCCGACCGGATGTCGGGCACCACGGGTGCGGGGTTCACGCGCCCACCGGGAACCGGCAGGCGGGTGGGTGATCAGGACTCGGCGTTCTCGCCGGTCGCAGCGGCCTCGGCCGACTCGTCCTCGACGGGGACGAGGCTGATCTTGCCGCGGTTGTCGATGTCGGCGATCTCGACGCGGATCTTCGAACCGACGTTCACGACGTCCTCGACCTTGGCGATGCGCTTGCCGTTGCCGAGCTTGCTGATGTGCACCAGGCCGTCGCGGCCGGGGAGCAGGGAGACGAACGCTCCGAACGCCGTGGTCTTGACCACGGTGCCGAGGAAGCGCTCGCCGACCTTCGGCAGCTGCGGGTTGGCGATGGCGTTGATCTTGTCGATCGCGGCCTGCGCGGACGGGCCGTCCGCTGCACCGACGTAGACGGTGCCGTCATCTTCGATGGAGATGTTGGCGCCGGTCTCCTCGGTGATCGAGTTGATCATCTTGCCCTTGGGGCCGATGACCTCACCGATCTTGTCCACCGGGACCTTGATGGTGGTGATTCGCGGAGCGAATTCGCTCATCTCGTCGGGCGTGTCGATGGCCTCGGCCATGACCTCGAGGATCGTGGCGCGGGCATCGTGGGCCTGCGAGAGCGCACCGGCGAGGACCTGCGACGGGATACCGTCGAGCTTGGTGTCGAGCTGCAGGGCGGTCACGAAGTCCTTCGTGCCGGCGACCTTGAAGTCCATGTCGCCGAACGCGTCCTCCGCACCGAGGATGTCGGTGAGGGCGACGTAGCGGGTCTCGCGGGTGCCGTCCTCGAGCTCGACCTCGTCGGAGACCAGGCCCATGGCGATACCGGCGACCGGGGCCTTGAGCGGCACACCGGCGTTGAGCATCGATAGCGTCGAGGCGCAGACCGAACCCATGGACGTCGAGCCGTTCGAGCCGAGGGCCTCGGAGACCTGACGGATGGCGTAGGGGAACTCCTCCTGGCTCGGCAGAACCGGGATGAGCGCGCGCTCTGCGAGGGCACCGTGGCCGATCTCGCGACGCTTCGGCGAGCCGACACGACCGGTCTCACCGGTGGAGTACGGCGGGAAGTTGTAGTGGTGCATGTAGCGCTTGCTGGTCTCGGGACCGAGCGAGTCGACCTGCTGCGCCATCTTCACCATGTCGAGCGTGGTGACACCCATGATCTGGGTCTCGCCGCGCTCGAACAGCGCCGAACCGTGGGCGCGGGGAACGACCGCGACCTCGGCGGAGAGGGCACGGATGTCGGTGACACCGCGGCCGTCGATGCGGAACTGGTCGCGCAGGATGCGCTGGCGCACGAGCTTCTTGGTCAATGAGCGGAAGGCAGCGCCGATCTCCTTCTCGCGACCCTCGAAGTTCGGAGCGACCTGCTCGAGCACCTCGACCTTGATCTCGTCGGTGCGGTCGTCGCGCTCCTGCTTGCCGGCGATGGTGAGCGCCTCGGCGAGCTTCTCCGACGCGGCGGACTCGACCGCGGTGTAGACGTCGTCCTGGTAGGGCGGGAACAGCGGGAACTCACCGGTGGGCTTCGCGGAGGCGGCGGCGAGCTGCTGCTGCGCGATGCACAGGCGGGCGATGAACGGCTTCGCCGCCTCGAGGCCCTCGGCCACGACGGACTCGGTGGGCGCCTGGGCGCCACCGTCGACGAGCGCGATGACGTTCTCGGTCGCCTCGGCCTCGACCATCATGATCGCGACGTCCGCGGTGTCGGGGTTGTCCGCCCCACCGACAATGCGACCGGCGACGACCATGTCGAAGACGGCGTTCTCGAGCTGCTCGACGGTCGGGAACGCGACCCACTGGCCCGACTTGTTGTCGTCGGAGACGATGAGCGCGACACGCACGCCACCGACCGGGCCGGAGAACGGCAGGCCGGCGAGCTGGGTGGAGGCCGACGCGGCGTTGATCGCGACGACGTCGTAGAGGTCGTTCGGGTTCAGGCTCAGAACCGTGACGACGACCTGGATCTCGTTGCGCAGACCGTCGACGAAGGACGGGCGCAGCGGCCGGTCGATCAGACGGCAGGTCAGGATCGCGTCGGTGGAGGGGCGTCCCTCACGACGGAAGAACGAGCCGGGGATGCGACCCGCGGCGTACATGCGCTCCTCGACGTCCACCGTCAACGGGAAGAAGTCGAACTGGTCCTTGGGCTGCTTCGAGGCGCTGGTGGCCGAGAGCAGCATGGTCTCGTCGTCGAGATAGGCGACGACCGAACCGGCGGCCTGGCGTGCGAGGCGGCCGGTCTCGAAACGGATGGTGCGGGTGCCGTAGGCACCGTTGTCGAGCGTTGCGGTGGTCTCGTAGACCCCTTCGTCGATCTCGACTGCGGTAGTGCTTGTCATCTGTATGTCTTCTCTTCCCTCTTCGTCTTCGCCGTACCCGCGCGGGCGCCGCGACCCCCGTGGCCACGGCTGCGCACCGACTCACGGAGGCGGTCGTCGATCGAAACCCTCCGGCGGATTCGGGATACGACACCCGACGGGACCGGAAGGTCACTACCGAGGACCGACACCGTCGGTGCATACGGATCATCACCATTGGAGGCGATGGAAGTCGCCGGCCGAACCGGCACAAACACCGACAGCCAACGAGGCCCAGTGTAGTGGGTACCCCGTCGGCTGCCGGAAAAGATCAGCGAATGCAGATCAGGTCGTGTCCTGTCCGCGTCAGCGACGCAGACCCAGACGCTGGATGAGCGAGCGGTAACGCTCGACGTCGACCTTCTCGACGTACTTCAGCAGGCGGCGACGACGACCGACCAGCAGCAGCAGGCCGCGGCGGGAGTGGTGGTCGTGCTTGTGCTGCTTGAGGTGCTCGGTGAGGTCCACGATGCGCTTGGTGAGCAGTGCCACCTGCGCCTCGGGGGAGCCGGTGTCGGTCTCGTGGAGGCCGTACTCGCCGAGGATCTGCTTCTTCTGTTCGGTGGTCAGAGCCACTGGGTCACTCCTGTACAACTGACGTCCGCGTGACGGTAGACGGACCGGAGTCCGCCCGGTACGGCCACCGCGAACCGCAGCGCGCACCGACGGTCCAGCCTATCAGAGCCGACTTCTGCCGCCGAACCACGATCGGGTTCAGCGCCGGCCGGCACCCGCGCGGCCCACCGCGGCCGACACCTCGGCGAAAACCTGGTCGAGCAACTCGACGTACCGGTCGATGTCGCGGTCGGGACGGAGGTCGTCCCGCGCCGGGGCCAGGACGGTGACCGCCGAGCGCCACGGGCACCGCCGCGTACTCCGAGGGCAGATCCTCCCCGCGCTCGCGGTAGTAGCGCTCCATCGCGAGCGACACCGTCGTCGACGGCGAGGTCGGCCTTCACCCAGTAGGGATAGTCCAGTGAGCCCGGCGCGTCGGCGATCCGACGTGCCAGAGCACTGACCAGGTGCATGCGGGAGGCGAAGAACGACAGAATCGACTCGCGGTCCGGGGTGCGCCCCCGGTCCTCGGAGAAGACGGCGGACAAGACGTTTTTTCGTACCGAACTCGCAGTTTCGTTCGTTCGGACGACACCGGACGGTCGACGGACACCCACGTCATTCGAGAGTCGGTGTCACTCGGAGTCGGTGTCACTGGGGAGTCTTCGTGAGAACATCTCGCGCCCGTTCGGCGTCGCGGTGCATCGCGGAGATCAACGCTTCCACGGAATCGAACTTCTCCATGCCCCGCAGCCGCTCGACGAAGTCGACCGCCACGTGCTGGCCGTAGAGATCGGCCTTCTCGTCGAGGACGAACGCCTCCACCGTGCGCTTGCGTCCGGAGAAGGTCGGATTGGTGCCCACCGACACGGCTGCGAGGTAGCGCTTACCAGCTGTGAGTCCCTCGACGGGAGAACCGGAGTCGAGCACCGTGAACCAGGCCGCGTACACGCCGTCGGCGGGGATCGCCGCGTAGATCGGCGGTGCGACGTTGGCGGTCGGGAATCCGAGTCCTCGACCGCGACCGTCGCCGTGCACGACCACGCCTTCGACCCGGTGCGGGCGACCGAGTGCGTCCGCGGCCGCAACGACGTCCCCGGCGTCGACGCACGAACGAATGTAGGTCGACGAGAACGTCACGGCGTGCTCGGCGACCAGCGTGAGCCCCTGCACCGCGAACCCGAAACGCTCACCGATCGAGCGCAGCATGTCGACGGTGCCGGCCGCCTTCTTTCCGAAGGTGAAGTTCTCCCCCACGACCACCTCGGCCACGTGCAGTCGCTCGACGAGGATCTCGTGGGCGTACCGCTCCGGCGAGAGCTTCATGAATTCCGGGGTGAACGGCATGACGCAGAAAACGTCGATACCGAGTTCCTCGGCGAGCTCGGCGCGTCGCGCGAGGGTGGTCAGCTGCGCCGGGTGGCTGCCCGGGCGGACCACTTCCATGGGGTGGGGATCGAAGGTCATGAGCACGGCGGCCACACCGCGTGCCCGCGCGGCCTCGACGGCACGCGCTATGAGCTGCTGATGGCCGCGGTGTACGCCGTCGAACACGCCGATCGTGAGTACACACCGACCCCAGTCCGCAGGAATTTCGTCCAGACCTCGCCATCTCTGCACATCGGCAGCCTACGGCCCGTGAGCGGGTCGGGCACGCCCGGATGGCTCCCGGAGCGCCCCACATGACGGTGACGGCTCGGCGAATGCATAATTTCGGTGTGCCGAACTTTTCGTCGAGAGCCCACAGAACACGGTCCGTATCCTTCCGTGCCGGTCGCATGATCGCCGCCTTCGCGGCCACGGCCTGCGCCGCCGCCCTCGCGGCATGTTCGACCACCGGTTCCGCCGACGATCGGCCCCTGGTCCTGACCACCTTCACCGTCCTCGCCGACATGGCGCGCAACGTCGGCGGCGACCACGTGCGGGTCGAGTCCATCACCAAGCCCGGCGCCGAGGTCCACGGCTACGAGCCCACGCCGGGCGACCTGCGGTTCGCGACCGAGGCCGACCTCGTCCTCGACAACGGACTCGGTCTCGAGCGGTGGTTCGAACAGTTCGTCGCCGATGTCGACGCCGAGCACGTGGTCGTGAGCGAGGGTGTGGACCCACTGCCGATCGGTGGGGGCGCGACGACGGGTCCCTACAACCCCCACGCCTGGATGTCCCCGCTCGCCGCCCGCGTCTACGTCGACAACATCGCCGCGGCACTGGCCGACCTCGCCCCCGAGCACGCGGACGACTTCGCGGCCCGCGCCGAGGCGTACAAGGCCGAACTCGACGGTCTCCACACCGAACTCGTCACCGCCCTCGACAGCGTGCCCGCCGACCGGCGCGCACTCGTCACCTGTGAGGGCGCGTTCAGCTATCTCGCGCGCGACGCCGGGCTGCAGGAGGCCTATCTGTGGCCGGTGAACTCCGACCAGCAGGGCACCCCGCAGCAGATCGCCCGGACCGTCGATTTCGTGCGCACCAACGAGGTTCCGGCGGTGTTCTGCGAATCGACCGTCTCGGACAAGGCGCAACGGCAGGTCGCGGCCGATACCGGAACGGAATTCGGCGGAATCCTCTACGTCGATTCGCTCTCCGAGGCGGACGGTCCCGTCCCCACCTACCTCGATCTGCTCCGACACGACATCGACGTCATCACGACGGGACTGAGGCCATGACTTCGACACTCGACACACCGGCACTGTTCGTCGACGACGTGACGGTGCGCTACGACACCGTCCTGGCCCTGCAGAACGTCACCCTGAAACTCGCACCCGGCCGCGTCTGCGGACTCGTGGGAACCAACGGCTCGGGTAAGTCGACGCTGTTCAAGACGATCATGGGTCTCGTGCGACCCACCTCGGGTCGCGTCACCATCGGCGGGACGACCACCGCCGTGGCGCGTCGCCGCACGCAGGTCGCCTACGTGCCGCAGTCCGAGGCCGTCGACTGGAACTTCCCGATCGGCGTGCGCGACGTCGTCATGACGGCCCGCTACGGCCACCAGGGCTTCCTGCGCCGCCCGCGCCCCGCCGACCACGAGGCCGTCGACGCCGCGCTCGAACGCGTGGGCATGACCGCGTTGTCCGGCCGGCAGATCGGGCAGCTTTCGGGCGGCCAGCGCAAGCGTGTCTTCGTGGCACGGGCGATCGCGCAGGGCTCGCCGCTGCTGCTGCTCGACGAGCCGTTCGCGGGGGTCGACACCACCACCGAGCACGCGCTGACCGGCGTCATCCGCGAACTGGCGGCGAGCGGCCACGCGATCCTCGTCGCCACCCACGATCTTGCAGGTCTGGCGCAACTGTGCGACGAGGCGGTACTGCTGCAGCGGCGCGTGCTCGTGCACGGCTCCCCCGAGGAGGTCCTCCTCCCGGAGAACCTCGCCCGCGCCTTCGGCGCTCCCCCACCTGCGAACGGTGGACGAGCCGAGGACGTCGCACGGGAGACATACGCACAGGAGGCCGGACGATGATCGACGTGCTGATCGAACCCCTGCAGTACGGCTTCATGCAGCGCGCGCTGCTCGTCGCGGTCGCCGCGACGATCGTGTGCGCGCTGCTCAGCTGCTGGCTCGTGCTCATCGGCTGGTCGCTGATGGGCGACGCGGTCTCGCACGCCGTGCTGCCCGGTGTCGTCCTCGCCTATCTGGTGGGGGTGCCGTTCGCGCTCGGAGCCCTCGTCTTCGCCGGCATCGCCGTCGCGTTGATCTGGCTCGTCCGCGGCACGAGCCGCGTCAAGGAGGACGCCACCATCGGCATCGTCTTCACGACACTGTTCGCCCTGGGCGTGGTGCTGATCTCGAAGAACCCGAGCCAGATCGACCTGCACCACGTGCTGTTCGGAAACCTGCTCGGGCTCGCGACGGGCGACGTCTGGCAGGTGTCGATCCTGGCGGCCGTCGTGCTGGCCGTCCTCGTCGCGAAGCGCCGCGATCTGACGCTGTTCGCCTTCGACCGCGTCCAGGCGCACACCCTCGGCCTGTCCCCCGCCGCGCTGTCGGCGTTGCTGTTGTCGCTGCTCGCGGTGACGATCGTCAGCGCGCTCCAGGCGGTCGGCGTGATCCTCGTCGTCGCGATGCTCATCATCCCCGGCGCGACCGCCTATCTGCTCACCGACCGGATGGCCCGGATGCTGGTGATCGCACCGGTACTCGCAGTGATCGCCTCGGTGGTCGGTGTGTACACGAGCTACTACACCGACGCCGCGACCGGCGGCGTGGTGGTGCTCGCCCAGGCCGTGGTCTTCACCCTCGCGTACCTGTTCGCTCCGCGTCAGGGTGTCGTCACCCGGCTCGTGATGCGTCGCCGCGCGCCGGAGGGCGAAAGGACCAGCGAGCCGACGGAGAGCGTGATTCCCGGGTGACGGTTACCTAAGCTGGACGCGTGCCTGAGAGTAACGAGACCACCGCGACCGAGCTGCTGTCCTCGGTCGCACAGGACTATCTCAAGATCATGTGGACGGTCCAGGAGTGGTCCGGGGAGAAGATCTCCACCAAGCTGCTCGCCGAGAAGCTGGGCGTGTCGGCGTCCACGGTGTCCGAAGCGGTACGCCGCCTCGCGGACCAGGGACTCGTCGACCACGAGCGCTACGGCGCGATCTCCCTCACCGACGAGGGCCGGCAGGCCGCCGTGGCGATGGTCCGGCGCCACCGCCTCATCGAGACCTTCCTGGTCCGCGAGCTCGGCTACGGGTGGGACGAAGTGCACGACGAGGCCGAGATCCTCGAGCACGCCGTCTCCGAACGGATGGTCGCAGCGATCGACACCAAACTCGGTCATCCCGAACGCGACCCGCACGGCGACCCGATCCCGGCGCCCGACGGCACGATCCCGTCACCACCCGCCCGCGCCCTGAGCGAGTTCAACGACGGCGACCACGGCCGCGTGGCCCGCATCTCCGACTCCGACCCCGCGATGCTGCGCTACTTCGACGAGGTCGGGATCGCCCTCGACACCGACATCACCGTGCTCGAACGTCGCGACTTCGCCGGAACCATCTCGGTCCGGTTGGGCCGGACCGAGGGCCGCACGATCGATCTCGGTCACCCGGCGGCGGAAGCGATCTGGCTCGTCTGAGCCGGCTGCGATCCGGCCCGTCCGAGCCCGCTCACATGTTGGAGGGGCGCACCACGAACACCGCCGCAGCCCGCTTGCCCTTCTCCTGCAGCAGCGCTGCAGCCCGACCCTGCGCATCCACGGCGCCGTAGACGCCGTGGATCCCGACGGGCTCTAGCCAGCGCCCGTTCGCGAGCAGCCCCACCTCCTCGTCGCTGATGGTGCGGCACTCGAAGGCCGTGCGCACGGCCGCGTCGATGTCGAGGCTCGGCGTCGGGTCGTCGGCGAGCTGTTCGAGCGTGCGGGCATGTTCGAGGCCGAACGGGCCGACCTTCGTGCGACGCAGCGCCGTGAGATGACCGCCCACTCCGAGGGCCGCGCCGAGATCGCGTGCGAGCGCCCGAATGTAGGTGCCGGACGAGCAGTCCACGTCGACGTCGACGTCCACGAAGCCGCTCCCGGGCACATCGCGGCGGGCGAGGACGTCGAACCGCGAGACCGTGACCGGCCGGGCCTTCAACTCGACCGCCTCCCCCTCGCGCATGCGGGCGTAGGCGCGCTTGCCGTCGATCTTGATGGCGCTGACGCTGGCGGGCACCTGCTGGATGTCGCCTGTCAGCGCGGCCACGCCCTCGCCGATCTGCTCGTCGGTCACGTGCGTCGCATCGGTGGTCGCGACGGTCTCGCCTTCCGCGTCGTCCGTGACGGTGCTCTGCCCGAGACGGATCGTCGCGGTGTACGACTTGGTCGTCAGTGCGAGCAGCCCGAGCAGCTTGGTGGCGCGCTCGACGCCGAGGACGAGCACGCCCGTCGCCATGGGGTCGAGAGTGCCCGCGTGCCCGACCTTGCGGGTGCCGAGCAGTCGGCGGCAGCGCGCCACCACGTCGTGGCTTGTCATGCCGGCCGGCTTGTCGACGACGAGCAGGCCTGCGCGGGCGAGTGCCGGATGTTCCTGCGGGGGTGCGGCGTCGTTCATCAGCGCACCGTGATCGCGGTGAGGACGAGACCGTCGGCGATGAGCCACCGTCCGTCGAAGCCCGTCAGCGGCTGCCCGTCGAGGGTGTCGCCGGGGACGAGCAGTCGCGAGTGGAAGGTGCCGGTGACCACGTCCGAGGTGGTGTCGCGCTCGAAGGTGATGTGGGCGTCCTCGAAGCCCAGCCACCTCTTCGTCAGCGGGAACCACGCCTTGTAGGTGGCCTCCTTGGCGCAGAACAGCAGACGGTCCCAGTGCAGGTCGTCGCCGGCCGAGGCGAGCCACTCGCGTTCGGGTTCGAGGCTCACCGCGGGCAGCACCCCGTCGGGGAGCACGTCGTGCGGTTCGGCGTCGATGCCGAGCGATCGGATCTGCAGCGAATAGCCCAGCACGGCACCGCGATAGCCGTCGCAGTGGGTGAGGCTGCCGACGACGCCGCGAGGCCAGACGGGATCGCCCATCTCTCCGCGCAGTACCGGCGCGGGGTCGACGCCGAGGGTGCGCATGGCCTGGCGGGCGCAATGACGGGCACCGGCGAACTCGCGGCGCCGCTTCTCCACGGCCCGCGCCACGAGCGGCTCCTCCTGGGGATGCGGCCGCAGTCCCGGTGGGTCCTCGAACAACTCGGCTGCAGCGACGCCGTCCGGCACGATGCGCCCGATCAGCGCGCCGCGCGTGTCCGTCTTCTGCCCGGTGTCCGGTTCGGTCACCGCAACTCCTTCTCTCGTTGAGCCCGCATCTTCTCGGCCTCGGCTTCCATCTCGGGGGTCACGGTGAAATGACCGCCCCACTTGTTCAGGCTGCCCGGCGGATACTCCGGGACGGGGAGGATCTGCCGCAGGGGCTGCTCCGGCATGCCGCGTCGCTGCCATTCGCGCGGGTAGCCGACCGAGACCTCCTCGAAGCGCACCCCGTCGTAGTAGGTGGTCCGCGGGATATGCAGGTGGCCGTACACGCTGCACAGCGCCCGGTAGCGCAGGTGCCAGTCGGCCGTCTCGGTGGTACCGCACCACAGGGCGAACTCGGGGTAGAACAGCATCCGCGTGGGTTCGCGCACCAGCGGGAAGTGGTTGATCAGCACGGTGGGCAGGGCGGGGTCGAGCGCGTCGAGACGGGCGCGGGTCTGATCCACGCGTACCCGGCACCAGGTGTCGCGCGTGATATACGGATCCGGCTTCAGCAGGAACTCGTCGGTCGCGACGACGTTGCGTTCGCGCGCCAGCGCGAGCCCGTCCGCCTTCGTCGTGGTGCCCTCCGGCAGGAACGAGTAGTCGTAGAGCAGGAACATCGGCACGAGCACCACCGGCCCGTCCTCGCCCTCCCAGATCGGATACGGATCCTCAGGGGTGAGCACGTCGAGTTCGCGGCACATAGTGACGAGATAGTCGTAGCGCGCGACCCCGAACATCTGCACCGGGTCCTTGGCGGTCGTCCACAGTTCGTGGTTGCCGGGCACCCAGATCACCTTCGCGAACCGGCTGCGGAGCAGCGACAGCGCCCACCGGATGTCGTCGGTCTTCTCCGACACGTCGCCCGCGACGATCAACCAGTCGTCGGGCGACTCCGGATACAGGTCCTCGGTGACCGGCCGGTTGCCCCGATGGCCCACATGGATGTCGCTGATCGCCCACAGCTTCGCTGCCACGCACTAACCTCCCGACTCGTCCTGGATGCACACCTGCCGGTCCGCGCCCGTCACCGCCCATCGTCCCGAGAGCGTGCGCCACACGACGGCGATCATCCGGAACACGATGAACACCGTAAGCCCCGTCCAGATACCCGCCAGACCCCAGTCGTACGCGAGCGACAACCAGATCAACGGCAGGAAGCCGAACAGCGCCGAGGCCAGCGTCGCGGTGCGCAGGAAGGCGGCGTCCCCCGCACCGAGGAGAACACCGTCGAGTGCGAAGACGATTCCCGCGAACGGCATGATCGCGACGAAGAACCACCACGCGACGCCGATCTGGTCGAGCACCTCGGTATCGGTGGTGAACAGATCAGGAATCACATCCTTCCCCGCCACGAAGACCGCCGCGAGGACGACGGCGAAGACCACCGACCACGCCGACAACCGCCACGCCAGGCGAGTCGCGCCCCGGCGGTCGGCCGCACCGAGCGCGGCGCCGACGAGGGCCTGCGCGGCGATCGCCAGCGAGTCCAGGGTGAGGGTCACGAAGGTCCACAGTTGCAGCACGACCTGATGACCGGCCACCGCGGCCGCACCGAAGCGCGACGCCACCGCCGCCGCGGACAGGAAGCAGGCCTGGAATGCGAGGCTGCGCGCGATCAGGTCACGTCCGAGCCGCAACTGTGCCCCGATCACGGCGGGTCGCGGTCGCAGCGGAACCCCGGACCGCAGCAGCGCCACGACGAACAGGACGGCCGTCACGGACTGCCCGATCACGTTGGCGATGGCGGAACCGACGAGTTCCCACCGGGGAGCGCCCAGCAGTCCGTGGACCAGTACTGGGCACAGCACCGCCGACAGGGCGAGGCCGGCGATGACGAATCGCAGCGGCCGCATCGTGTCCTGGACGCCGCGCATCCAACCGTTCCCGGCCAGGCCGACGAGGATCGGGGGAGCCCCGAACAGCGCGACGCGCAGCCACGAGACGGCGGCGTCGGCGATCTCGGCATCGCCGGCGAGCAGCCGCGCGACGGGGCCGGCCAGCGCCTGGCCGACGAGCAGGATCGCAAGTCCGACGATCATCGCGAGCCAGGTCGCCTGCACGCCCTCGCCGACAGCGTCGTCGTGCCGGTCCGCACCGTGGAAACGCGCCGCGCGCGCGGTGGTGCCGTACGACAGGAAGGTGAGCTGGGTGCTCACCTGCGCGAGGATCAACCCGCCGATCGCGAGACCGGCCAGGGGCAGCGCCCCCAGCCGGCCGACGACGGCGATGTCGAACAGCAGGTAGAGCGGTTCGGCCGCGAGCACCCCGAGGGCGGGAAGGACGAGCCCGAGGATCCGCCGTCCGGTGACGTCGGAAGCGTGTGAGCCGCCGGGCGTCTCAGAGGCGCGTAAGCCGCCGGGCGTCTCAGAGGCGCGTAAGCCGCCGGGCGTCTCAGAGGCGCGTGAGCCGCCGGGCGTCTCAGAGGCGGGCGACCCGCCGGACGCAGTCAACCGAGCACGCCGCGTAGGGCGGCGACGATCCGATCGGTGTCGCCGTGGGCGGTGTATCCCGCCGCCAGGCGGTGTCCTCCGCCGCCGAGTGCGGTGGCGACGGCGGACACGTCCACCGAGGTCTTCGCGCGCAGCGAGACGGTCCACTCCTCGGGAGCGACCTCCTTGAACACCGCGGCGACCTCGGCCTCGGCGGTGGTGCGCACGATGTCGATGACGCTCTCGACCTCCTCCGGACCGAGATGCGCGGAGTCGGCGCGCCGGACGAAGGCGTAGACCAGTCCCCTGCCCTGAGCAGCGTCGCGTTCGAGTGTGGCGGTGGCCAGCACCGACGACAGCATCGGCAACCACCCGAAGGGATGGGTGTCGAGCAGGGCCCGCGTGATCGACGTGCCGTCGATACCGGTGGCGAGCAGGCGCTCGGCAAGTCCGTGGGCCTGCGGGCGACCCCAGCGGAACGATCCGGTGTCGGTCACCAGTCCCGCGTACAGGCAGTGCGCGAGTGCGGCGTCGATCTCGACACCCCACACGTCGAAGAGGTCGGCGAGCACCATCGCGGTGGCCTCGGACTCCGGGTCGACGAGGTTGTGGGTGCCGAACCGCGTGTTGGACAGGTGGTGGTCGATCACCAGGACGTTCGGGGCGGTCTTCAGACGGTCGCGCAGGACACCGAGACGGCCCGCGGTACCGCAGTCGACGGTCACCACGAGATCGGCCTCACGGCGTACCTCCGCGACCGGCGTGACCAGGTGTGCGCCCGGCAGCGACCGCATCGAGTCCGGCATGTTCGCGGGCGAACCGAACGCGACCTGCACGGTGACACCGCGTCGCTCGAGCGCCAGCCCGAGGGCCAGCCCGCTGCCGAGGGTGTCGGCGTCGGGGTTGATGTGGCACAGCACCGTCACGGTGGCCGCCGCGTCGAGCAGTGCGGCGGCACCGTGCAGGTCGACGGATCCTGCCGGGCCGGACGGGACGCCGGCATCGTCCCGGTGCGACGGGACCACCGGAGGAGTCGGGTCGGGCACCGGTGCGTTATTCGTCGTCGTCACCGGCGTCGCGCTCACGGGATTCCTTGTAGGGATCGGCATCGCCGGCCGGAACGGCGCCCTCACGGGCGCGTGCGACCTCGTCGTCGGCCGCGCGAGCGCGCGCGAGGAGTTCCTCCATGTGCCGTGCCGTGTCGGGCACGGTGTCGGTGACGAACGTCAGCGTCGGGGTGAACCGCACACCGGTGCCGGCGCCGACCTTCGAGCGGAGCACGCCCTTGGCCTTCTCGAGGCCGGCAGCAGCGGCCTCGTGATCGGGTTCGGTGTTCAGATCCGCGCCCCGGACCGTGTAGTAGACGGTGGCGTCGTGCAGATCCGCGGTGACCTTCGCGTCGGTGATCGTCACGAACTCGAGGCGCGGATCCTTGATCTCGAGGTCGATGGCGGTGGCCACGATGGTGGCAATGCGCTTCGCGAGTCGGCGAGCCCGTGCTGGATCGGCCATGTCGTTCGTTCCCTTCTGTAGCCGCCGGCAGGCGGCCTGTCGTGCGGCCGGGATCAGTCCTCGGGCCCGTACAGCCTGCGTCTGACCGACAGCAGGTCGAGTTCGGGCCGCTGGGCGACCAGCCGCTCACACTTGTCCAGTATCTCTCCGACGTGCGCGAGGTCGGGGGCGACGACCGCCACACCCACCTGCGCCCGGCGGTACAGATCGTGTTCCCCGGTTTCGGCGGCGGACACCCCGAGCCGGCGCAGTTCTGCGACCACCGGACGGATCGCCGATCTCTTCTGCTTGAGCGAATGCACGTCGCCGAGCAGCAGGTCGAGTTCGAGCGCTCCCAGATACATTCGCTTCTCTCCTCGAGGACACTCCGGTCGGCCGTCCGGTCGGCTCCGTGCCGGCCGGGTCGGGCGTCCCGACACACCCGTGGCGGCGAACGACGAATCGTTCACCGCCACGGGTGCGGGTGGATCAGTCGCGCGGCTTCTCGCGCAACTCGTACGCCTCGATCACGTCGCCGACCTTGATGTCGGAGTAGGTGATCGTCAAACCGCACTCGAAGCCCTCGCGGACCTCGGTGACGTCGTCCTTCTCGCGGCGCAGCGACGAGATGGTGACCGTCTCGGCCACGACGTTGCTGTCGCGGATGAGGCGGGCCTTCGCGTTGCGCTTGACGATGCCGGACTGCACGAGGCAACCCGCGATGTTGCCGACCTTCGACGACTTGAAGATCGCGCGGATCTCGGCGCGGCCGAGCTCGACCTCCTCGTAGATCGGCTTGAGCATGCCCTTGAGGGCCTTCTCCACCTCGTCGATCGCCTGGTAGATGACCGAGTAGTAGCGGATGTCGACACCCTCGCGGTTCGCGAGCTCGGTGGCCTTGCCCTCGGCGCGGACGTTGAAGCCGATGATCACGGCGTTCGACGCGGCAGCGAGGTTGACGTTGGTCTCGGTGACGCCACCGACACCGCGGTCGATGACCCGCAGGCGCACCTCGTCGTCGATCTCGATACCCATGAGCGCCTCTTCGAGGGCCTCGACGGTACCCGAGTTGTCGCCCTTGAGGATGAGGTTGAGCTCGTTGTGCTCCTTGAGAGCGGCATCGAGATCCTCGAGGCTGATGCGCTTACGGCTACGTGCTGCGAGCGCGTTGCGCTTGCGGGCATTACGCCGGTCGGCGATCTGACGCGCGATGCGGTCCTCTTCGACGACGACGAGGTTGTCCCCGGCGCCGGGCACCGACGTGAAGCCGACGACCTGGACCGGACGCGAAGGCAGTGCCTCGAGCACGTCCTCGCCGTGCTCGTCGACCATGCGGCGCACGCGGCCGTAGGCGTCGCCGGCGACGATCGAGTCGCCGACCCGCAGAGTGCCGCGCTGGATGAGCACCGTGGCCACCGGACCGCGACCGCGGTCGAGGTGCGCCTCGATGGCGACGCCCTGCGCCTCCATGTCCGGGTTGGCCCGCAGATCGAGCGCTGCGTCGGCGGTGAGCAGCACCGCTTCGAGCAGCTGGTCGATGTTGAGGTTCTGCTTCGCGGAGATGTCGACGAACATGGTGTCGCCGCCGTACTCCTCCGCCACCAGCCCGTACTCGGTGAGCTGCTGACGGATCTTCTGAGGGTTCGCACCCTCCTTGTCGATCTTGTTCACCGCGACCACGATCGGGACATCGGCGGCCTGTGCGTGGTTGATCGCCTCCACCGTCTGCGGCATGACGCCGTCGTCGGCTGCGACCACGAGGATCGCGATGTCCGTCGCCTTCGCGCCGCGGGCACGCATCGCGGTGAACGCCTCGTGACCCGGGGTGTCGATGAAGGTGATCAGGCGATCTTCACCGTTGAGGTGGGTCATCACCTGGTAGGCACCGATGTGCTGGGTGATGCCACCGGCCTCACCCTCGCCGACGTTCTCCTTCCGGATCGTGTCGAGCAGGCGGGTCTTGCCGTGGTCGACGTGACCCATGACGGTGACCACCGGCGGACGCTGCTGGAGGTCTTCCTCGCCGCCCTCGTCCTCGCCGTACTGGATGTCGAACGACTCGAGCAGCTCGCGGTCCTCATCCTCGGGCGAGACGACCTGCACGACGTAGTTCATCTCCGAGCCGAGCAGCTCGAGGATGTCGTCGTTCACCGACTGAGTGGCCGTGACCATCTCACCGAGGTTGAACAGCGCCTGCACCAGGGCCGACGGGTTCGCGTCGATCTTCTCGGCGAAGTCGGACAGCGATGCGCCGCGAGCGAGACGGATGGTCTCGCCGTTGCCACGCGGCAACCGCACGCCGCCGACCGACGGCGCCTGCATCGAATCGTATTCCTGCCGCTTCTGCCGCTTCGACTTACGACCACGACGCGGAGCGCCACCGGGACGACCGAACGCGCCGGCTGCACCGCCGCGACCGCGTCCACCGCCACCGCCACCGGGGCGACCGCGGAAACCACCGGGAGCACCTGCACCTGCAGGTGCGCCGCCACCGGCACCGCCACCGCGGTAGCCGCCGCCACCACCACCGGGACGTCCACCGGGAGCTCCGCCCGGACGACCCGGACGACCGGATGCGGCCGGACGCGCAGCACGCTGCGGCATCGCACCCGGGTTGGGACGCGGGGGCATCGAACCCGGGGACGGACGGGGACCGCCCTGTCCGGGCGCGGGGCGGGGACCGCCCTGTCCGGGAGCCGGACGCGGACCGGCCTGGCCGGGTCCGGGACGCGGGCCACCGGGGCCTGCTGCGGGACGTCCCTGTCCGGGCGTGGGGCGGGGGCCGCCCTGTCCGGGGGTAGGACGCGGTCCGCCCGGGCCGGGGCGCGGGGCACCCGGACGCGGAGCGGGACGCTCGGCCGGAGCCGAGGAGTACGGGTTGTTACCGACGCGCGGGGTCTTCGGACCCGGACGCGGACCGGCCGGCTTGGGGCCGGGCTTGGCCGCGGGAGCCTGCGGCGTCGCGCTGGGAGCCTGAGCAGCCGGGGACTGCGGTGCCGCCTGGGCAGCGGGGGCCTGCGGCGCGGGAGCCGCGGGCTCCTCCGGTGCCGGAGCGGGCTTGGGAGCAGCCGGCTTCGGTGCGCCGGGCTTCGGACGCGCGGTCTCGGCCGCGGGGGCCGGGCTCGCAGGGGTGGGCCGGGGACCCGGCCGGGGGGCACCGGGCTTCGGTGCGGGGTTGGGTGCAGCCTTCGCGGCTGCATCGCCTTCGGTCTTACCGAACGATTCGCGCAGTCGACGCGCGACCGGCGGTTCGACGGTCGACGACGCGGACTTGACGAACTCGCCCTGTTCCTTCAGGCGTGCGAGTAGTTCCTTGCTGGTGACACCGAGTTCTTTCGCCAACTCGTGCACGCGGGCCTTGCCTGCCACTGCTCTCCTCACTGATGAGGTCGAGCGGCCGACTGCCCGCACGACCTCGGGTTATCTCCGATGGACGTTCATCGCTGGTGCTTCACGGTGTGCTCATGAGTGTTCGTGCCTGTTCTTCTCAGAGTGCGATGTCACTGTTGGTGTTCCTCGTCGTCGTTCCCACGATCGTCGTACCCGGCCGAGGCCGACTCGATGCGTCCGTGATCACTGTGCCGTGGACCCGACCAGCTGATCCAGCGCTGTGGTGTCCGGATACCCGGTCACGCGCAGTGCCCTGCCGAATGCTCGACGCCGAACCGCCAGGCCCAGACATTCCGGGTTAGGATGCAACCAAGCACCTCGCCCGGGAAGCCTGCGTCGGGGATCGGGAATCACGGCGAAACCTGACGGTTCCTCCTCGCGCGCCACCACCCGGAGCAGTTCGGCAGCCAGCGTTCGCTGCCGACATCCGACACAGGTCCGCACCGTAGTGGCGCGTTCCCCGCCGGTCGAGGACAGGTCATGCTGAACCATCGACCACTGTACCGCTGATTTGCCCGGAATCCCGCATCCCACTCCTACGCGCCTGTCGAGCCGCCGCGCGAATCGTCGTTCCCGGCCGGTGCCGCGTCGCTGCGGATGTCGATCCGCCAGCCGGTCAGCCGGGCCGCGAGCCGGGCGTTCTGCCCTTCCTTGCCGATCGCGAGGGACAACTGGAAGTCGGGAACGACCACCCGGGCGGCGCGCGCGTCGGGGTCGACGACCGTGACCGACACCACCTTCGACGGCGACAGTGCGTTGCCCACGAACTTCGCGGGGTCCTCGTCGTAGTCGATGATGTCGATCTTCTCCTCGCCGAGTTCGCGCATCACGTTGCGCACCCGCTGCCCCATCGGGCCGATGCACGCACCCTTGGCGTTGAGGCCGGGGACGGTCGAGTGCACGGCGATCTTCGAGCGGTGCCCGGCCTCGCGGGCGACGGCGACGATCTCCACCGACTCGTCGGCGATCTCCGGGACCTCGAGGGCGAACAACTTGCGCACCAGATTGGGATGCGTCCGCGACAGGGTGATCTGCGGGCCGCGCTGTCCGCGGGAGACGCCCACGACGTAGCACTTGATGCGGTCGCCGTGCTCGTAGGACTCCCCCGGCACCTGCTCGGCCGGCGGGATCAGTCCCTCGGCGTTGTTCGTCTCGCCGCCGATCTTCACGACGACCATGCCGCGGGCGTTGGCACGCGAGTCGCGCTGCACGACGCCGCTGACGATCTCACCCTCGTGGGTCGCGAACTCACCGAAGCGCTGTTCGTGCTCGGCGTCGCGGATGCGCTGCATGATGACCTGACGCGCGGTGGTCGCCGCGATCCGGCCGAAGTCCTCGGGAGTGTCGTCCCACTCGGCGATCAGGTTGCCGTCGGCGTCGCGCTCCTCGGCGAGGACCTGGATGGCGCCGGTCTTCGTGTCGACCACGACCCGCGCGTGCGGCTGGTGTCCGTCGACGTGCCTGTACGCCGTGAGCAGGGCCGTCTCGAGCGTCGCGATCAGCTCGTCGAACGGGATGTTCTTCTCCGCCTCGAGCATGCGCAGGGCGGCGATCTCGATATTCACTTGTCCACCTTCGTTTCGTTCGTCTCGTCGTGGTCGTCGCTGCCCGTGTCGTCCTCGGGCCCTTCGGCCAGCTCCCCGGCCGCGACCCGGCCGTCCGGAACCCCGCCCGCGAGCTCGAGTTCCCTCGGTGGCGGCGGGGAGAACTCCACCTCCACCACCGCTCTGCGCACCGCCGAGAGCGGGACCGAACGCACGACCGGCCCGGACCGATCGGGCAGGACGAGCCTGATCTCGTCGCCGACGAGCTCGCCGATGCGTGCGACGAGGGTCTCGTCGGCCAGTTCCACCTTCGTCTTGCGACCCTGAGCGCGCCGCCAGTGGCGGGGCTCGGTCAGGGGCCGGCCGATCCCGGGGCTGGTGACCTCCAGGACGTAGGGCGACTCGCCGAAGTCCGAGACTCCGTCGAATGCCTCGGAGACGATCCTGCTCAGGCGGGCCGCCTCGTCGAGACCGAGACCTGCGTCGCTGTCGACGAGGAGGCGCACCGTACTGTGCTTTCCGGCGGCCGTGACCACCACGTCCTCGAGGTCGTATCCCTCTCTGGCGAGCAGATCGGAGACGAGCTCGACGATCCTCTCCGGGGGCGGCACAGGCATGGCGGGCGGGCTCCTCGTTCAGTTGTGGTCGCAGCGGACAGCGGGCCGGAACGGATGCGTACCGGCAGACATCAAGCCTAACCCGCGTCTCCTGCTGCTGTGACCAGGGCGGCGTCCTTCGTCGGACGACGCGACTGGCAGGATGGTCCGGTGCCGATGCCACTCGACCGTCCCACCGTCTCCCGACGAACCCTCCTGCGATGGTCGTCGGTCGCCGTCGGTGGATTCGGAATCACGACGATCACCGCGTGCGGCGCCTCCGACGAGGATGCCGCCGAACCGGATCCGCTGGCGGGTCAGGCGACCCGCGCCCGCACCGACGCCGCGATCGCGACCGCGCTGGTCGCGCGGGCGCCGGAGCTGTCCGCGCCGCTCACCACGATCGCGGCCGAGCGGACCTCCCACGCCGACGCGCTCGAGGCCGAGATCGCCCGGATGGAGGGCGCCACCACGAGTTTCACTCCCCCGTCGACCACCGTGACCACTCCCACCGGTGAGCTGCCGACCGTCGAGGCGCTCCGTGAGCGGTTGAACCGGTCGCAGCGCGAAGCCGCCGACCTCGCACGCACGCTCTCGGGTTACCGCGCGGGTCTGCTCGCCTCGATCAGCGCGTCCTGCGCCGTGCAGACGGCGGTGATGTTGCCGTGAGCTCACCCGAACTCGGTTCCGAACAGCAGGCCCTCGTCGACGCCCTCGAGGCCGAACACGCGGCGGTCTTCGGATACGGTGTGGTCGCGGCCTTCGCGGATCCCGCCCGCGCGAACGCCGTGGCGGAGGACACCGCAGCGCACCGCGCACGCCGTGATGCAACGATCGAGGCGTTGCGCGCCGCGAGCGTCGAGCCGCCGGTCGCGGCACCCGGTTACACCGTGCCGTTCCCGGTGATCGACGCCGCGTCCGCCGCGCAGCTCGCCGAACAGATAGAGAGCGACACCGCGGTCGCGTGGCGGTCCGTCGTCGAACGGGCACGCAGCGAGGCCACCCGGGCCACGGCCGTGGACGCACTCACCGAGGCGGCCCTGCGGGCGGCGCGGTGGCGGCAGAGCCGCGGAGTCGTGCCGTCGGTGGCCTTCCCCGGTCAACCCTGATCCGGTCGGCCTCGATCCGGTCGACTCCGAAGCACGGGTCACCCGGTCACGACCGCCAGCGCGAAGCCGTCCCAGCCCTTCGATCCGACGGTCTGCAACGCCGTCGCGTCGAGGCGTGGTTCGCGGGCGAGCAGTTCGAGCACGTCCCGCGACGCGCGGACCCGTTCGTCGTCGCTGCCCTGATCGACGATGGCCCCTGCCCGCACCACGTTGTCGACGACGATGACGGTGCCGGGTCGCGACAGCCCGAGCGCCGCGCGCACGTAGTTGCTGTTGTTCTCCTTGTCGGCGTCGATGAACACCAGGTCGAAGGGATCCTCGTCGACCAGGCCCGGCAGCGAGTCCAGGGCGGGGCCGACTCGGATGTCCACACGGTCACCGACGCCGGCGCGGTCGAGATTGGCGCGGGCCACCTCGGCGTGCTTGCGCTCGTATTCGAGGGTGACCACCCGGCCGGACTCCCCGACGGCCCGGGCGAGCCAGATGGTCGAGTATCCGCCGAGGGTGCCGATCTCCAGGACCCGGCGGGCACCCCGGATCCGTGCGAGCAGGTGCAGGAACTTGCCCTGCGGCGCGGACACGTCGATGGGCGGCAGTTCCGCTGCGGCGTTCGCCTCGAGCGCTGAGCTCAGCGCAGGATCGTCGCCGATCAGCACGTCGGTGAGGTAGTTGTCGGTCGCACTCCAGTTGTCGGCCATGTACCTCATTGTGGTTCGGCGCGCAGCGCACCACGGCGACTTCTGCCACATACGCCGGTGCCCCCGCGACGGCAGGTCGCAGGGACACCGGGTTCCGCCTGTATCGGCGAATAAGAGCGTCAGCGGTTGACGATGCGCTGGACGACCTCACCGATCGGCAGTTCGTCGGCCTCGCCGGAGAAACGGTCGCGGACCTCGACCTTGCCGTCGGCGAAGCCGCGGCCGACCACGACGACGAGCGGCATGCCGAGCAGCTCCGAGTCCTTGAACTTCACGCCGGGCGACGCCTTGCGGTCGTCGAGGAGCACCTCGAGGCCGGCGTTCGAAAGTTCCTCGGCGAGGTTCTCGGCGCCTTCGCGGGCCTGCTCGTCCTTGTTGGCGATGACCAGGTGCACATCGAACGGTGCGATCTCCGACGGCCAGCGCAGGCCCTTCTCGTCGTGCTGCTGTTCGGCGACCACCGCGACGAGGCGTGACACGCCGACGCCGTAGGAGCCCATCGTGGGGCGGACGGGCTTGCCGTTCTCGCCGAGGACGTCCACCGCGAAAGCATCGGTGTACTTGCGGCCGAGCTGGAAGACGTGGCCGATCTCGATGCCGCGGGCGGAGAGGAGCGGGCCGGCTCCGTCAGGCGACGGATCGCCGTCGCGCACCTCGGCGGCCTCGATCGTGCCGTCCGGGGTGAAGTCGCGACCTGCGACCAGCCCGAAGACGTGCTTGCCCTGCTCGTCGGCGCCGGTGATCCAGCTGGTGCCGTCGACCACGCGGGGGTCGACGAGGTAGCGGACACCGTTGGCGAGCAGCGCCTTCGGGCCGATGTAGCCCTTGACGAGGAAGGGATTGGCCTCGAAGTCGGCGTCGGTGAGCAACTCGACCTCGGCGGGTTCGAGCGAGGCCTCGAGGCGCTTGTCGTCGACCTCGCGGTCGCCGGGGATGCCGATGCCGAGCAGCTCCCACCCGCCACCGGGCTGCCGGACCTTGACCATGACGTTCTTGAGCGTCTCGGCCGCGGTGACCTCCCGGCCGAGGACCTCCGACGCCGCGGCGACGAGCGAGGCGATCGTCGGGGTGTCGGGGGTATCGCGCACGACCGCCTCGGGCTGTCCGTCGATCGGCAGCGGTTCCGGCGCGAGCGTCTTCACCGCTTCGACGTTCGCCGCGTAACCGGATTCGAGGCACCGCACGTAGGTGTCCTCACCCGCAGGCGAGTCGGCCAGGAACTCCTCGGAGGCGCTGCCACCCATCGCACCGGAGGTGGCCGAGACGATCACGTACTTCACGCCGAGACGCGCGAAGATGCGCTCGTAGGCGTCGCGGTGAGCCTTGTACGAGTCGGCCAGGCCCTCGTCGGTGAGGTCGAAGCTGTAGGAGTCCTTCATGACGAACTCGCGACCGCGGAGGATGCCGGCGCGGGGGCGCTCCTCGTCGCGGTACTTCGTCTGGATCTGGTAGAGCGTGACCGGGAAGTCCTTGTAGGAGTTGTACTCGCCCTTGACGGTGAGCGCGAAGAGCTCCTCGTGGGTGGGTCCGAGGAGGTAGTCGCCGCCCTTGCGGTCCTTCAGCCGGAACAGGCTGTCGCCGTACTCCGTCCACCGGTTGGTGGCCTCGTAGGGTTCGCGCGGCAGCAGCGCGGGCAGAGCGATCTCCTGCGCTCCGATGGAGTTCATCTCCTCGCGCACCACCCGCTCGATCTGCCGCAGCACCCGCAGCCCCAGAGGCAGCCACGAGTACACACCTGGCGCGATTCGTCGCACGTATCCGGCTCGGACCAGCAGCTTGTGGCTCGCGACCTCGGCGTCGGCCGGGTCGTCTCGGAGGGTGCGGAGGAACAGGTGCGACATGCGGGTGATCACGACCGTGCAGCCTACCGTGGCCACCTTCCGCGACGTCGGTACGGTTACCGGTTGTGCTGGTGCTTCTCCCCCCTTCCGAAACCAAGTCCGACGGCGGCGACGGCGGACCGCTCGATCTCGCCGACCTGTCGATGCCGCAGTTGACGGAGACGCGGGAGATGCTCGTGCAGGCCCTCGTCGACCTCTCCGCCGACCCCGAGGAGTCGAGCCGCGCACTCGGGCTGGGTACGAAGGGCGCCGACGAGATCGAACGCAACGCGAAGTTGTGGGTCTCCCCCACCCGCCCGGCGCTGGAGCGGTACACCGGCGTGCTGTACGACGCGCTCGACGCGGGAGCCTTCACGAAGGCGCAGCGCGACAAGGCCTATCGACGCCTGGGCATCGGGTCGGCGCTGTTCGGCGCGGTCCGGGCTGCGGATCCGATCCCCGCCTACCGTCTCTCCGGAGGGTCGAAACTGCCCGGCTTCGGCACCGTGAAGTCCGTGTGGCGGAACGAGCTCACCGACGCGCTGGTGGCCGAAGCCGGCGGCGACCTCGTGGTCGATCTCCGCTCCGGGGTCTACCAGCAGCTCGGTCCCGTGCTGGGTGCGGTGACCGCAACCGTGCTCACCGAGCAGCCCGACGGCACCCGCAAGGTCGTCAGCCACTTCAACAAGCACCACAAGGGCCTGCTGGCCCGCGCGCTGGTCCTCACCCGCGCGGAGCCGAGCGATATCGGAGCGCTCGCCCGCGTCGCGACGAAGGCGGGACTGAGGGTCGAGGTGGAGTCGCCGACCGAGCTGGTCGTGCTCACCTGACCTCGAGTCCCATCGCCGCGACGATCCGGCGAGCCGTGTGCAGGACGGCGCCGAGTCGCGCGGTCAGGACCAGGTCGTCCGATTCGGTGGCGAACCGTTCGAGGTCTGTGAGATTGCTGCAGCACGTCCCGTCGGGGTCGACCTCCCGGCCCGCCCCCACGGCATCGACCATCTCGGCGAGGGCGTCGAGCATCGCTGCGATCCCCGTCCGCAGGCGGCGACGGTCGGCTTCGGCGACGTCGTCGCCGAGTACGGGGTCCAGAGCGTGCGCGAGTTCCTCGACAGCGCTGGACACCGACGAGAGGTCGTCGAGGGTCCGGTCCCAGCGACGTGCCCATTCCCCGACCCGTGCAGCGGCGGGGCGTGGGTTCATCCGGGCACTCTCGTGCGCCCACCGTGATTCCTCGAAGGCACGCTGCACGAGGCTGTCGATGCCCCGCGCGCGCTGCACCCAGTCCCGCACCCCCGACGATCCCTCACGGCATCCGGACGCCATGTCCCGCAGCAGGTCGCGCAGCTCACCGGTGAGTTCGCGGGCCTCCTTGCCCGCCGAGTACACCGGCGGGAAGACCAGCGCCGTCACGGCCACGCCGATCGCCGCGCCGATCGCCGTCTCCGCGAGTCGTTCACCGAGCAGGATCGGGCTGTCCGAGGCGCCCGTCGCGATCACCAGCAGCGCGGTGATCGCCACCCAGATGCCACTGGCCCCGAACCGTCGCCAGCGACCCGCGAAGTAGCCGATCGCCACGGCGATGCCGATCGCAGCGGTCGTCGACTCCACGAGCCGCGTCACCACGACCGCGACCAGCAGACCCGCAACCACCGCCCCGACCTGCACCACCGCCTGCTGGAGCGAGCGCACGAGTGTCGCCTCGACGAGGAAGACCGCGACGTAGGGCGCGAGGAAGGCCTGCTGGAAGTGGAAGACCTCGGTCACGACGAGCCACGCGACGACCGCGGCGAGCGTGGACCGGAACGCCTGGAGGGCAACGTACCGCTCGTGTCCGGCCTCGCGCACCGCGCGGACCATCCACGATCCGACGAATCTGCCCCGTTCGAGAACACCGACCTGCATGAGTGTCGGGTACCCGGGGGTCGTGCGTGGCAGGCGTGAGCAAACTCATCCGCCGCAGCGGTCGCTCGTCCGCCACGGTGACGGTCCGACGGTCAGGAGGTCTGCGCGGCCTTCTCGGCCTCCTGCGCCTGCGCGACCTCTTCGGGAGTGAAGCGGATGAACAGCGCGGCGACACCGGCGATCACCGCGCAGACCGCGCAGCCGACGAGCGCGAACATGTATCCCTCGCCCTGGGCGACGAGCTGGGCGTCGGTCATGTCGGCGACGGCTCCGGAGACACCACCGAGCGACATCGTCCGCGAGGTGGCCATCGCACCGATCACCCCGAGGCCGACCGGACCTCCGAGAGTCTGGGCGACCTGCGCGATCGCCGAGAGCGGTCCGATCTCGTGCGGTCCCACCCCGGATATCGCGCACAGCGGCAGCGGGACCACGGCCAGGCCGACCCCGAAGCCGACAACGAGCACCAGCACGAACAGGGTCGGGAAGTAGCGGACGCTGCCGTCCATGGTCGAGCCGTAGAGCAGGCTGACAGTCATGATCGCCGAGCCGGTGACCACGAGCCAGCGCGGTTCGATCCGCGCGACCAGCTTCGACGACACCGCGGCGGCACCGCCGAGACCGAAGGCGAACGGCACGAAGGCCAGACCCGCGGCGAGCGGGCTGTAGCCGAGGACGTCCTGCACGAACAGGGCGACGAAGGCCGCGAGGCTGAACATCACGGCGCCCGCGAAGAAGATCGCCACGAAGGTCGCGACGCGGTCCTTGTTGCGGAACAGCACGAACGGCAGCAGCGGGTTCTCCGCCCGCCGCTCGACGAGCAGGAACACTCCGAGCAGCACGAAGCCGGCGACGATCGCGCCGATGACCGAGGGGCTCGACCAACCGACTTCGGGACCCTCCGTGAGACCGAAGACCAGGCCGGTGCATCCGAGTGTCGCGAGGATCGCGCCCGGCACGTCGAGCGCGAGGCGTTCGGAGGCGGTCTCACGCAGCGCGATCGCGGCGAGCACGACGATGAGGACGCCGATAGGGACGTTGATGAGGAAGATCCAGCGCCACGAAAGCTGGGTGAGCGCACCCCCGAGGATCAGTCCGGCGATGGACCCGACACCGGTCATGGCCGCGAAGACCGCGATGGCGCGGTTGCGTGCCGGACCTGCGGCGAAGGTCGTCGCGACGAGCGCGAGGGCGGTCGGGGACGCGACCGCGGCGCCGACGCCCTGCAGGGCGCGGGCGCCGATGAGCATCGCCTCGCCGGTCGCCAGACCGCACAGCAGGGACGCCAGGGTGAACAGGCCGACTCCGCCCATGAACGTGCGTTTGCGTCCGTAGCTGTCGCCGAGACGGCCGCCGAGGAGCATCAACCCGCCGAAGGCAAGGGCGTAGGAGGTGAGGACCCAGTTGCGACCCGCATCCGACAGTCCCAGATCACTCTGCAGCGGCGCGAGCGCGAGGTTCGCGACCGTTCCGTCGAGCACGACCATCAACTGGAGGCCGCTGAGGACCAGCATGGCCAGAGCCACCGCGCGGGTGGCCGACGGATGCGAAGTGGCTGACACGTGATCCAACGTTACCCACCGTCCGAGTCGGAGCCGGTCCGCGGATCGAGTCCGAATCCGGCCACCGGCCCGATCACGACGATCGCGGGCGGGCGCACGGCCTCGTCCCGGACACGCTGAGCGACGGTCGACAGATCGGCACGCACTACACGTTGGCTGCTCAGCGTGCCCTCCTGCACGACGACCACGGGGGTGTCGGTGGGACGTCCGCCGGCGATCAGGGCGTCGGCGAACTGCTCGATGCGTTCGACGGCCATGAGCAGGACCAGGGTGCCGCGCAGCTTGGCGAGCGCGTCCCAGTCGGTGAGCGAGTCGGGATGTCCGGGCGCGACGTGGCCGCTGGCCACGACGAATTCGTGGGTGACCCCACGGTGGGTGACGGGGATCCCGGCCGCGGACGGCACGGAGATCGCGCTGGTGATGCCGGGGACGACGGTCACCGGGATGCCGGCCGCGGTGCAGGCCTCGAGCTCCTCGTAACCGCGACCGAAGACGTACGGGTCGCCGCCCTTGAGTCGGACGACGAACTTGCCGGCCTTTGCGCGGTCGATGAGGGTCTCGTTGATGACCTGCTGGGCCATGGCCCGTCCGTACGGGAGCTTCGCCGCGTCGATCACCTCGACGTGCGAGTCGAGTTCCGCGAGCAGTTCCTGCGGGGCGAGATGGTCGGCGACGACCACGTCGGCGCGGGTGAGGAGGCGTCGACCGCGCACGGTGATCAGGTCGGGATCGCCCGGTCCTCCGCCCACGAGGGCGACGCCGACCGGCTTCGGCGCGGTCTCGGCGAACTCGGCGACGGCCGCTCCGGCGAGGGCGTCACGGATCGAGGTGCGCACGGCGGCGGACCGGCGGTGGTCGCCACCGGCGAGGACGCCGACGGTCAGACCCTCGTAGCGGGCCGTGGCGGGGGTGACGGCACTGCCGTGACGGGCGTTGTCCGCGCGGACGCAGAAGATCCTGTTGCGTTCGGCTTCGGCGACGACCGCTGCGTTGGTCTCGGGTTCGTCGGTGCAGGCCATCGCGTACCACGCGCCGTCGAGGTCGCCGTCGCGGTAGTCGCGCAGGTCGAGGGAGATGCGGCCCTTCGTCGCCATGCTCTCGACCACGGGGGTCGCGGCCCGGGCGACCACGTGGACGTCGGCACCGGACGCGACGAGCAGACCGAGACGCCGCTGCGCGACGCTGCCTCCTCCGACGATCACGACGCGGCGTCCACGGAGATCGAGTCCGACCAGGTAACTGGTCTCGTCCTCAGCGGCAGCGGACACGGGCATCTCCCCATCTCTCGTGTCGGGGCGAATCCGATCGGACCCACCTTCGGGACACCTGTGGCCCGGGCATCGCCCCGGGCCACAGGTGCAGTGATCGGATCAGACCGCGGCGGCCTCTGCGGGTGCCTCGGCCACGGTGTCGGAGACGACGTCGAGCTGCAGCGACTTCGTGCTGTGGTCCCATACCTGGCGGAACAGGTCGGGGTTGTCGGACAGCTTCAGACCGAGCGACGGGACCATTTCGCGGAGCTTGGACTGCCAGCCCGCCCACTGCTGCGGGAAGCAGCGCTCAAGGACGTCGAGCATGGCCGGAACGGCCGTCGAGGCACCCGGCGACGCACCGAGCAGACCGGCGATCGAACCGTCACCCGCGTTGACCACGGCGGTACCGAACTCGAGGACACCGCCCGCACCCTTGCGGCGGATGACCTGCACACGCTGGCCGGCGACGATGAGCTCCCAGTCCTCGAGGCGCGCCTCGGGCACGAACTCGGCGAGGGTGCCGATGCGGTCGGCGGGCGACTGCATGAGCTCACCGACGAGGTACTTGACCAGGCCGAGCTCGGTGACGCCGACGCCGAGCATCGACATCAGGTTGCCGGGCTTGACGGACTTGGGCAGGTCCATGATGCCGCCCTGTTTGAGGAACTTGGGCGACCAGCCGGCGTAGGGACCGAAGAGTAGACCCTGCTTGCCGCCGATGACGCGGGTGTCGAGGTGCGGCACCGACATCGGAGGGGCACCGACCGCGGCCTTGCCGTAGACCTTGGCGCTGTGCTGCGCGATGACCTCGGGATTGGTGCAGCGCAGGAAGGCACCGGAGACGGGGAAGCCACCGAAGCCCTTGATCTCCTTGATGCCCGACTTCTGCAGCAGGTGCAGCGCGCCGCCGCCGGCGCCGACGAAGACGAACTTCGCCTGGACCTTGCGCGACTCGCCGGTGCGGCGGTTGCGGACCTTCACGATCCAGCTGCCATCGGACTGCTTGGACACGTCGGTGACGTCGTGGCCGAAGAAGACGGTGCCGCCGGAGGCCGCGACGTGGTTGATGAGCTGCTTGGTGAGGGCACCGAAGTCGATGTCGGTGCCGGTCTGCGTCCAATTCAGGGCAACCGGGTCGGAGAAGTCGCGGCCCTTGCCCATGAGCGGCAGACGCTCGGTGAAGACCTCGGGGCTCTCGGTGTACTCCATGCCCTCGAAGAGGGGATGGCCGGCAAGGGCGTCGTAGCGGGCACGCAGGTACTTCACGTTCTCGGCGCCGTGTACGAAGCTGACGTGCGGAACCGGATTGATGAAGTTCTTGGGGTCGGACAGAATGCCGTTGTCGACGGCGTACGCCCAGAACTGGCGCGAGACCTGGAACTGCTCGTTGACGTTGACGGCCTTCGCGATGTCGACCGAACCGTCCGGCTTCTCAGGAGTGTAGTTGAGCTCACACAGCGCGGAGTGGCCCGTACCGGCGTTGTTCCAGGGGTCGCTGCTCTCGGCGGCCGCGGCGTCGAGGCGCTCGAACGCGGTGATCGACCAGTCGGGCTGCACCTGACGCAACAACGCACCGAGGGTTGCGCTCATGATGCCCGCGCCCACGAGCACTACATCGGTTTTCGCTACTACGTTCTCTGACACTGGGAAATCGACTTCCTTGTCTGGTTCGCACGCGCCGCCGAAGTACGGAGGTACCGTCTCGCGTGGGTGTCCCGTCAACGCGGCGCGCGAATGCGACCGACAGGTTACCCGCGCGTGGTCCGACGTTTCATTTCACCTCATTGTGTACCCATGAGCGGTGGTCGGCGAACACACCTAGGGTGTGATAGTGACTACTTGGCGTCCTGACGTCCTCGGAGACGGCTACGAACAGCTCGAACTGCCGCTGGGCACCGACCCCGACGGCGAAGGCGAGATCTCGGCGACCCTGGTGCGCTACCAGCCTCCGTCTACCGATCTCCCCGACCGGGCGGTGCTCTACGTCCACGGCTTCACCGATTACTTCTTCCAGCAGCACCTCGCCGAGCACTTCGCGGCGCGCGGTTACCGCTTCTTCGCGCTGGACCTTCGCAAGTGCGGTCGTTCGCGGGCACCCGGGCACACCCCTCACTTCGTCACCGATCTCTCCCACTACGACGCCGAACTCGACGAGGCGCTGCGCGTGGTGCGCGAGGAGGTCGGTGGCGGTGTGCTGCTGGCGGCCCACTCGACGGGCGGGCTCGTCCTGCCGTTGTGGCTCGACCGTCTCCGTCGCCGGCCCGGCGGGGTTGCCGCGGCGGGCATCGTGGGTCTCGTCCTGAACAGTCCGTGGTTCGACCTGCAGGGACCGTCCTACCTGCGCAATGTCGGCACGGCGGCCGTCGACATCGTCGGCCGCCTCCGCCCGCGCGCGCTCATACCGCTGCCGAAGACCGAGGCCTACGGCCGCAGCCTGCAGTGCGACGGCTGGCGCTACGACCTCGACTGGAAGCCGTTGACCGGGTTCCCCGTCCGCTTCGGCTGGTTACGTGCCGTGCGGCGGGGCCAGGCCGTCCTGCACCGCGGGCTCGACATCGGGGTGCCGTCGCTGATCCTGCGGTCCGGTGCCTCGCGCTTCGCTCCGCGGTACGACGCGAGCGTCGACACCGTCGACGCGGTCCTCGACGTCCGCCAGATAGCCCGATGGGCGGGATGCCTCGGCAACCGCACGACGATCGTGCCGATCGACGGTGCCCGTCACGACGTGTTCCTGTCCACACCCGGTCCCCTGGCGGAGGCCTTCCGGGAATTGGACTTGTGGCTGGAATGGTTGGACGGAGCGGACGAGGCGGACACCTCCGGTTCCCGAACCGAGGCCGACGACTCCGACGACTCCGCCACCGTTTCCGTACTGCACCGACTCACGGGAGAGCACGCGTGACCCACTACGACCTCGCGATCATCGGCACAGGATCGGGGAATTCGATCCTCGACGAGCGGTACGACGGGAAGCGCGTCGCTCTCCTCGAAGAAGGCACCTTCGGGGGCACCTGCCTCAACGTGGGCTGCATCCCCACGAAGATGTACGTCTACGCCGCGGAGGTCGCCCACACGGTCCGCACCGCGGCGAAGTACGGCGTCGACGCGTCGATCGACGGAGTGCGGTGGAACGACATCGTCGACCGGGTCTTCGGTCGCATCGATCCCATCGCTGCGGGCGGCGAGCGCTACCGCCGCGAGGACTGCGCGAACGTCACCGTCTACGACGGTCACGCGCGGTTCGTCGGCGAGCGCCGCATCGACACCGGAACCGGTGAGGTGATCACCGCGGACCAGGTGGTCGTCGCGGCCGGTTCGCGGCCCGCGATCCCGCAGGAGGTACTCGATTCCGGTGTGAGATATCACACGAGCGACGGCATCATGCGGTTGCCTAAACTGCCCGAGTCCCTCGTAATCCTCGGGACGGGTTTCATCGCGATGGAGTTCGCCCACGTCTTCTCGGCGCTCGGCACGCGGGTGTCGGTGATCGCGCGGACCGACCGTCTACTGCGGCACCTCGACGCCGACGTCTCCGAGCGGTTCACGGCGCTCGCCGCGGCCAAGTGGGACGTCCACCTCGCCAATCCGGCCCGGGCGTTCCGTCCGGTCGGCGACGGCGTGGAGGTCGAACTCGCCGACGGCACCGTCGTGAGCGGCGACGCCCTGCTCGTCGCGACAGGTCGGCAGCCCAACGGTGACCTGCTCGACGCCGCGGCGGCCGGCATCGAACTCGATGCGAAGGGCCGGATCGTGGTCGACGAGTTCCAGCGCACGTCCGCGGCGGGTGTGTTCGCCCTCGGCGACGTGTCGTCGCCCTACCAGCTCAAGCACGTGGCCAACCACGAGGCGCGGGTCGTCCAGCACAACCTGTTGCACGACGCGTGGAGCGGCGACACCACGGGTCTGCAGCAGACGGACCACCGCTACGTCCCCTCCGCGGTGTTCACCGATCCGCAGATCGCGTCGGTCGGTCTCACCGAGGCCGAGGCCCGGGAGGTGGGATTCGACATCTCCGTCAAGATCCAGGATTACGGCAACGTCGCCTACGGCTGGGCCATGGAGGACACCGAAGGTTTCTGCAAGCTGATCGCCGATCGGTCGACGGGTCTGCTGCTCGGCGCCCACATCATCGGGGCCCAGGCGTCGACGGTCATCCAGCCGCTCATCCAGGCCATGTCGTTCGGTCTGCCCGCGCGGGAGATGGCGACCGGGCAGTACTGGATCCACCCCGCGCTGCCCGAACTCGTCGAGAACGCCCTGCTGGGTCTCTGAACTTCGGGGTCTCCGAGCACCTTCACCAGCGCCGTGTGGCCTGCTGCCCTCTCCGGGCCGCAGGCCACACGCGTCTCACCAGCTTCCGGTGCGCAGCGCGATCGCGGACGCGAAGTCGGTGGGCGCCTCGGCGGGCACGTTGGCGACCCCGGCGAGTTCGACCACCCGGAACTCTCCCGTCACGTAGCGCATCGATGCGTCCGCTTCGGGTCGACGCGAGGCATCGCCCACGACGATCGTGGTGGGCACCTCCGCGGGCGGCGCCGACGCGTCGCGCACCGTGCCGTCACGATCCGCGACCGCGGGATGGCCGCGGTCGGCGACCACCAGGCTCGCGAAGCGTCCGAAGCGTCCTGCGGCGACGGCCCAGGCCAGTTCGGCTCCCGCGCCGCTGCCCGCCAGATGAACCCAGGGCAGGGCGAGGGCGTCCAGTAGGGCGAACACGTCGGCGGGCGCGAGTCCGTCGATCTTCTCGACCACGATCGTCCGCAGGTCGGACGTGTGCAGCCGCTCGCACACGACGTCGTACACACCTGCGTCCTCCCCCGCGTCGGGGAAGAGCAGCACCGTGTAACGACTTTCGGGGCCGCCGATCCGAACCTGCACGTCCCCACCGGGCGTGGTCACCGTCCTCGATTCCATGGGCAAACGCTACATGGCCGCAGTCCGTGCTCCGCCTCTTGCCGTATCGACGACGGGCTGGGGAGTGGACATGCGGATGTTCGGGATCCTGCGTTTCGTCACCGACAGTTCCGTGGTGCAGTTCCTGGGATTCTTCGCCACCATGCTCCTGATCGTTGCGCTGTCGATGCTCGTCGGGGCAATCCAGCACCGTTGGCGCGCAACGGGTCTGCTGACGGCCGCCGCGTCCGTCGTCGTGATCGGCGGTCTCGCCGCGACCCTCGTCACGTGGACCCGGTCGTGGTCGTCGCTGTGGTCGTGGATCGTCGACGCGTCGCCGACGACGACCCTGGTGGCGCTCCCCCTGCTGGTGGCCGCGGTGTGCGTGGGCGCGACCTGGCAGGTCGCCCGCAACGCGGCACCCCAGGCCGGCCGCCTTCCGAAACAGGTTCGCCCCCGACCCTTTCCGGGTCGGGGCCGAACTCCGTGCTCGCTCAGCGAGCGGAGGTCACGGCAGGGTGAGGATCTCGGCGCCGGTGTCGGTGACGACGATGGTGTGCTCGAACTGCGCGGTCCACTTGCGGTCCTTGGTGACGACCGTCCAGCCGTCGTCCCAGATCTCGTAGTCGGGCGTACCGAGGTTGATCATCGGTTCGATGGTGAACACCATGCCGGGCTCGATGATCGTGTCGATGTCGGGCCGGTCGTAGTGCAGGATCACCAGGCCGTTGTGGAAGGTCTCGCCGATACCATGGCCGGTGAAGTCGCGGACGACGCCGTAGCCGAAGCGGTTGGCGTAGGACTCGATAACCCGGCCGATGACGTTGAGGGCCCGGCCCGGCTTGACCGCCTTGATGCCGCGCATCGTGGCCTCGCGGGTGCGATCGACGAGCAGGCGGACGTCCTCGGAGACGTCGCCGGCCAGGAAGGTGGCGTTGGTGTCGCCGTGAACGCCGTCGATGTAGGCGGTGACGTCGATGTTGACGATGTCGCCGTCCTCGACGACGGTCGAGTCGGGGATGCCATGGCAGATGACCTCGTTGAGCGAGGTGCAGCACGACTTGGTGAAGCCGCGGTAGCCGAGGGTCGACGGGTAGGCGCCGTGGTCGCACATGTACTCGTGCGCGACGCGGTCGATCTCGTCGGTGGTCACGCCCGGCGCGACAACCTTACCGGCCTCGACGAGGGCCTGTGCGGCGATCTTCGACGCGAGTCGCATCTTCTCGATCGTCTCGGGTGTCTGCACCCACGGCTCGTTGCCTTCCTTCGCCGTGGGCTTCCACACGTACTCCGGCCGTTCGATCGATGCGGGCACCTCCCGGACGGGAGTCGGAGTGCCGGGGACGAGCGGAGCGCGGGTAGCCATGACTTCCAGATTAGCCGCCGCGCCCCGCTCCCCCGTCATCCACCGATCGGGCCGTCGTGCGCCGCTCAGCCCACAGCGCCCGCCTGGCGCAGCTTGAAGCGCTGGACCTTGCCGCTCGGCGTCTTGGGCAGGTGCGGCACGAAGTGCACCGCGCGCGGGTAGGCGTGGGCGGCGTACTTCTGCTTCACGAGCTTCTGCAGCTCCGCCTCGACCGCGTCGTCGCCCTCGACACCCTCCCGCAGCACCACGAACGCCTCGAGGACCTCCCCCCGCAGTTCGTCCGGCAGACCCACCACGGCGGCCTCGATCACGTCGGGGTGCATCACGAGCACCGACTCGACGTCGAACGGGCCGATGCGGTAACCGGCCATGATGATCACGTCGTCGTCACGGGACGAGAAGAAGAAGAAGCCGTTCTCGTCGACCTTGCCGGCGTCGCCGGTCAGGTACCAGCGGCCGTCCTCGCTGAACCGGTCGGCGGTCTTCTCGGGTGCGTCGACGTAGCCGGTGAACCACACGAGCGGGCTCGCGTGCACGTCGATCGCGACGCGTCCGACCTCACCGGGCTCGGCGATCTCGTCGCTGTCCTCGCGCAGCACCGCGCAGCTCCAGCCCGGCAGCGGCTTGCCCATCGAACGCGCCGGGGTGTCCTCGCGCAGCTCGTCCGCCCACGCGTCGACGACGAACATGCCGTGTTCGGTCTGTCCGTACTGGTCGCGCACCACGACACCGAGGGTCTCCTTCGACCACTCGAGGACGTCCGGGGTCAGCGGCTCACCGGCCGAGGAGGCACGACGCAGCCGCACCGGCGGGTGCTCGGCGGTGTCGGCCTTGAGGCTGCGGTAGACCGTCGGGGCCGCCGCGAAGTTGGTCACCCCGAAGGTGTCGAGGATCTGCCAGGTGAGCGCGGGCGAGAAACCGGCGTGCAGCAGGAGGCTGCGCCGACCGGCCGCGAGCGGCCCTAGTAGCGCGTAGTAGAGCCCGTACGCCCATCCCGGATCGGCCGCGTTCCAGAAGACGTCGTCCTTGCGCACGTCGAGGCCGAACTCCAGGTAGGCGTGGAAGGACGCCAGCGCCTTCACCGGGACGGGAACACCCTTGGGAGTGCCGGTCGTGCCGGAGGTGAACAGCTGGACCAGGCGCCCCTCGGCGCCGACGGCGACAGCCTCGCCACGCGGGTCGTCGGCCGACTGCGCGGCGACCAGCTCGCCGAAGTCGCGGGCCCCACGCCCGGACGCGTCGGCGTCTCCCTCACCGGCCACGACGACCTGCCACGGCACCTCGGCGGGAAGATCCGATCCGGCGGCGAGCTTGCCGGCCTGATCACGATCGGCCACGACCACCTTGGTGCCGCTCGCGTCGAGCCGGAAGGCGATCGCCGGCGGGGCGAAGGCGGTGAAGAGCGGCACGTGCACGGCGCCGCGACGCCAGATACCGAGAACCGCGACCACCAGGTCTGCCGACTTGCCCATGAGCGTCGCGACGTGGTCGCCGGGTTCGACACCGAGATCCGCCAGCGCCGCGGCGAAGCGGATCGACCGTTCGCGGAGCTCGCCGTAGGTGAGATCGGTGGAGCTCAGGTCCGCGTCGACGACGGTGAACGCCACCGCGTCGGCGGGATGGTCGTCGCACAGCAGTCGGGCTGCGCAGGCGTCTGCCGTGTCGTACCGCTCGAGCAGTGTCCGCACGCGGCTCGCTGTGTCGCCCATTGTGGTCCTTTCGTCCGTACCGGCCAGGGTGTTCCTGATCTGTGGAGCACACCCGTTCGACGTCTATGATTCGAGTCACACCATGTTCCCCGATACCCCCGGAAAGGGGTGGCGTTCGTGTCGTCCTCCTCGTCGACGCTGCTGCGTCCCCGTGACGGTGACGCCCTGCGCGGTGAACTCCGCCGCACCGCGGCGCAGGCACAGTTGCCGGTGGTCTTCGCCGGCGAGGTCCAGCAGGGATCGCTGCAGCTCAGCGAATTCTTCGGCACCCGCACCAACAGCCTGGCGGGGGTCGTGGTGCCTCCGCGGGCCGGTCTCGGCGGTCGCGTCCTCGCGGAGTCGCGGGTGGTGACGGTGTCGGACTACGGTCGCTCTGCGTCGATCACGCACCACTTCGACCGTCCCGTTCTGTACGAGGGATTGCGGTCCATCCTCGCCGTGCCGGTACTCGTCGAGGGCAAGGCCCGCGCGGTGTTGTACGGCGCCGCGCGCGAGTGCGCGCCGGTCGGTGATCGGGCGGTGACGGCGTTCGCGCAGGCGGCCGCACGTCTCGCGCACGAGATCGAGGTGCGCGACGAGGTCGATCGGCGACTCGCGATGCTCGAGCGGTCGTCCGGCGACCGCGATCCCGTCGCGACCGCGCAGGTCCGCGAGGTCCACGCCGAGCTGCGGGTGCTCGCGCAGGGCACGACCGATCCGGCGCTGCAGGAGAAGCTCCGCTCGTTGTCCGACCGTCTCGCCGGGGTGCTCGACGGAACGGAACCGGAACCGACGGACGTCGTGCTGTCCCCGCGCGAGACCGACGTGCTGTCCCATGTGGCGCTGGGGTGCAGCAACGCCGAGATCGCCCAGCGCCTGTCGGTCGGTGCCGAGACGGTCAAGAGCTACCTGCGCAGCGCCATGAGCAAGCTCGACGTCCATTCCCGCCACGAGGCCGTCGTCGCCGCGCGAAAATCGGGTCTGCTGCCCTGATATCCGGCCGGTCCCCCATCGGCGGACAGGGTGCGGAAGGGGGCCTGCGGTGGCCGAGACGACCGACTCACCCCAGCTCGTCCGCGTCCTCGGACCGGGTCTGCTCCTGCTGTTCGTCATCGGCGACATCCTGGGCACCGGCATCTACGCCCTCACCGGGGAGGTCGCGAACGAGGTCGGCGGCGTGGTGTGGCTGCCGTTCCTCGTCGCGTTCGCCGTCGCGACGGTGACCGCGTTCAGCTATCTGGAGCTGGTCACGAAGTATCCGCGGGCGGCCGGAGCGGCGCTCTACACGCACAAGGCGTTCGGCGTGCATTTCCTGACCTTCCTGGTGGCCTTCGCCGTGATGTCCTCGGGCATCACCTCTGCCGCCACTGCTGCGCGGGCGTTCGCCGCGAACTTCGCCGAGGCCTTCGGCCTCGACCTGGCCGGCACGGCCGGGATCACCGTGATCGCGCTGGTCTTCGTCCTCGTCCTGGCGGTGATCAACTTCCGCGGGGTCGGCGAGAGCGTGAAGACCAACGTGGTGCTCACGATGGTCGAGTTGGGCGGCCTGCTCATCATCGTCGCGATCGGCATGTGGGCGTTGGGTTTCGGCGGCGGGGACTTCTCGCGTGTGGTCGAGATCGATCCCGGCGACCGGTCCGTCTTCTCCGCGGTGGTCGCAGGGACGGCCCTGGCCTTCTTCGCGATGGTGGGGTTCGAGGATTCGGTGAACATGGCCGAGGAGTGCAAGGAGCCCACCCGGATCTTCCCCCGGATGCTGCTGCTCGGCCTGGGTCTCGCCGCGTTGGTGTACGTGCTCGTTTCGATCACCGCGATCGCGCTCGTCGCGCCCGAGGAGCTCGGGGCGGGCGAGACGCCCTTGCTGCGGGTGGTCGAGGTCGGCGCGCCGGCGTTCCCGGTCGGGATCTTCGCCTTCGTCACGATGTTCGCGGTGGCCAACACCGCGCTGATCAACATGCTGATGGCGAGCCGGCTGGTCTACGGCATCGCCCGCGAGGACGTCCTGCCCGCCGTCCTGGGGCGGGTGCACCCCACGCGCCGCACGCCCTATGTCGCGATCGCGTTCACGACGCTGCTCGCGGTCGGTCTCGTCGTCTTCGTCGGCGGGGTGCCCGAACTCGGGGGGACGACGGCGCTGCTCCTGCTGGGGGTGTTCGCGATCGTCAACGTCGCCGCCCTGGTCCTGCGCCGGGACCACGTGGAGCACCGGCACTTCCGCGCGCCGACGATCCTCCCGGTGCTCGGGGCGGCCAGTTGCCTGTTCCTCGTCCTGCCGTGGGTCGACCGGCCCGTGACCCAGTACCGGACGGCCGGGGTGCTGCTCGGGATCGGTGTGGTGCTGTGGCTGGTGACGCGACTCGCGGGCCGGCGCGACGGTCGGCCCGCGAGTACGACCTGAGCTCAGGCTCCCTCGTCGTATTCCGGCGGCAGGGCGGCGAACATGTCGCGGGTGACCGCGACCGCGTTGTCGGAGCTGCCGCCGCGCACGACGAGCGTCGCGAACGCCAGATCACCGCGGTAACCGACGAACCACGAGTGCGACCCGCCCTCGACCTCGGCCTCGCCGGTCTTGCCGTAGACGTCGCCCTGGTCCCGGATGCGGTCGGCGGTACCGCTCGTGATCACCAGGCGCATCATCTCGCGCAGACCCTCCACCATCTCCGGCGTCACCGGCGGCGGCGAACCGCTCACAACGGTCTCGCGACCCGCGATGAGATAGGGCACCGGGGTACGGCCGGCGGCGACCGTCGCCGCGGTGAGCGCCATCCCGAACGGGCTCACGACCACCTTGCCCTGACCGAAGCCGTCCTCGGTCCGTTCGACGAGATCCTCCGCGGGCGGAACCGATCCGGTGAAGGTCGGCATCCCGACCACCTCGTAGTCCACACCGATACCGAACTGCGAAGCGGCGACGGTCAGCGCGTCCGGGGCCATCTCGGAGGCGAGCTTGGCGAAGGAGGTGTTGCAGGATCGGGCGAAAGCGGTAGCGAGAGAGACCGTCCCGAGCTCGAACTCGTTGTAGTTCGGCACGCTGCGCTCACCGATCGTGATGCGGCCCGGGCACGGCACCATCGTGTTCGGGGTCGCGCTCCCCTCGGCGATCGCCGCACCCGAGGTGACGATCTTGAACGTCGAGCCCGGCGGGTACTGGCCGGCCAGCGCGACCGGGCCGTCCCGGTCGGCGGCCTTGTTCTGGGCCACCGCCAGCACCGCACCCGTGGACGCCTCGATCACGACCGTCATCGCCTGCTCGGTGCGGGCATCGACGGCCGCCTGGGCCGCGAGCTGGAGGGGACGGTCGAGACTGACCGAGAACGACGGCACCGGTTGCGGCGGCGTCTCGGTGAGCACCCCGGTGTCCACGCCGTACTGGTTCACCACGACGACGCTCCACCCGGCCGTGCCGTCGACCTCGTCGATGACGGTCTTCTTGATCTGACCCACGAGATCCGGCGCGAAGTTGCGATCGGTCGCGACGAGGTCGGCCTGCTCGGTCACCACGACACCGTCGATCCCGGCGAGACGTGGGGCGACGCGCTCGTAGTCGTCCTCGCGCAGTCGCATCACCGAGCGCGGCCCGGAGGAGGCCGTCACCGATTCCGCGATCGCCTGCGCCGTGAGCGAGGAATCGAACTCCGACAACGTCGACGCGAGCTGTCGTGCGGCGCCGGCGACGTCGGTGGTCTGCGCGGCGTCGAAGGCGATGCCGTAGACCGTGCCGGGGACGAGGATGTCGCTGCCTGCGTGCTCGTTGACCCGGGCACGCGGCGCCGGGCTGCTGCGGAGCTGCATGGTCTGCCGTTCGCCGAGCTGCGGGTGCAGCGCGGACTTCGCCCACCGCACGATCCAGTCGTTCCCGCTGCGCCCCATGTTGAGCTCACCGGTGTACTGCCATACCCGTTCCTTCGGCAGGTGCCACTCGTAGTTGTAGCCCACGGTCGCGGAGTCGCCGCTGATCCGGGTGGATGTCGTTGTGGCGATGAGGGATTCGGCTTGAAGCCCATCCAGGACCTCCTGCATCGCGACGGCCGCGTCGTCGGGGCGGTCGGTGCGATCCGCCGCCGACGCGACGTCCTGCGCGGCGAACGAGTCGAGAAACGCCTGGGCGGCGGCCTCCGGCCCGGCCGGCCGTGGCGTGCACGCGACGGCCAGGCCGAGGAGCACGACGGCCGCCGACCACACAGCGCCGATCCGGAGAGCGCGTGCGTACGGGGATGCCGGGGTGGAACTTCGAGGTCTCATCGCCCGTCATCGTAGGCAGAGCCGACGGGAAATCAGTCGAGCAGCACCGTGGAGAACGTCGCGACCTGACGGAAACCCGCGCGGGCGTAGGCTCCACGAGCCGGGGCGTTGAAGCTGTTGACGTAGAGGCTGGGCAGGCGACCGCTGCGAGCGACCGCGCAGGCCACGGCGGCCGTGCCGATCGTGCCGAGGCCCGAGCCACGATGCGCGGGATCGACCCAGACGCCCTGGATCTGGCCCACCGCGGACGACTGCGAACCCACCTCCGCCTTGAACACGACCTGTCCGTCCTCGAACCGCGCCCAGGCGCGTCCCGCCGCGATCAGGCTCGCGACGCGGCGCCGGTAACCCGCACCGCCGTCGCCGGTGCGCGGGTCGATGCCGACCTCCTCGATGAACATCGAGATCGCGGCCGGCAGATAGACATCGAGTTCGTCGGGCCGCACGGGACGGACCTGCGGGTCGGGCTCGACGAGCGGCTCGCGGTCGAGAACGAGCAGGGGTTGTTCGGCCCTCACCTCGCGGGGAGCGCCCCACACCGATTCGAGCCGCTCCCACATCGGCAGCGCGTACTCGGCGCGACCGACGATGGACGAACACAGTCGCGGCCCGCGACTCGCGCGCTCGGCGAACGCCTGGATGTCGTCCGGACTGCCCAGCAGCGGAATGAGGTTCGCGCCGGAGAAGCACAGCGAGGTCTCGGGGCCTCCGCGGCTCCACATCTCGCCGCCGACGGCACGCCCGTCGAGTCCGTACTCCTCGACGCGGCCGGCCACCATGCACGCGGCCACGGGGTCGCGGGAGAGCACCCGGAGCACCTCGGCGGTGTCACGTCCGCCCAACGACCGGACGCCCAGAAGCTTGAGCACTCGCTCACCACCCGTCGAGAAGCCGATACGAGATCAGAGTGCCATGCCGGACGGCGGCGTGGAAACCTGAGTCCTCGAAAGTGAGAGAACGCCGTCCCGTGCGCCCCACCCGTATCAGCCGACCGACACCACGGGGCCGCCGCCCGAGTCGTTGCCGTCCATCTCGTCGGCGATGCGCATCGCTTCCTCGATGAGGGTCTCGACGATCTGCGCCTCGGGCACGGTCTTGATGACCTTGCCCTTGACGAAGATCTGGCCCTTGCCGTTTCCGGAGGCCACACCGAGGTCCGCCTCACGAGCCTCACCGGGTCCGTTGACGACGCAACCCATCACCGCAACCCGCAGCGGCACCTCCATGCCCTCGAGTCCGGCGGTGACCTCGTTGGCGAGGGAGTAGACGTCCACCTGGGCACGCCCGCAGGACGGGCACGAGACGATCTCGAGTTTGCGGGGACGCAGGTTCAGCGACTGCAGGATCTGCGTGCCGACCTTGATCTCCTCGGCGGGCGGCGCCGACAGGGACACGCGGATGGTGTCGCCGATGCCCTCGCTCAGCAGCGCACCGAAGGCGACGGCCGACTTGATGGTGCCCTGGAAGGCGGGGCCGGCCTCGGTCACACCGAGGTGCAGCGGGTAGTCGCACTGCGCGGCGAGCTGCCGGTAGGCCTCGACCATCACGACGGGGTCGTTGTGCTTGACGGAGATCTTGATGTCGCCGAAGCCGTGTTCCTCGAACAGGCTCGCCTCCCACAGGGCGGACTCGACGAGCGCCTCCGGGGTGGCCTTGCCGTACTTGGCGAGGAGCCGGGGGTCGAGGGAGCCGGCGTTGACGCCGATCCGGATGGGGATCCCGGCGTCTCCGGCCGCCTTGGCGACCTCCTTGACGCGACCGTCGAACTCCTTGATGTTGCCGGGATTGACGCGCACGGCCGCGCAACCGGCGTCGATCGCGGCGAAGATGTACCGCGGCTGGAAGTGGATGTCGGCGATTACCGGGATCTTGCTCTTCTTCGCGATGATCGGGAGTGCGTCGGCGTCCTCCTGACGCGGGCACGCGACACGCACGATGTCGCAGCCGGACGCCGTGAGCTCCGCGATCTGCTGGAGGGTGGCGTTCACGTCGTGCGTCTTCGTGGTGGTCATCGACTGCACGGACACCGGATGATCGCTGCCGACGCCGACATTTCCGACCATGAGCTGGCGGGTCTTGCGTCGGGGTGCGAGGACCGCAGGAATTTCGGGCATGCCCAATCCGACGGGGCTGGTCACAGTTCGCCTTCTTTCGTCGCTACTCGGCAAGTCTACCGGCGCAGATCAGAACAGCTTGATGGGGTTGACGATGTCTGCTGTAAGGGTGAGCACCATGTAGGCGCCACCGATGACCACCGCCACATAGGTCAGCGGCAGCAGTTTCATGTAGTCCACGGGAGGGCCGACCGGCAGTCCGCGCAGGCCGCGCAGCCAGTTGCGGGCCTTCTCGTAGATCGCGACGGCCATGTGCCCACCGTCGAGCGGCAGCAACGGGAGGAGGTTGAACGCACCGAGGAAGAAGTTCAGCTGAGCGAGCAACAACACGAACGACTCCCAGATGCCGCGCTCGGCGAACTGGCCGCCGATGACACTGGCGCCCACGACACTGACCGGGGTGTCGACCGCGCGCTCTCCCCCGGTGACGGCCGTCCACAGGTCGGCGACCTTACTCGGCAGGCTCACGAGGGCCTCGGCCGTGCGGACCGCCAGGTAACCGGTGAAGTCGAAGGTCGCGGGGATCGCCGAGAGCGGCGTGTACTCGATGATGCCCGGCTCTCCCCCGACCCCGATCGCACCGACGGTGCGGGAGACGGGTTCGGCGTCGAGCGACTCGCTCTCGTAGACCCAGCGCTGGACCTGCTGGACCGTGACGGGCACGGTGAGGGTCTCGTCACCACGCTCGACGGTGAACGGTACGGTGCCCGACAGGGGCTGCGTGGCCCGGACGAGGTCGCCGAAGGTCTCGACGGACTGCCCGTCCACGGCGACGATCACGTCGCCCGGTTCGATGCCGGCCTGCTCGGCCGGGCCGGGACCCGAGCAGTCGGCCGGGGTGTAGTCGGGCGGCCCGTCCTGGGTCGGCGCGGCACAGCCGACGGTGCCGACCACCGCGCGGTTGTCGGTGTTGGGCAGTCCCGCGCTGGCAGCGAGGCCGTAGATGAGCACGATGCCGAGCAGGAAGTTCATCGCGATGCCACCCGACATCACGACGAGACGCTTCCACGTCTTCTGCTTGTACATCGCGCGCTCGACCTCGTCGGGCGCGAGTTCGTCCAGGGCCGTCATGCCGGCGATGTCGCAGAACCCGCCGGCCGGAACCGCTTTGAGACCGTATTCGGTCTCCCCGCGGCGGAAGGCGAACACACGGGGACCGAACCCGATGTAATAGCGCCGGACCTTCATGCCCAGCTTCTGCGCCGTCCACATGTGGCCGGCCTCGTGCAGGGCGATGGAGACGGCGATGCCGAGGGCGAACACCACCACGCCCAGTACGAACATCATGAGTGGCCGATCCTCCTATACGAGTGTGCGCGCCCGGTCGCGGGCCCAGCCGTCGGCGGCGAGCACGTCGTCCACGGTACTGGGTTCGGCGGACCACTCGTGTGCGTCGTTCAGCACGGCCTCGACGGTCTGCACGATCCGCGGGAACGACAGCGTCCCCGCGAGGAAGGCTTCGGCAGCGACCTCGTTGGCCGCGTTGTAGACGGCGGTGAGGCATCCGCCGCCCACGCCCGCTTGGCGCGCGAGCCGCACGGCGGGGAAGACGTCGTCGTCGAGGGGTTCGAACTCCCAGGTGGACGCGGTCGAGAAGTCGAGTGCCGGGGCGGCGTGCGGGACGCGGTGCGGCCAGCCGAGGGCCAGCGCGATCGGCAGCTTCATCGACGGCGGCGATGCCTGGGCAAGGGTCGATCCGTCGACGAAGGTGACCATCGAGTGCACGATCGACTGCGGGTGCACCGTCACGTCGATCCGGTCGTAGTCCACACCGAAGAGCAGGTGGGTCTCGATGAGTTCGAGTCCCTTGTTGACGAGGGTCGCCGAGTTGAGGGTGTTCATCGGCCCCATCGACCAGGTGGGGTGGGCGCCGGCCTGTTCGGGCGTCACCGATTCGAGACGATCGGCGGTCCAGCCGCGGAACGGACCGCCCGAGGCGGTGAGCACGAGACGCGCCACCTCGTCGCCGCTGCCGCCACGCAGGCACTGCGCCAGCGCGGAGTGCTCCGAGTCGACGGGCACGATCTGGCCCGGCCCCGCCGCCTTCGTGACGAGCGAGCCGCCCGCGACCAGCGATTCCTTGTTCGCCAACGCGAGTCGTGCACCGGTGTCGAGCGCCGCGAGGGTTGGTTCGAGACCGAGGGAACCGACCAGGGCATTGAGCACGACGTCGGCCTCGACTTCGCGTACGAGTTCGGTGACGGCGGTCGGGCCGCTCCGGACCGGCAGGTCGAGACGTGCGGCAGCGTCAGGGTCGGCCACGGCGACCTCGCGGACGCCGGTCGCGCGGATCTGTTCGGCGAGTAGGTCCGTCTTGCCTCCGCCCGCGGCGAGACCGACGACTTCGAAGTCGTCGGGATTGGCGGCGATCACGTCGAGTGCCTGGGTACCGATGGAACCGGTACTGCCCAGCAGGAGCACCCGGGTGCGGGAAGAAGATCGAGTCTCGGCCACGCGAGCATTGTTCCCCACGCACCTGAACGGTTCCTGAACCGCCCGGCTTCCACCCGTCGGAACGCACCGCACGCATGCCCCGCTTCGTACGACGCGGGGTCGTATGTCACGATAAGCAGCAACAGCAGCATCTGGTGAGCAGGAGGAAACCGTGGCCGGTACCGAGTTGCAGTCCACTCGTGGTGATGTGGCGGCGGAAGTGCCGTCCGCCGAGTGGGGTTGGAGCGGGGAAGCCCCCAGGTTCTTCCGCGTCATGGCCCTGGTCGTCGCGGCGTTCCTGCTGCTGATGCTCATCGGCAACCACGAAGGACACGTGGAGAGCCTGTACCTGATCGGCTCGGCGGCCCTGCTCGTGTTCATCGTCGCGCGCGACGCGGTGCGCCGGCGCCGTCTGCGCTAGTTCCACGAACGTTCGGGGCCCGTCCGGATTCTCCGGACGGGCCCCGTCGTGTCTTCGGTGCCGCCTCAGCCTTCGGCGGCGAGCTGCCCGCAGGCTGCCGCGATCTCCTGGCCACGCGTGTCGCGCACGGTGCACGACACGCCCTGGGCCTGCACGCGCCGCACGAATTCGCGTTCGACGTCCTTCGGGCTGGCGTCCCACTCGCTGCCCGGTGTGGGGTTCAGTGGGATCAAGTTGACGTGCACGAGCGACCCGAGCGCCTTGTGGAGCTTCTTGCCGAGCATGTCAGCGCGCCACGGCTGGTCGTTGACGTCGCGGATGAGGGCGTACTCGATCGAGACGCGCCGGCCGGTCTTGTCGGCGTAGTACCGCGCCGCCTCGAGAACCTCGGCGACCGACCACCTGTTGTTGACGGGGACGAGGGTGTCGCGCAGTTCGTCGTCCGGGGTGTGCAGCGACACCGCGAGGGTGACGCTCAGACCTTCGTCGGCGAGGCGCCGGATGGCCGGTGCCAGTCCCACGGTGGAGACGGTGACCGAGCGCTGCGACAGGCCGAGCCCTTCGGGGGCAGGTGAGGTGATGCGGCGCACCGCCGCGACCACCCGCTTGTAGTTCGCGAGCGGCTCCCCCATGCCCATGAACACGACGTTCGACAGCCGTCCGGGTCCGCCGGCGACGTCACCGTCGCGCAGCGCCGCAGCAGCCGCACGCACCTGATCGACGATCTCCGCCGTGGACAGGTTCCGGTCGAGGCCGCCCTGGCCTGTCGCGCAGAACGGGCACGCCATGCCGCACCCCGCCTGGCTCGAGATACACAGCGTGGCGCGGTCGGGATACCGCATGAGCACGCTCTCGAGAAGGGTGCCGTCGTGCGCGCGCCACAACGTCTTGCGGGTCTCCCCTCCGTCGCACGCGATGTGCTTGACCGCGCTGAGCAGAGGCGGGAACAGCGACTCCCCCACCTTGTCGCGGACGGCGGCGGGAAGATCGGTCATCTTCGCCGGATCCGCCTCGAGCCGTCCGTAGTACTGCCGGGCGAGCTGGTCGGCACGGAAGGCCGGCAGCCCCAGTTCGCGCACCGCATCACGACGCTGATCTGCGTCGAGGTCGGCAAGATGGCGCGGCGGAAGACCACGCTTGGGCGCATCGAAGACCAGGGGCAGAGAAGAAGCCATAATCACCCATTGTCCCATGATCCGGGACGGATGGGTCGCGGTGTCGCTGTGATACTCGCCCCCATTCCTGTGCCGGTGTCACCGCTCGGTCTCCCTCACGCCGAGTCACCCGGGCGCGGAGGGGGAATACGGGAGCATGGACATCATGACCGGTCTCGTCGCTCCCGAAGTCGCACGCTCGTGGTTGCTCGTTCCGGGCCGCTCCCCCGATCTCTTCGACGCCGCCGCCGACTCGCCCGCCGATGCGGTGGTGCTCGACCTCGAGGATGCCGTACCCGCCGCGGCCAAACCCGCCGCTCGCGACGGCATCGTGGCGTGGCTGCGCGAGGGTGGGAAGGCCTGGGTGCGGGTCAACGACGCCACCACGTCGTTCTGGGCCGACGATCTCGCCGCGCTCGCCGGCCTATCGGGCCTGCAGGGCGTCATGCTCGCGAAGGCGGAGAGCGGTCACCAGGTCGAGGCCACCGCCGACCTGCTGCCGGAGGGCACGCGCATCCTCGTGTTGATCGAGTCGGCGATGGGTCTCGAGGCGGCTCCCGAGATCGCCCGCGCGGAGGGCACCTTCCGCCTGGTCTTCGGCAGCGGCGACTTCCGGCGCGACACCGGCATGAGCGACAGCCCGATGGCGATGGCATACGCGAGATCCCGGTTGGTCATCACAAGCCGCGCCGCGCGCCTGCCGGGACCCATCGACGGACCCACACTCAGCGACGACCCCGAGGTCCTCGAACGTGAGGCCGAGCTGACGCGCTCGATGGGGATGACCGGCAAGTTGTGCATGACCGGCGAACGCGCGTCGTACGCGAACGTGGCTCTGAGCCCGAACAGCACGGACGTGGACTGGGCGGAAGGCATCATCGACAAGCTCGGTGAGGACGGGCGCAACGTCCGCGACGGCAGCGACCTGCCGAACCTCGCGAAGGCGAAGAAGATCACCGAGCTGGCGCGGATGTTCGGTATCGGCCGGTAGCGCTGACCGGTCTCAGCTCAGTTCCAGGCCGCCGATGGGTCTGCGGCGCACGTGCAGCCGGTAGCGGACGGTAAGCGTCGTGCCGGGTGTCTCCCGGATCGCCCGGGTCGCGACGCGGGGTGCGAACTCGATGCCGAGCACCCGCTCGAGGGTCGCGCGGTCCGGGAACTCCCACAGCGTGTCGATGCGGCGCAGATCGAATCCCTGCGCCTCGAAGAACGCCTCGACCGCGGCCGGGTCGTAGTGCGGGAGGTCGTCGCGCATCCAGTCGCCGTAGGGATGGGCGGTGGCGTCGAGGTCGACGACGGCGAGCGCCCCGCCGGGACGCAGCACCCGCATGGCCTCGAGGATTCCGGCGCCGCACCCGGGGCCGAAGAAGTAGGCGGTGCGGGCGTGGACGAGATCGACCGAGGCGTCAGGCAGCGGCATGTCCGCGGCGGAGCCTTCCGTCACGGTGACCGACGGAAGACCTTTCACGCGGGTGCGGGCCGCGGCGACCAGCGGCGGGTACGGCTCGATTCCGGTCACCGTGCGTGCGTCGGACGCGAACATCGGAAGGTGGAAACCCGAACCGCACCCGACGTCGACGACGTGGCGGCCGATCCAGTCCGCGGCCTCCCGCAGCGCCGCGTACACGGCGCCGCGGGGGTCCTGCGCGCGGTTCTCCTCCTCGTACACCTCGGGCCAGTGCCAGATGTTGGGGCTGGCGATCACACCACTTCCCGACTTCGGCGCACGAAGCTTCGACGGACGCACCATCGGCCGACTACACGAAGGCCGTGAGGATCAGCCAGGTGACGAAGGCCGACGGCAGGATCGAGTCGAGCCGGTCCATGATGCCGCCGTGACCGGGCAGCAAGGTGCCCATGTCCTTGATACCGAGGTCGCGTTTGACCTGCGACTCGATCAGATCTCCGGCCGTCGCCGTGAACACGAGCACCGCACCGAGGATCACACCGACCCACCACGGGCCGTCGAGCAGAAGCATGACCGTGAGGACGCCGACGGCGACGCACGCCACGAGCGACCCGCCGAACCCCTCCCAGGACTTCTTCGGGCTGATCGCCGGCACCATCGGGTGCTTACCGAAGAGCACGCCCGCTGCGTAGCCACCGATGTCCGACGCCACGCACACGAGCATCAGGCAGAACACGCGCTGCGCGCCCTGATCCTCGAGGACCATGAGGGTCGCGAACGACGCCAGCAGCGGCAACCAGGCGGCGACGAAGACCGCGACAGCGGTATCGCGCAGGTAGTTGCGTGGCTGCGCGACGAGACCGTGGTCGAACAGGCGCCACAGCATCGTCACGACGACCGTGCCCGCGAACGCGCCGAGCACACCCGTTGTGCCGTACGGCCACCCGAGCCAGATCATCGCCTGACCACCGGCCAGCAGCGGCAGTCTGGGGACGAGCACGTCGGCTTCACGCAGACGCTTGGTGACCTCCCAGGTCGCGATGCCGATGGCGATCGCGACGACGGCGAGCCACGCCTTCGGGGCGAACAGCAGGATCCCGATGACGAGCGCACCCAGACCCCCGCCGACCGCGAAGGCGGCCGGCAGGTCGCGTCCCGCCCGTGAGGGTTTCTTCACCGGCTCCGACGCAGGGTCGGGGGCCGGTGCCGGGTCTGCAGGGGTGGCACCGGAGTCGGCTCCGGCACCGAGTGGAAGCTGCGGGTCGGAGGACCCGTCGGCTCGACCCACTGTCAGACCTCCATCAGTTCGGCTTCCTTGTGCTTGATCAACTCGTCGATCTGACCGACGTACTTGGCGGTCGTCTTGTCGAGTTCCTTCTCGGCGCGGTTCACATCGTCCTCGCCGGCCTCGCCGTCCTTCTGGATGCGGCCGAGTTCCTCCATCGCCTTGCGGCGGACGTTGCGCACGGCGACCTTGGCGTCCTCGCCCTTGGCCTTTGCCTGCTTGACGAGTTCGCGGCGACGCTCCTCGGTGAGCTGCGGGACCGAGATGCGGATGATGTTGCCGTCGTTGGTGGGATTGACACCGAGATCGGAGTTGCGGATCGCGGTCTCGATCGCGTTCAGCTGCGAGGCCTCGTACGGCTTGACGATGACCATGCGCGCCTCGGGAACATTGATGCTGGCGATCTGCGTGATCGGCGTGGGAGCCCCGTAGTAGTCGACGACGATGCGGTTGAACATGCCCGGGTTCGCGCGACCGGTCCGGATGCCACCCAGATCGTCCCGGGCCACCGTGACGGCCTTCTCCATCTTCTCTTCTGCTTCGAAGAGGGCTTCATCGATCACGGCAGTTCCTCCATGTTCCGTTGTCCGTTCATGACCGTACGAGTGTTCCGATCTTCTCACCGGCGATGGCTCGGGCGATATTGCCCTTGGTCAGCAGATTGAAGACCATGATCGGCATGGCGTTGTCCATGCACAGGCTGAAGGCGGTCGCGTCGGCGACCTTGAGGCCCTGTTCGATGACCTCGCGATGGGTGATCTCCTCGAACAGCACCGCATCCGGGTTCGTGCGGGGATCGTCGGAATAGACACCGTCCACGGCCTTCGCCATGAGGACGACCTCGGCGCCGATCTCGAGTGCGCGCTGCGCGGCGGTGGTGTCGGTGGAGAAGTACGGCATGCCCATGCCGGCACCGAAGATGACCACACGCCCCTTCTCGAGGTGGCGGCGCGCACGCAGCGGCAGGTAGGGCTCGGCGACCTGCCCCATCGTGATGGCGGTCTGGACGCGGGTGTCGATGCCTTCCTTCTCCAGGAAGTCCTGCAGCGCAAGGGAGTTCATGACCGTGCCGAGCATGCCCATGTAGTCGGATCGCGCGCGTTCGAGACCGCGCTGCTGGAGTTCGGCGCCGCGGAAGAAGTTGCCGCCACCGATCACGACCGCGACCTCGGCGCCACCGCGCACGACCTCCGCGATCTGCTGGGCCACCGTCGTCACCACGTCCGGGTCGAGTCCGACCTTGCCGCCGCCGAACATCTCGCCGCCGAGCTTGAGCAGTACCCGGCGGAATCCGGGCCGATCGTGGGCGTGGTCGGACATGACTCTCCTCTGGTTGCGCATGAATCGGCCCTTATCATCCTGCCTCATCCGCTCGCGGGAACCGAGATCGGGCGGATAGACACGCCACACCTGTCACCGCGCAGCACGCGCGGGCGCCTCCGGGCCCCGAGGCGGCGTAGCCCGACACACCTCGACCCCGCCGGTAGCAGCACCGACGGGGTCGTGGAGTGGAAGAACTAGCTGGCGCCGACCTCGAAACGCACGAAGCGGACGACGTTCGCGCCGGCCTCGTCGAGGATCGCCTTGACGGTCTTCTTCGAGTCCGTCACGGACGCCTGCTCGAGCAGGACGACATCCTTGAAGTAGCCGTTGACGCGGCCTTCGACGATCTTCGGCAGAGCCTGCTCCGGCTTGCCCTCGGCCTTGGCGGTCTCCTCGGCGATACGACGCTCGTTGGCGACGATGTCCTCGGGAACCTCGTCACGGGTGACGTACTTGGCCTTCAGAGCGGCGATCTGCATGGCGGCAGCGCGAGCGGCCTCTGCAGCAGCGTCGCCCTCACCGGTGTACTCGACGAGCACGCCGACGGACGGCGGCAGGTCGGAAGCACGCTTGTGCAGGTAGACGGCGGTCTGACCGTCGAAAGCGGCAACGCGACGCAGCTCGAGCTTCTCGCCGATCTTCGCGGACAGCTCCTGGACGAGGGCGTCGACGGTCTTGCCGTCGGCCTCGACGGCCTTGAGTACCTCGACGTCGTTCGCGCGGGCCTGTGCGGCAGCGGTGACGACCTTGTCGGCGAGAGCCTGGAACTCGTCGTTCTTGGCGACGAAGTCGGTCTCGGAGTTCAGCTCGACGAGAACGCCGTCCTTGGCGACGACGAGGCCTTCGGCGGTGGAGCGCTCGGCGCGCTTGCCCACGTCCTTGGCACCCTTGATGCGCAGCTGCTCGACGGCCTTGTCGAAGTCGCCGTCGTTGTCGGCGAGAGCGTTCTTGCAGTCCAGCATTCCGGAGCCGGTGAGCTCACGAAGACGCTTGACGTCGGCGGCGGTGTAGTTCGCCATGGAAGCGAGCCTCCTGTGTCTGTGGTGGAAAAGTCTCTGGGGGCGGCCCTGTCGCGCGGATGAGCTCGGGCCGCGATGCGACGGCCCCGACCAGGATCTCTCGATCGGAAGGTCGGGGCCGGGCAACGAATCAGGCCTCGGGGGCCGCGTCTGCTGCGGGGGCTACGTCCGCTGCGGGCGCCTCGGCGTCGGCGGCGGGGGTGGCCTGCGCGAGCAGCTCCTGCTCCCACTCGGCGAGAGGCTCGGCACCGGCCTCGGGCTTGGCCTCCGCGTCGCTGCTCTTGCCGGCGCGGGCCTGCAGGCCCTCGGCGACGGCGGAAGCGACGACCTTGGTCAGCAACGCCGCGGAACGGATCGCGTCGTCGTTGCCCGGGATCGGGTAGTCGACGAGGTCCGGATCGCAGTTGGTGTCGAGGATGGCGATGACCGGGATGTTCAGCTTGCGGGCCTCACCGACGGCGATGTGCTCCTTGTTGGTGTCGACGACCCAGATCGCCGACGGAACCTTCGCCATGTCGCGGATGCCGCCGAGGGTGCGCTCCAGCTTGTTCTTCTCACGCGTGAGCATGAGGATTTCCTTCTTGGTGCGTCCCTCGAAGCCGCCGGTCTGCTCCATCGACTCGAGCTCCTTCAGGCGCTGCAGGCGCTTGTGAACGGTCGAGAAGTTGGTGAGCATGCCGCCGAGCCAGCGCTGGTTCACGTAGGGCATGCCCACGCGGGTGGCCTCTTCGGCGATGGATTCCTGAGCCTGCTTCTTGGTGCCGACGAACAGCACGGTTCCACCGTGAGCGACGGTCTCCTTGACGAACTCGTACGCCTTGTCGATGTACGTCAGGGTCTGCTGCAGGTCGATGATGTAGATGCCGTTGCGGTCGGTGAAGATGAACCGCTTCATCTTCGGGTTCCAGCGACGGGTCTGGTGTCCGAAGTGGGCGCCGCTGTCGAGCAGCTGCCGCATAGTCACAACAGGCATGCCTGTTTCTCTCTTTCGTGTCGGTTTCCGCGGTGGATCTTCCGATCCCCGCCCTGGCGCCCACATGCCCGTCGAACCCTTGCGGGACCGGCCGACGGCCATTTCCGATGCGGCCCGGAGAAACGGGTCGGCATCGATGCGCGGACGCGCGAAGTCGATCTGCGTATACAGACCGCCCGACAAGTGTACGCGGAGCAGGCGCGGATCCCTAACCGGGAGTCACCGGACCTGTGGACGGATCCGGAGTTGTCCACAGATCGCGTCGCCCCCTGGTGCGCAGCGACTCCGATTCACGAGGCTGGCGGGCATGCTCCTCCCCGCTCCCCTCCGGTCGCTCGCCGTCGTGATCGCCGTGGTCGTCGTGCTCACCGCTGCGCCGGGACCCGGATCGGCCGACGCCGGACGGTTCGTGTGGCCACTCGATCCCCGGCCGGTCGTGAGCCGGCAGTTCGACCCGCCCGAGCAGAACTGGCTCCCCGGTCACCGCGGTGTCGACCTCGACGCACACGTGGGGCAGACCGTCGTGGCCGCCGGTGACGGCGTCGTCGCGTTCGCCGGTGTCGTGGCCGGGAAGCCTGTGGTCTCCGTCGATCACGAGGGCGGGCTGCGCACCACCTACGAGCCGGTGGAGGCGGCGGTCGCCGCGGGTCGCCGGGTGACGAGGGGCGATCCCATCGGCACCGTCGTCGCCGGTCACGATGGCTGCGCCTCCCCCGCATGCCTGCACTGGGGACTCCGACGCGGCCGCGACGACTATCTCGACCCGCTGCCCCTCGTCGAGCGCCCTGTGATCCGCCTGCTGCCGGTATGAGACGTCCCGGGGCCCGTGCGCCCCGCCTGGCGCACTGCGTGTCGACCCGACTAGCGCCCCGCCTGGCGCACTGCGTGTCGACCCGACTAGCGCCCCGCGTGTCGACCCGACTAGCGCCCCGCGTGTCGACCCGACAGTGCAGGGAAGTCGTCGGCGACCATCGCGGCGAGTTCGACGAACGCCGTGCGTGTCGCGGGGCGGAGGCGTTCGAGATCGATCTCGGCTCCCTCGGCGAGATGCTCGTCGAAGGGCAGCACCTTCACCGCCCGGCACCGCGCGAGGAAATGCGCGGTCAGCGCGTCCATGTCGATGCTCGCCGCACCCGGGCGCGGCGAGCTGATCACCACGACCGTGCGTTCGACCAGGTCGGAGTAGCCGTGCGCCTGCAGCCAGTCGAGGGTCGCCGCCGCACTGCGGGCCGCGTCGACCGCAGGTGAGGCGACGAGGACGAGGGTGTTCGCCAGGTCCAGCACGCCCCGCATAACCGAATGCATGATCCCGGTCCCGCAGTCGGTGAGGATCACGTTGTAGTAGACCTGCAGAATGCCGACGACGCGGCGGTAGTCCTCCTCGCTGAACGCTTGGGAGGCAGCGGGATCGCGTTCGCTCGCGAGCACTTCGAGCCGGCTCGGCGCCTGGGAGGTGTGGGCACGCACGTCCGAGTACCGGCGGATGTTCGACGCGTTCGCGAGCAGGTCCCGCACCGTCGAGGTGGTCTGCTGCGGAATTCTCTGCCCGAGGGTGCCGAAGTCCGGATTCGCGTCGACGGCGATGACGCAGTCGCCGCGCAGCGACGCGAACGTCGACCCGAGCCCGACGGTCGTGGTGGTCTTTCCCACTCCGCCCTTCAGCGACAGCACCGCGATCCGGTAGTCGCCCGGGATCGGCTGGCGGATCCGGGCGACGAGCTCCTCGCGGCGCTCACTGCCTCCTCCGTCGAGCCTGCCGCCGGTCAGCCGGTCGACCCGCTCCCGCCACCGCCGCGTGGAACGTCGTGACCTGCGGACGAGCACTCCCGACGCGAGGTCGACATTCGACGGCTGATGGTCGAACCGCTGGGCCTCGTGTTGCAGGTCGTCGACCGGAGCGTCCGTTCGCGCCGGTAGCGGGCCCGAGACCTCGGGTTCGACCGGTCCAAGAGCGACCTCCGTAGTCTCCGGGCTCGACACCTCAGGTGCAGGTGCAGGTGCCACAGTGTCGGGCTGCGTCTCCATGGCTTCGGGTGCCGCTTCCGAGAAGACGGGCTCAGGCTCGGGTTCGGTCACGGCTTCCGGAACCACCGCATCGGTCGCTGCCGAGACCGCCGCCTCGGGCTCCGACGATGGGAACACCGGATTCTCGGGTCGCGCCGGTTTGTGCGCGGCGAGCGGTTCGGACGCCTCCGGCTCCGGGTCGTCTGCGCTGATCCGGGGCCGCAACGCCATGCCGAGAGGCACGGAGGCCGTCATCTCGATCGGAGCGGAGGCAGTGGGCGGAATCGCACCGTCGCCAGGCGAAGTGGAGGAGCCGAGCGTCTCGGCGACTCTGGCCGCGCGGCGGAGGCCGCGTCGCGCGTGGTCGGTTCCGGATTCCGGTGGGTCCTGCAGCCAGGCGGGCACGGCAGGACCCGGTTCGTTGCGTCTCATCTGTTCCCCCGATTCGATGGTGCCGGCGCACGCTATCAAACCGGGACGGCTTCTCGGGCAGGCCGATCAGGCGCGGGGATGAGCCTGATCGTGCGCGGCGCGCAGACGCGCCACCGACACGTGGGTGTAGAGCTGCGTGGTGGCCAGACTCGAATGGCCCAGCACCTCCTGGACCACGCGCAGGTCCGCTCCCCCTTCGAGCAGGTGCGTCGCAGCACTGTGCCGCAGGCCGTGCGGTGCGAGGTCGGGTGCGCCCGGCACCGACGAGACGGCGTCGTGCACCACAGACCGGACCTGCCGCTGATCGATCCGGCCACCACGCTTGCCCAGCAGCAGCGCCGCACCCGACGACGGTCGTGCGAGATGCGGGCGTCCGTGACGCAGCCACGCGTCGAGCGCCTCTGCCGCGGGACCTCCGTAGGGAACGATCCGTTCCTTGTCGCCCTTGCCGAGAACCCGGACGACCCGCCGCTCGGCGTCGACGTCGTCGATGTCGACCGCGCACAGCTCACCGACCCGGATTCCGGTGGCATAGAGCAGCTCGACGATCACCCGGTCACGCAGTGCGACGGGATCGAGTTCACGCGCACCGGATTTCGCGGCCTCCATGATCTCCAGTGCCTGGTCGTCGCGGAGCACGGCGGGCAGGGAGCGGTGCGGACGTGGCGAGACCAGACGCGTCGCCGGATCGGCGTCGAGTCGGCGGGTGCGTACGAGCCATGCCGTGAAGACGCGTGCCGACGAGGTGCGCCGCGCGAGCGTGGTGCGGGCCGCTCCCGCCGCCACCATCCCGGCGAGCCAGGATCGCAGCAGATCGAGGTCGAGGTCGGTGATGCGCGCATCGGGATTCCGGTCGGCGAGGTGCTGCAACAGCGAACGGATGTCGGCGCGATAGGCGCGGATCGTGTGTTCCGAGCGGTTGCCTTCGAGGCGGAGGTGGTCGACGAAGTCCCCGAGGTGCACGTCCAGCGTCGCGGGGAGCATGTCGGATTCCTTGCCTCGCATGGGTCTACCGTGCGGCACGACCGCCTCGGGTGCAACGGCCCGCGCCGACTAAGGTGCTTTCGTGAACAAAACGATCCCGGTACCGATGTTGTGCGCCCTGGCGTTGCTGTCGGCGATCGCGCCGCTCGCCACGGACATGTACCTCCCGGGACTTCCCGTCATGGCGGAGAGCCTGGGCAGTTCGACCGTCGGCGTCCAGCTCACACTCACGACGTTCATGGCGGGTCTCGGACTCGGCCAGCTGCTCGTGGGTCCCCTGTCGGACGGCTGGGGCCGTCGACGGCTGATCCTCGCCGGCACGATCGTCCTGGCGGTGAGCAGCGCGATCTGCGCGATGGCACCCACCGTCGAGATCCTGATCGCTGCGCGTCTGGTCCAGGGCTTCAGCGGCGGCACCGGCATCGTCCTCGCCCGGGCGGTCATCGCCGACCGGGCGCGAGGCAATCAGGCCGCCAAGCTGTTCAGCCTGATGATGATCATCGGTGGCATCGCGCCCGTCGCCGCTCCTCTGCTCGGTGGTGTGCTGCTGGGACCGATCGGATGGCGCGGCATCTTCTGGGTGCTCACGGGCCTGGCCGTCCTGATGGCCGTCGGCGCCTTCGCGTTCGTCCCGGAGACCCTGCCGCCGGAGGAGCGGCACGGCGGCGGTCTGAAGACGATGGCCGGCAACTTCGGGTACGTCCTCCGGCAGCGACGCTTCGTCGGTTACGCCGCCGCGATGGCCCTGGGCTTCGGCGCCATGTTCTCGTACATCTCGGCCTCGCCGTTCGTCACCCAGAACATCCTCGGTCTGAGCCCCGGCCAGTTCTCGATGGTGTTCGCCGTGAACTCGGCCGGTCTCGTGCTGGCCAATGCCGTCAACACCCGCCTCATCGGCCGGTTCGAGGTGCGGACACTGCTGCGCTTCGGTGTGACCACCATGTTCACGGCGGGCGCCCTGCTGTTGCTGACGATGGTCGTCGTCGGCTACGTCGCGGCGCTGATCCTGCCGCTGCTGTTCGTCGCGATCAGCATGATGGGCCTGACGCTGGGCAACGCCACCGCGCTGGCCCAGTCGCAGGTCCCGAAGGCGGCCGGTACGGGCTCCGCCGTGATCGGCGCCTCCCAGTTCGGTCTCGCCGCCGTGGTCTCCCCCCTCGTCGGGCTCGGCGGCGAAGGCACAGGTATCCCGATGGCCGTCGCCATCGTCGTGTGCTCGGGACTCGCGCTCACCTCCGCTGCGGTGCTGGCGCGTGACTCGGCCGCGGTGCCGGCGCGCGAGTCCTCGAGCTGACGCGAACCGCCGCCGTCAGTTGCTCTCGACGGCCGCCAGTTCGCTCTTCCATACGCGGAAGCCCTCCTCGGTGCGTCCGCGACGCCAGTAACCCGAGATCGACGCGCGTGCCGGCGGTACGGCCCGTTCCTTCCGCAGGTACGGCCGGATGTGCTTCATGACGGCCTCGGCCTCACCGTGCACGAAGACCTGCACGTCGCCGCCCGGCCAGGGCAGGGCCTTCACCGCTGCGACGAGCGGCGAGTTGCCGTCGATCAGGTCGGCACCGGCGTCACCGGCCGCGACACCGCGATGGAGCCACGTGATGTCCACACCCGCCGGCGCGTCGAGTTTCAGTTCGTCGCCTGGACCGATGACCTCCAGGAAGACCGCGCCCCGCGCGTCGGCGGGCAGGTCCTCGAGCGCAGTCGCGATCGCAGGGATCGCGGTCTCGTCGCCGGCGAGCAGATGGAAGTCGGCGGAGCGATCGGGCCGGTATCCCGCGCCGGGTCCCCGCACCACGACCTGCGTGCCCGGTTGCACCGAGCGAGCCCACGGCCCCGCGACACCCTCGTCGCCGTGCACGACGAAGTCGATCCAGATCTCCCCGGCGTCCGGGTCCACGCGCCGGACGGTGTAGGTGCGGACGACCGTCTCGTCCCCCGCGGGCAGCTCGATCTTCACGTAGCTGTCGGTCTCCGCACGGGCCTGGAACTCGCCGAAGCCGTCTCCGCCGAGCACCACGCGGACGAAGTGCTCGCCGATCGCCTCGGTCCGCAGAACCGTGAGTGTCGTCCCCATGGGCGCTTTCCGTGCCACCGAACCTCCTATTAGGGTTACCTATCTCGCGTCACCGTACTCTGTCGCGGGGTGCGGCGGGGAGGTCACGATCGGCGAGGCTCTAGGCTCGAGAACATGAGCACCACCGCGGCCGACATCGCCACATGGATGACCGACATCATCACCACCGAACGCAGGGTCACCCAGACCGACATGGTCGACGCGATCGAGGCCAAGTTCGGCTCCGAGTGGATCTACGTGAACGACAACGGCCACCCCTCGATCGACCGCGCCGTCCTCAAGGAGTTCCGCAAGGCCCACCGCGGTGCCGTGAAATGGGACCGCGAGGACCGCGCTTGGTACGTCGAGGACGAGCCGACCGCCGACACCTCGGCCGAGTAGGCGGTCCTCCTCCGAATTCACCCTCGCGCGTCCCCGCGAAACGTCTCGGAGTCTGTGAACATACGGTCACGACTCCTTCGCGCGACCGTCTCCGGCACCGCCGGGCGGATCGGCGCGTCGGCGGCAGGTCGGAGGGCGCCGGGTGGACATCGAGAACGTGCGGGAACCTACCGTTCCCGCTCGCGAACTGGCGACGATCTGTGTGCTGGCGATCGTGGCCGGCGCCGTCATCGGCGTCGTCGGCGGGGCCTTCCGCTGGTGCCTGGAACGGCTCGAGCGATGGCGGATCCACACCGCGGAGTGGGCGCACGAACTTCCCGGTCCGGGATGGCTCGTGCCGGTGGGAATCACGATCCTTGGCGCTCTGCTCGCAGCGCTGATCGTCCGGATGGTCCCCCTCGCCTCGGGTAGCGGAATCCAGCACGTCGAAGCCGTCGACCGCGGGCAGGCCGAGCCCCCACCTCTGTCGGTGCTGCCCTCCAGATTCGTCGGGGCGCTCCTGTCGATCGGGTCGGGTCTCGTCCTGGGACGGGAGGGCCCGATCGTGCACATGGGTGCCGCGGTGGGCGCCGAGACCGCACGCTGCGCCCGGCGTCCCGAGCACGAACGTCTGCTGCAGACCTCGGTGTCCGGTGCCGGACTCGCGGTCGCGTTCAATGCCCCGATCGGCGGTGCGCTGTTCGTCTTCGAGGAGGTCACCGGCAGCTTCCGTTTCCGCACGGTCGTACCCGTCGTCCTGTCGGTGGCCGCCGCGGTGGTGTGCTCGCGGACGATCGTCGGCGACACCCCCGACTTCGCCGTGGACCCCATCGCTCCCCCGTCGATCGTCCTGCTGCCCGTGTTCGTGGTGTTCGGTCTGCTCACCGGACTGCTCGGCGCGGCCTACAACCGGATGGTCCTGGGCTCGCTGAGCGTGGTGGAGTCGGTCCGGTCGCTCTCCCCGGTGATGAAGGCTGCAATCATCGGCGGACTCGTCGGGTTGTTGTCCGTGGTCGCACCGTGGGCCGGCGGTGGCGGCGACTCCCTCGTCCAGCACGTGGTGAGCGGTGGTGCGCTCGCACTGCCGGTGGTCGCCTGGTACGTCCTGCTGCGGTTCGTCGCCGGCCCGCTGTCGTACGCGGCCGGGACACCGGGCGGACTGTTCGCGCCGCTCCTCGCACTGGGCGCTCTCTGGGGTCTGTTGTGCGCCGGGATCTGTACCGCGATCGTCCCCGGGATCGGGTCGTCCCTGGCCGTGCCGATGGCCATCTCGGGGATGGCCGCTCTCTTCGGCGCGTCGGTGCGGGCCCCGATCACCGGAGTCGTCCTCGTCGTGGAGATGACCGCGGCGACGGGAGTGACGGTCCCGATGCTCGCCGCGACGATCTGCGCCGTCGTCGTGGCGTATTCCACGCGGGTCCCGCCCATCTACGACAGCCTGCGCGACCGCATGTTCGGCACCCCTCCCGACCGGGGGTAGACCGCCCCGGGCGTCGATCCGCCGTCACGTCCGCCGCCACCCTCCGTCCGTCACCACCACCAGACCGTCGAGTTCGAGCAGGGGCAGCGCCGCCCGCACCCGCTCGATCGGCAGCCCCGCGGACTCGGCCACCATCGCCGGATCACAGACATCCGACGCCGGAAGCGCCTCGTAGACAAGGGCCATGTCGCCCGACAATCCGTCCAGGTCGCGGCGGAACAGGCCGTCGAGGTCGTCGTCCCCGCCCGCCAGCAGCGGACCGCACTCCTCGACGACGTCGCGCGCCGCGCCCACCAGACGCGCCTCGCCCTCCCTGATCATGCGGTGACAGCCCTGCGAGGCCGCCGAGGTCACCGGTCCGGGCACCGCCATGACAGGCCGCCCGAGTCGTCGCGCCCACGCCGCGGTGTTGCGCGCCCCGCTGCGCCAGCCCGCCTCGACGACGACCGTGCCGGCGGACAACGCCGCGATCAGCCGGTTGCGGGCGAGGAACCGGTACCGCGCCGGAGTCGTGCCCGGGGGATACTCGCTCACCACCAGACCCGATTCGGAGATCCGCCGCAACATCGTCGCGTGTGCCGCCGGATACGCCCGGTCGACACCGCAGGCCAGGATCGCGACGGTGGTGCCACCCACCCCGAGCGCCGCGCGGTGTGCGGCCGCGTCGACGCCGAAGGCCGCGCCGGACACGACCGTCCATCCGTCGGCGGCGAGATCCCCGGCGATCTCGGCGGTGACGTGCTCCCCGTAACCGCTCGCGGCGCGGGTCCCGACGATGCCGATCGCGCGTTCGGCGAGGTCGTCGATCCGCCGGCTCCCCCACACCCACAGCGCGAGGGGTGGCCCTTCGGCGTCGGTCGCGGTGTCGAGAGTGCCGAAGCCGAGCATCTGCCAGGCAGGCCATTCGTCGTCGTCGGGCGTGACCAGTCGCCCGCCGGCCCGTCCCAAACGATCGAGATCCCGTGCCGCGGTATCGAGGTGCGCCCGCACCGAGTACCGCGACGAGAGTTCGTCGAGGCCCGCACCCGACCGGATGGCGGCTGCCACCTCGAGTACACCCTCGGCTTCCACTGCCGCCGACAACGAACGCGACGCACCCTGTGCGACGGTCGACAGATAGGCCCAGGCCAGGCGCCGTTCGTCGCCGTGCCCGCTCATGCGACACCCCGATCCCGGAAGTCGAGTGCGGCAGCGACGTGCGTCGCCGTCGGCGAATCAGAACCGTCGAGGTCGCTCAGCGTCCACGCGACCCGCAGTGCCCGATCCGCTCCTCGCGCGGTGATGGCGCCCTTGCGCAGCGCCCATTCGACGGGTTCGAGCGCAGCACGTGGAAGACGGAACTTCTGCCGCAGAGCCGGCCCGGGCACCTCGGCGTTGGTGGCCCAGCCGTGCTCGGCCCACCGCTCGCGTGCCGCGGCTCTCGCCCGGGCGACGCGCGCCCGTACGTCGTCGGTGCTCTCGCCGGTCTCCCCCATCAACGCGCTGGTCGCGACGGCTTGCATCCGGACCCGCAGGTCGACGCGGTCGAGGAGCGGGCCCGACAGACGCCCCAGATAGCGGCGACGTGCGGTCGGCGCACACACGCAGTCGGCGTCGCGTGGTGGTGCGCACGGGCACGGGTTGGCGGCGAGGATCAGCTGGAAGCGGGCCGGATATCGCGCGACACCGTCCCGGCGGGCGATGCGCACCTCCCCGTCCTCGAGCGGCGTCCGCAGCGCTTCGAGTGTCTTCGTCCCCATCTCGGCGACCTCGTCGAGGAACAGCACGCCACGGTGTGCCCGGCTCACCGCGCCGGGTTTCGCCATGCCGGTACCGCCTCCGATCAGCGAACTCACCGACGCCGTGTGATGGGGCGCAATGAAGGGCGGTTCCGTCACGAGCGGCCGGTCGCTGGTGAGGGTGCCCGCCACCGAATGGATGGCCGTCACCTCGAGGGCGTGACTTTCGTCCAGGTCCGGCAGGATCCCCGGAAGTCGCTGCGCGAGCATTGTTTTCCCGATTCCCGGCGGGCCGGTCAACATCAGGTGGTGCGCGCCGGCCGCAGCGACCTCGATCGCGCGACGCGCTTCGTGCTGGCCGACCACTTCGCTGAGATCGCCGCGCACCGCCCGCGGTGGCAGCGCGCGCGGATCGGGCCGTTCGAGCGGACCGTCGCCCTGGAGCCAGAGCACCAACTCGCGCAGTGTCTCGGCGCCGTAGACGTCGATGCCGTCGACGAGCGCCGCTTCGGTCATCGTCGCGGTCGGCACCACCACGCGCGACCAGCCGTGTTTCTTCGCCGTGAGCACGGCGGGCAGCACACCGCGCACCGGCCTGACGCGCCCGTCGAGCGCGAGTTCGCCGAGCAGCACCGTCCGGGAGACGGCCTCGGTCGGCACGACATCCGCTGCGTCGAGCACCGCGCACGCCAGTCCGAGATCGTAGACACTGCCGACCTTCGGCAGCGTGGCCGGCGACAGTGCGAGCACGACCTTCGAATCCGGCCACTTGGCACCGGAATTCGACACGGCGGCGCGCACCCGGTCGCGCGACTCCTGGAGCGCGGTGTCGGGCAGCCCGACCATCGTCACGCCCGGCAGACCTCGCCCGATGTCGGCTTCGATCTCGACGACCTGCCCGTCGATCCCGGAGACGGCGACCGACCAGGCACGGCCGAGCGCCATCAGAGGACCTGCTTGCGATGGGTGATCTCCGGGGCGTGTCCCCGCGCGAGCAGGACGGTGACCACATCGACGCGGATGTGCGACCAGCGGCGCGTCTGCTCGGACAACCACTGTCCGGCGAGGCGACGGATCCGTTCGGCCTTCGCGGGCGTCACCGCCTCGGCGGGGGTGCCGTAGCCGGTGCCGGTGCGGGTCTTGACCTCGACGAAGACGACGGACGCGCCGTCCTGTGCGATGAGATCGAGTTCGCCGTATCGGCTGCGCCAGTTCCGTTCGAGCACGACCATGCCGGTCGACTCGAGGTATTCGGCGGCAAGATCCTCGCCTCGCGCGCCCAGATCCCGGTTGTGTGATGTCCGATTGGTCCCCTGCATGCCCCCACTGTGGAGGACCGGGGCACGCGGAATCGGGGTCCGAGCACGAAGATCGGGGAAACTGTGGATGAGTGCGGTGCCTGTGCACAACGGCGGGCGACGAGCCACGGAGAACGGCTCGGTGTCGGCGCCCCGGCTAGGATGCGGCCGCTGTGCGCAGGGTCATCCCCGAGGGCGTCAGCCCAGCTTGTCGGGCAGTCTCAGTTCGGGCTTGTCGAGCTCTTCGATGTTGACGTCCTTGAAGGTGATGACACGGACGTGCTTGACGAAGCGGGCGGGACGGTACATGTCCCACACCCAGGCGTCGGACATGCGCACCTCGAAGTACACTTCGCCGTTGGCGTTGTGCGGCAGCAATTCCACCGCGTTCGCCAGGTAGAACCGGCGTTCGGTCTCCACGACGTACGCGAACTGACCGACGATGTCCCGGTACTCCCTGTACAGCGAGAGTTCCATCTCGGTTTCGTACTTCTCGAGATCCTCGGCACTCATCGGTCTCGGTGTCCTCCCAGTCTGGTGTGTCCTGCAATCATCCCGCATCCGCCTCGTCGGTGAACAATCGACGCCCCAGGTCGTCTGCATACGATCGACGAACCAGGTCGTCGGCGAACAGCCGACGTCGCACTGCGGGCACTCCGCACACCGAGCGCACATTGGCCCACGACCGCCGGTGCTGCGGTGACGGGCCGTGCTCGGCCAACGCCGCCATGTGCGTCGGAGTGCTGTAGCCCTTGTGTACTGCGAAACCGTACTCCGGTAGCTCGCCGTCGAGGTCGACCATCATGCGATCGCGTGTAACCTTCGCGAGCACGCTGGCCGCCGCGATGCACGCGGCCGCCGCGTCGCCGCCGATCACGGGCAGCGACGGCGCGGGCAGTCCGGGCACTCGGAAGCCGTCGGTCAGCACGTAGCCGGGCGGAGTCGACAGACCTGCCACCGCGCGTCGCATGCCCTCGATGTTGGCGACGTGGATGCCGATCGCGTCGACCTCCTCCGCGGGGATCACCACCACGCTCCACGCCCGGGCGCGTCGCACGATCACCGAGTACAACTCCTCGCGGGTGCGTTCGGTGAGCTTCTTCGAATCGTCGAGCCGGTCGAGCGACGCGTGCGGCCGGTCGCCGAGCACGCAGGCGGCGACGACGAGCGGCCCGGCGCAGGCACCGCGGCCGGCTTCGTCGACCCCCGCGACCGGACCGAGACCGCACCGCGCGAGCGCGGACTCCATGGTGCGCAGTCCGGAGGAGCGACGGATCACGGGTCGAGGTGGCCAGGCAGTCACGAGGGAAGGATCTCCGGTGAGTCGATGAGGCCCCATCGGCCGGGAGGCAGCACGATGAAGCGGGCTTTTCCGATGACATTGTCCAGCGGGATAGAGCCCTGGTGCTCGTCCCCGACGTGGTAGCGCGAGTCGGCCGAGTTACTGCGGTTGTCACCCATCACCCAGACGTGGTCCTCGGGCACGGTGACGGGCCCGAAGCAACGCCCGGAGGTGACTTCGGTCTCGCAGGTGACGACACCCGGGGTGAACGGGAAGTCCATGGTCACGTACGGCTCGTCGAGTGGGACACCGTCGACGAGGACGCGGCCCTGGTCGTCGCAGCATTCCACCGTCTGCCCGCCGGTCGCGATCACGCGCTTGACGAGGTCGTTCTCGTCCGGCGGCACGACGCCGACGAGCGAACCGATCTCCTGCAGTCCCCGCACGACGACGTTGTCGGAACGGGTCGAGGTGTAGCCGGCCGACCACGAGTCGGGGCCTTCGAAGACGATGACGTCGCCGGGACGGGGGTCGGTGAAGCGGTATCCCACCTTCTCGACGACGATGCGGTCGCCGGTGCAGCCCGGGCAGCCGTGCAGTGTCGGCTCCATCGACTCCGAGGGGATGAGATAGACCCGCGCCACGAAGGTCTGCAGCAGGAAGCTCAGGGCCAGTGCGACGACGACCAGGATCGGCAGTTCACGCCAGAACGACTTCTGCTTCTTCGCCTTCGGGGCGGTGTCCTTCGCTGCGGGGTCCTCGCGCCGGTGGTGTGCACCGTCGGCTCGATCGCTCCGAGCCGAACCTCGAACATCGTTGCGGTTCACATCCGGTCGAGCCGGATCGTGCGGGGAATCTGCCACCTCGACAGACTAGCGTCTGCGGCACGGCGGCCCGCCGAGGACGACCGTCGACCGGACGGGAGAGCGCCAGACCGCTGCTTACAACGACGACGACCCGGCCGGGACGGAAGTCCGGGCCGGGTCGTCGGATGCTGTATCGGGTGGCTCGGGAGCCGTGCCGAGCAGCCCGAGGGGCTGGTCAGCGGCCGAAGATCAGCGCTTCTCCTTGATCTTGGCAGCCTTGCCGCGCAGCTCACGCAGGTAGTAGAGCTTCGCGCGACGGACGTCGCCACGGGTCAGCACGTCGATCTTGGCGAGGTTGGGGCTGTGGACCGGGAAGGTGCGCTCCACGCCGACGCCGAAGGAAACCTTGCGGACGGTGAAGGTCTCGCGGATGCCGCCGCCCTGACGCCGGATCACGACGCCCTTGAAGACCTGCACACGCTCCTTGCTGCCCTCGATGACCTTGACGTGCACGTCGAGAGTGTCGCCGGGACGGAAGTCCGGGATGTCGTCGCGCAGCGACTTGGCGTCCAGAAAGTCCAGGGTGTTCATCGGTTTTTCATCCTCTTGTTCGCTCGAGCAGAGGAACCTGGCGGCGACCGCCGTGTGGCGGGCTCGACCGGTTCGTGCCCAGGTCAGGTAGGCGTGCCCGAACGGGGCAACCCGTCCATTGTGCCAGACGGAACATCGATCGATGAAATCGGCGGTGGCGCCGGCTTGACGCGACGGTCCAGTTCGGCCTCGGTCGCGGTGCGCGAGTGCTCGACACTGCCCCGCACGGTTTCGAGCGTCGGTGCGCCCGCGACGAGATCCTGCACGAAGATCTTGGCGCGGATCACCGGGCGCCGCAGTCGACGTTCGCGTTCGAGCGCGCGCGCCATGCGACGGGGCCGCTTGCCGTACCGCCAGCGAGCCCAGGGCGCGCCGGGCCGGGAGAGCCGGATCGCGCCGACCCACAGCAGCGGAACGACGAACAGCCCCACCAGGCCCGTCCAGATCTTTCCTTTCGCCAGGACGATCGCGGCGAGCAGGAGGTTCACGAGCACGGCCACCACCAGCGCGGCCCGTCCGGCCCAGTCACCGCTGTCCTCGAAGTTCGTGGTGTCCCCGAGTTCGAACGGTCGCAGACCGAGCAACCACATCCCGGTCACGGCGATCGCCACGAAGACGGCGTCGACGGACACCCGTCCCTGTTCTTCCCAGTACACGTCGTTCAGATAGAAGATCAACGCGAACTCGTCGAGTGTCAGTGCGGCGCCGACTCCGAAGAGCGCCGCGAGGATGCACGCGGCGACGCGGTTCGCGTCCTCCGAGATCGCGATCAGTCCCCCACCGGCGATCACCATCGTGACGACACCGAACACCACGTGGTGCACGTGCTGACCGCCCGGGGTGATGTTGCCGGGCCACCAGCGCACCTGCGCGCGGATCAACCGCACGCTGATCCGGATGAAGACGAACGCGGCCACGAAACCGAGCAGGAAGAACAGCAGCGGCAGGCGCCCCTGATCGACGATCTCGCGCCGCATCCAGTCGAGCATCACCGGATCACCCCGGCCACCGTGGATCTCATGTCCACAGCATTGCAGGAGTGACCCGGTGATTCGCGTCAGTTGTTGCCGAAACCGGCGCGTCGCAGGGCGTCGGCCATGGATCCGGAGGCGGCCGGCGTCGAACGGCGGTCGCCGCCACGGCCCTGCTGCCTACGATTGCCCTGACCGCTGCGTCCACGACCGCCGCCCTGGTTGCCGCTGCCCTGACCTCCGGGGCGACGGCCACCTCCGCGCGGCTGGCCGCCCGACTTCTCGGCGCCCGGGGTGGGGATCTCGTCGTCGAGGCGCAGCGTCAGACCGATGCGCTGGCGCGCGACGTCGACCTCGAGGACCTTCACCTTGACGACCTCACCGGACCGGATGACGTCGTGCGGATCCTTCACGAAGCTGCGCGACATCGCGGAGACGTGCACGAGGCCGTCCTGGTGCACACCGACGTCGACGAACGCACCGAAGGCCGCGACGTTGGTGACCACTCCTTCGAGGACCATGCCGGGCTTCAGGTCGGCGACCTTCTCGATACCGGCGGCGAACGTCGCGGTCTTGAACTCCGGACGCGGGTCGCGGCCGGGCTTCTCGAGCTCGGAGATGATGTCGGTGACGGTCGGGACACCGAAGCGGTCGTCGGCGAACTCGTCGGCGCGCAGCTTCCGTAGGGTCGCGATGTTGCCGAGCAGTTCGCGGACGCTGCTGCCGGTCCGGTCGACGATCCGCCGCACCACCGGATACGCCTCGGGGTGCACCGCGGACGCGTCGAGCGGGTCGTCGCCGTTGGGAATGCGCAGGAAGCCCGCGCACTGTTCGAAGGCCTTCGGGCCGAGTCGCGGAACGTCCTCGAGCGCTCTCCGTGCACGGAACGGACCGTTCTGGTCGCGGTGGGCGACGATGCTCTCCGCGAGCGAGCCGGTGATACCCGAGACCCGCGACAGCAGCGGGACAGATGCCGTGTTGACGTCGACACCCACGGCGTTCACCGCGTCCTCGACGACCGCGCCCAGCGACCGCGCGAGCATCGTCTCGGACACGTCGTGCTGGTACTGGCCGACACCGATCGACTTCGGGTCGATCTTGACCAGTTCGGCGAGCGGATCCTGCAGGCGGCGTGCGATGGAGACCGCACCGCGGATGGACACGTCGAGATCCGGGAGTTCCTTGGTGGCGTACTCGGAGGCCGAGTAGACGGACGCGCCCGCCTCGGACACCACGATCTTCGTCAGCCCGGGCACCTTCGCCAGCGACACGAGTTCGGCTGCGAGAGCGTCTGTCTCACGCGACGCCGTGCCGTTGCCGATGGCGATCAGTTCGACACCGTGCCGCGCGACCAGCGCGGCGAGCACCGCGAGGGCCTCGTCACGCTTGTTGTGCGGCTGATGCGGATAGATGGTGGCGTGGTCGACGACCTTGCCGGTCGCGTCGACGACGGCGACCTTCGTGCCGGTGCGGTAGCCGGGGTCGAGGCCCATCGTCGGTCGCGTTCCGGCCGGTGCGGCGAGCAGCAGGTCCTTGAGGTTGGCGGCGAAGACGTCGACCGCGTCCTTCTCGGCGGACTGCCGCAGCCGCATCCTGATGTCCAGCGACAGCGACATCTGCAGCTTGGTGCGCCACGCCCACCGCACAGTGTCGAGCAGCCACTTGTCGGCGGCGCGTCCCTCGTCGGCGATGCCGAAGCGCGTCGCGATCCGGCCCTCGTAGTAGCTGCGCTCACCGGGCACCGGCTCGTCGATCTCGGGATCGAACGACAGCGACAGCACCTCCTCCTTCTCGCCGCGCAGGAGGGCGAGAATGCGGTGCGAGGGCAGCTGGGTGAACGGTTCCGAGAACTCGAAGTAGTCGGAGAACTTCGCGCCGTCGTTCTCCTTGCCGGACCGCACGGTGGAGCTCACCTTGCCGCGCGTCCACATCGCCTCGCGGAGCTCGCCGACGAGGTCCGCGTCCTCGGCGAAGCGTTCGACGAGGATGGCGCGCGCACCGTCGAGCTGCTCGGAGGTGTATCCGGCGGGGTCGGTGGTGGGGTCGCCGATGAGCGCGTCGGCGACGGGTTCGTGACCGGCCTCGCGCGCGATCTGCGCCTTGGTGCGCCGCTTCGGCTTGAACGGCAGGTAGATGTCCTCGAGCCGCGCCTTGGTGTCGGCGAGCATGATCTGTCCGCGCAGCGTGTCGTCGAGCTTGCCCTGCGCCTCGATCGATTCGAGGATCGCGACACGGCGCTCGTCGAGTTCACGCAGATAGCGGAGGCGTTCCTCGAGGGTGCGCAGCTGGGCGTCGTCGAGCCCGCCGGTCGCCTCCTTACGGTAGCGCGCGACGAACGGCACGGTTGCGCCGCCGTCGAGCAGTCCCACGGCCGCAGCGACCTGGTCTTCGCGGACGTCGAGTTCCTGGGCGATCCGCTGGTTCACGGTGTCGAGTTCGGTCGTCACGTCGAACGACCCTACAGTTGCCGTCCCCCGCCCGCGCCTGTGACCGTGGGGCGCCCGCGCGCGTAATGGCACTCGCGCTCGCGAGCGGGGTCCGTGCAGGCTGCCGGGTGGACCGGCGCTATCGTCCACAGCACAATGGAATGCAGGAACCGGACATGAAGCACGGGCGCGGACGCGCACGATCGGGCGCGATGATGCTGTGCGTGGCCACCGCACTGGCCGTATCCGGCTGCGAATCGATGGACTCCCATCCGCTCCCGCACGAGGCGCTCGGTCTCGCCTCGGTGACGGACACCGATTCCGACGAATCGACCGTGACGCTGTCGACGGCCGAACTGCCCCGACAGATCGACGCGGCCGTCGCGCTCGCCGACAGCCGCGGAGCGCGCCTGACTGTCGCCGTGCTCGACCGTGAATCCGGGACCCGCGTGCTCGGCGGTTCGGACGAACCCTTCGAGACCGCCTCGACGGTGAAGCTGTTCATCGCCGAGGAGGTCCTGTACCGCGAGGTGACGGGCGAGGCGACGCTCGCCGACGAGGACCACGAGTTGATCCGGTCGATGCTGCGGTCGTCGGACGACAACGCGGCGACGCTGTTGTGGGAAACCTACGGTGGTCCCGAGATCGTCGAGCACGTCGTGGAGCGGCACAACCTGACCGGCACAACTCCCCCGGATCCGGGGTCCTGGTGGTGGAACACGACCACGACGGCGTCGGACCTGCTGACCTGGTACGACGATCTGCTCGGCGACAGTGCCTCCGGTGATGAGAGCGCGGCCCGGATCGTCGGCCATCTGGTGGAGTTCACCGACGAGGGCATCGACGGATACGACCAGCGTTTCGGGCTTCCCGAGGGTCTCGGCGACTCCACGGACCTGGGTGTGAAGCAGGGGTGGATGTGCTGCCTGGCCGGTGAATGGCTGCACCTGTCCACCGGGTTCTTCGGCGACGACCACCGGTACGCGGTCGTGGTCGCGGCTTGGGAGACCGTCATCTACGAAGAGTCGGATCCCTTCTACGACACCGGTTTCCTGCCCGACACGGCGATGTACGACGCGACGGACGACGGGAGCGCGCAACACGCGCGCGAGACCATCACGCTGGCGGTCGAGACGACGCTCGGAAGCGCGCACCGGCCCTGAGGACCGTCGGGCCCGGCGTCAGTCGTCGGACGGGAGCAGATCGGGTCGTCGTTCGCGGGTGCGTTCGAGCGACTGCTCGTGGCGCCAACGAGCGACCTTGCCGTGGTCGCCGGACAGCAGCACCGGTGGCACCTCGAGGTCGCGCCACACCGCCGGCCGAGTGTAACTCGGCCCTTCGAGCAGTCCGTCGGAAAACGAATCCTCTTGATGCGACGCCTGATTGCCGAGTACACCGGGCAGCAGACGGACGACGGCCTCGACCATGACGAGGACGGCGACCTCCCCACCGATGAGGACGTAGTCGCCGATGCTCACTTCTTCGACGCGCACGCGCCGCGCGGCATCGTCGAAGACGCGCTGGTCGATTCCTTCGTAGCGGCCGCAGGCGAAGACGATCCGCTTCTCCTTCGACCACCGTTGTGCGGTGGCCTGATCGAAGCGGCGACCGGCGGGCGTCGGGACGACGAGCAGTACGTCGGGATCGGTTTCACCGTCGGGCCCGGCGAGCACGTCGTCGAGCGCCGGTCCCCACACGGTGGGTTTCATGACCATGCCCGGTCCGCCGCCGTAGGGCGCGTCGTCGACGGCCTTGTGCACGTCGTGCGTCCAGTCGCGCAGGTTGTGCACACCGACGGAGATGAGCCCCTTGTCGATCGCCTTGCCGAGCAGGGCGACGCGCAGGGGTTCGAGATATTCGGGGAAGATGGTGACGACGTCGAGCCGCACGGACTACTGCTTCCCCTCGGTCGACTTCTTCTTCTTGGACGGCGGTTCCCCGAAGTCGGGGTCGAGGAGTCCTTCGGGCGGATCGATCTCGATCACGCCGTCCCGGACCGATACCGTCGGGACGATCTCGGTGACGAACGGGACGAGTAACTCTCCGCACTCCTGGCCGGCTGGCCGGATCGACAGCAGTTCACCGGCGGCCGTGTGCAGGACCTCGCGGACGGTGCCGACCTCGGTTCCGCCGTCGGGGCGACCGGCGACGATCCGCACCGTCAGCCCTTCGAGTTCGTGGTCGTAGAACTCGTCCGGGTCGTCGGACGGCGGAAGGTCGGCGCTGTCGACGACGAACAGCACCCCGCGCAGTGCGTCGGCGGCGTCGCGACCGTCGATGCCCTGCAGGCGCAGCAGAAGCCGCCCGGAGTGCTCCCGGGCGGCTTCCACTGTGTACTCGTGCAGGTGCCTGTCGCGAGGCTTACGGCCACGCAGGACCGCGCCGACGGCGAAGCGCTCTTCGGGTTCGTCGGTGCGAACCTCGACGACGACTTCGCCTCTGATGCCGTGCGACTTGGCCACACGGCCCACGACGAGCTCCATCGACGCTCGCCTAGCGGTCGGTGTCGACGACGTCGACACGGATACCCCGGCCACCGATTCCGGTGACGAGGGTCCGCAACGCGGTCGCGGTGCGACCGCCGCGGCCGATGACCTTGCCGAGGTCGTCGGGATTGACGTGCACCTCGACGGTGCGGCCCCGACGGCCCGCGATCAGGTCGACGCGGACGTCGTCGGGATGGGCGACGATTCCACGAACGAGATGCTCGACGGCATCGGCGACCACGGCGCTCATTACTCGGCGGCCTCGGTGGACTCGGCCTCGGTGGACGCCTCGGCGGCCTCTTCCTTGGCAGCCTTCTTCTTCTTGGGCGTGACGGCCTCGGCAGCCGGCTCGTTCTCGGCCTGCGCGAGAGCGGCCTGGAACAGCTCGAGCTTGGACGGCTTCGGCTCCGCCTTCCTCAGGGTGCCCTCGGCACCCGGCAGACCCTTGAACTTCTGCCAGTCACCGGTGATCTTGAAGAGGTTGAGGACCGGCTCGGTCGGCTGCGCGCCGACGTTCAGCCAGTACTGTGCACGCTCCGAGTCGATCTCGATCAGCGAAGGCTCTTCCTTCGGGTGGTACTTGCCGATGGTCTCGATGGCCCGGCCGTTGCGACGGGTGCGCGAGTCCGCAACGACGATGCGGTACTGCGGGTTGCGGATCTTGCCGAGACGGGTGAGCTTGATCTTGACAGCCACTGCTGTGTTCTCCTTCGGGGTGCGCCGAGGCGCGTGTCACGTGCAATTCGGACGACGCGCCCTTCTGGCACGCCCGGTTTTGCCTCTAGCCTGTGACCGCCGCGCGGTACGTAACCGGATGCGACGACAGCGAACCATTCTGCCAGACGCGCGAGCCAGGACGAAACCGGCACCCGGTGACTCCGCGCACCCTCTCTACAGCCGCGCGGGGCGCCCCGAGACCACCCGGCCGCGGAGCACCACAAGATCGGGACGCGCGGCCGCGGGGTCGCTGCGCGGATCCTCCCGGTACACGACGAAATCCGCCGACGTCCCCGATTCGAGACTCGGGTGCCCGAGCCATGCGCGGGCCTTCCAACTCGCCGCGGCGTACGCCTCGGTCGGGTCGAGACCCACGCGCACGAGCGATGCGATCTCGTCGGCGATGCGCCCGTGCTGCACCTGGTGCCCGCGTAGATCGGGATGCCGGCCTCGTGGGCAGCAGCGCCGATGGTCCCGTCGACGCGCGCGTACCGTACAGAGTGCGCATGTGCGCCGCATACACCGGGAATCGCGTCGCCGATGAGTTTGACCCATCCGTCACCGGCCCGGGCCTGACGGGCCACTTCGTCGGGCAGCTACGACTCGTCCTCGAGGTCGACGGGTGTAGGGATGCAGCGAAGACTGGCCGGACACGCTGCTGCACATCGACAGGTCCCGGGTGTGTCAACAGTACTCGTGCAAATGCGCGACTCGGTCGACCGCAGCGCCGATCGTGCGCGGCGGCAGCGTGTCGGGCACGCTGGCAGGGTGACAGAGCCTGACCAGGTGTGGCGTCCGCAGACTCAGCTGCCGGTGTTGGTGACCGCCGTGTCGATCGAAGACGGGGAGACACCGCCCCCGGAGGTCGGTGCCGTCGCGGTGTTTCCGTTGTTGTTCGAGGAGATGCCTGCCGATCCGACCGATCCGTCGATCGTCACACTTGGCGCTGTGGCCGAGCCCCTGCATTCGGGAAAGCCCGCGTTGCAGCAGCCCGGGGACGGACGGCAGTGGTGGGACTGGACGGTGCTGCTGCGCGGTGTGGGGTGGACGGCCACCTGGTACACCCGTCGTCCGGTGCTCGGTCAGGTCGAGGTCACCGGCCGGCTGATCGGCGATTTGTCCTACGCCACCACCGGGCAGATCCGCGGTCGGGTCCGGCGCATTCGCGTCGCATCCGATCGGTACCGGCGCGAGGTCGATCAGCCGCACTCGCCGTTCCGGCCGGTGCCCGGCACCCGCCGCTATCGGCAGGTCACCACGTCCCCACGATCGTTCGCCCGTGTTGCCCGGCCCCCCGGCCCCGACCCGCTGGTCGAGCGCACTCACGAGGTGGGCGTGCTTGTCGATCTCGACTTGACCGAGGTGCCACCACCGCCGCTGCGGCCGAGCATGATCCCCGCTGCGATATCCGCGCACGAGTCGGACCTGTGGATCGCAGACCGTGAACTGCCCCTGGTCGTGCATCTCGACGCCGACCGGCGCGTGCGCGAATACATCGTGCCCGGGCAGATCTTCGATACTCCGCCGGCCGATCGCACCCGTTCGGTGTGGGCACACGCCGACGGCTGCTGGGTGGGCGGCTGGGACGGAATCTTCCACTGCACCCGGGGCGGCACCGTCGAGGCGATCACCGACACACCGATTCGAGACGGCGCAGCCCATGCCCAGACCCTGCTCGCCGTGGCGGTCCCGGAGCGCGGCACCACCGAGCTGATCCTCGCTCGCCCCGGCCAGGACCCGGTGACGCACGGACCCGAGCCGTGGGGCGACCTCGAATCGATGACCACCTGCGAAGGTGGGTTTGTCCTGCTGTTTCGCCGGCGTGACCCGAGCACCGGCGCGCTCGGAGCGGCGCGCCTGGTCCGGGTCGATCTGCACGCCGCCGTGACCGTCGGTCCGCCGCTGGAGACCGCGATGATGTCCTATCGGCCGTTTCTGACGGGCCTTCCACCGACGATCGTCGACGGCACCACCGCATACCGGATACTCGACGATCTCACCCTCACCCAGCCGAACTCGCTGCCTGATCATGTCCTCGGCGGCGGACAGATCGATGACCTGCTCTGGATCGTCGGCCATCCCCCGGACGGTTCCGGCCGTGGGCAGTGGTGGCCACTGCCGGGGCCGGCCGTGTATCCGGCCGATCACCACCAATACTGGCTGTTCACCCGCCTCGATCCGGTCACCTGGGAGCCGATCGCCAGCATCCCGATCCGCAGTCCCCGCCCGGACGTCACCATCGACGGAGCCGGCACCGTGTGGGTCACCGCTGCGGGCGTGCATTCCTTGCCGCACCAGCACATGAACCCGCCGGAACTGCTCGATGTCGCCGAACTCCTCGACCGCTCCTGCCTCCGGTAGCCGAACACTCACGAGGCGCAGGTCCGTGTACGCACGCCGCCCGATCACCGGTCCGGCCGCGTCCGCCCACCTCCATTCTCCTTGCTCCGCAAGGCAGACCAGTGGTTCGAGGGGGCTACGCTCCTACATAGACCGTGGCACGTTCACAGCACGCGGGAAAACGCAGGTCGGGCGCAGGAACACCGCGGCGGCCACGGGGCGAGCCGATGATTCAGTCGTCCTCCCAGACCAGTTTGTGCAGACGCATCGCTTCGATCAGATCGGAATCGTGCTCCTCGACAGGGCCGTAATCCAGCACCGTGACGTTCTTGCTGACCGGTCCGTCACCGGGACGCTCGTACAGCGCCCAGAGCACCAACCCGTCACCGTGCCAGGACTCGAACTCGATGCCGGCCACCGGCTCACCGCCGGGATCGGAGAGAGTGTTGATCCACTGGGAGATCGCCCGGGTCAGGGCACGCGGGCGGGCATTGCGGATCGCCGCGGTGTCGAGGTCGAGCAGACCGTGTCGGATCGCATGGGGCCGGACAGGGTGCGCAGGGTGGCCACCGATTCGGGGTCGCCGGGCACGACGCAGCGGACATCCCCGCGTGAGGTGGAGATCAGCGTGCGGTCCGGTGCACTCATCCGACCGTCGCGAACTGCCGGGCAGCGGCGAGGACCTTCGGGCCGACGTCGGACAGCTCGCCTTCGCGCAGCAGCAGCGCCGGCGGGCGGTCGTCGAGGATCGGGTTCAGGCCCTGGAACCACGTCTGCGCTACGGCGGGGGTGTCGCGTTCGGCGATCAGCGGGCGGCGCGGTAGGCGATGCGCAGGCGTTCGACGTCGGTGTCGTTATTGATAGTGCGGGTGCCCTCGGCCCACTGGCGGACCGCGCGGGTTTCCTTGACCTTCCCCAGGTAGGCGACGAGCTTGGCGCCGAGCAGGTCGCGCAGTGCGGTGACCAGCTGTGATTGGGCCATGCGGGCGGCGTCGTTGTAGGCGGCGAGGTCAGGGCGTGGGTGTGCGGCTGTCATAACAATCCACCTCCTGATCACAGGGTAAATCACAGTCTTGATGCCGTTGAAGTTCCCACCTCGAGTGACTGTTCAGGGTTGATTCTTCGAGTGTCGGTCCGTGCGAGCTTCGCCGAGTACGGCGCGGGCAACGACTGTGAACATGCAATGTGTCACCGCGCTGAACGCCTACGGATTCCAGGCCATGCCTCACCAGCGTGGACGCGGCTCTGCGGTGACTCCAACCGCAGATCGTCGTCTGTGTGGCTGTGAGTCAGTCGCTGGGGGTGGACGCGGCGGGGTGTGTGGTCAGGGCGGGCAGGACCGTGGCCATGATCGAGGCGGCGAACTCGGTCATCGGCTGCTGGGGATGGTCGGGTCCGTAGAACTGTTCGAGGAACGCCCGCAGGTAGCAGGCACCGGCGATCGATGCGGCGACTCCGTCGATGGGGGCGTCGGCGGCCACGGTGCCGGCGCGCTGTTCGTGCTCGAGGAATCGGGCCACGGCGGCGGGCAGCAGAGCCGGGCCGGCGCCGTGCGCCTCCTTGACCGACAACGGCTGGCTGCACCTCGATCCGGTCGCCCCGGGCACCACCGCCATGCGAATCACCGATGCGGGCCGCGAGCTGCTCGAGCAGATGAGCCGCACGCAAGCGCGCACCGCGCAGACCCTGACCGACGGCGTCTCCGCCGAGGACTACGAGACCGTCCTGCGGACGCTGGCCACGATGCTCGACAACTTCGACGCGGCGACACCACGATCCGAGACGAACCCGACCGGATGATCGCCCGGAAGTGCTTGTCCACCACGATCGGCGGATGCTCCACGCGGGTCTGCGTGCCAACACGGCTGGGTGGGTCTTGGCTATGGTGCCGAGATGACCACTACCGATGCTGCGCACCCCTCGTCCTCCACCATCGACCTCG
>NZ_JCAXDU010000015.1:0-159729 GCF_059759155.1 Rhodococcus sp. GQ147
ATTATGCAGAAAATGTGCCGGCCCAACGGTTTTCGAGAACCGGCACGAGCTGCTTCCCGGTCCGCAGACGAACCGGGAAGCAGCCGGAGAATCAGGGGCGCGGTGCCTTCGGACGCGCGACCGGCCGCGGCAGTGCACGCGTCAGACGCGGAGCCCAACCGTGCGACGGCCAACGCTTGAGACCCAGCCGGTCCGGCGTGACGCGAGTGTTCACGAACTTGCCCTCGAGCTCTTCGTCGGCCTCCCCAACGAACCGGTAGAGGATCGTGCCGCCGTTCTCCTCCGTGCGAGCGGCTGCCTCCCACCCGGTAGCGCGGTAGACCGCGCGGACGATGTTGTCGGCGACGACGATGATCGGCAGTCCGTCGATTCCACGCGCCGCCGATCCTGCCGGCCACGGCTTGGACGCGAGTTCGCGCACCGCAGCCGGCGACGCCTTCTTCGCTTCGTTGACCCGCAGCACCACGCATGGCGTCGGCAGCTCGGGAGCAGGCGAGGCCGAGTACTGACGGACGAGCTCCGCGATCGGGATCGCCGTGCGATCGGCTTCGGACTCCTCGGTTGCGCCCGCCAGGTTGGTGAGTACGCATTCGCCGCGGTGCGGTTCGGTCAGTCCGAGCGCCGCGATGACCGCTTCGGCCGTCACTGCGGCGGTATGGTCGGCGTCGGTCTTCGGGTTCAGCGCGTCGGCCACGACGAAATGCTCCACCGCGTAGCCGGACTCGTAGACGGTTCGGATGCGCCGCAGAGCCGCCTCGGTCTCGGGGGTGGCCAGCGGTGTCTTCTCGCCGGCCTCGGTCAGCTTCGAGGTCTCTCCGAGCGCCGTCCAGACGAGGGTGAAGATGCGATTTCCCCGTCCGGCGCCGACGTAGAAGATGCTCCGGTCGCGAGGGTCGAGCAGGGCGTAGACGTAGGCGCCGAGCTGGTCGCAGATGTTCTTCGGAAGCAGTTTCGGGCTGGGGGCGCGGTCTTCGACATGGTTCACGAGGGCACGCAGGACGGTCAGGCGCAGTGCCACGGGGACCTTGCCGGCGGAGCCGCCGAACAGTTCGCGGTTGGCTGCATCCACGGAGCCGAAGGTGCGTCCGATGTGACGGCTGAGGGCGCCGAGCGCGTGGGTGAACTCCGCAAGTCTCTGGCGTGGATCGTCCGCTGTATCCGGCAACTCGTTGCTGGTCAGGAACATCTGGATCTCGGGAGATTCCAACAGAGTTTGGGCAATGTTCGGAGGAACTGTCCACACTGTGCGCATAGAGCGACTCTAGGCCACACACAAGATTGGGGAGTCGCTCCGCGCAGGCGCCGCGCCGCCGAATCCGGAGGAAGAACCCGAGGAGAACCCGAGCCGGATAAGCTCGCGTGCCATGACAGCGGTGCGGACCCGTTCCCGTTCTCGGTTGTTGCGGGACACCGCGTCGTCCGCGCAGGTCGAAGCACTTCTGATCATCACGGTCGCGACCATCCTCGTCACCCGTCTGTACCTGCATCTGACGGGCTATCCGCAGGTCGGCGGGTCGGTCCTGCACATCGCTCACGTGCTGTGGGGCGGTCTGCTCATGGTCGCCGCGCTGATGGTCTCGTTGACCTTCATCGGCAGGGCGCCCGACCGCATCGCGGTGCTGCTCGGCGGTATCGGGTTCGGCCTCTTCCTCGACGAGGTCGGCAAGTTCGTCACGAAGACCAACGACTACTTCTACCGACCCTCGGTGGCGATCATGTACGTGGTGGTCGTGTTGCTGCTCGTCGTCAATCGAGCGGTGCACCTCCGTCGCGGGCCGTCGCCCGACGAGTATCTCGCCAACGCCGCGCTCACGGCGACGGACGGGCTCGCCCACGGCCTGACCCCGACCGATCGCGACCAGGCGCGAGTGCAGCTCGAACGCGCACGTGAGGGTGGAGTCGATCCCGAGGTCGTCGAACAGACCGATCTCCTGCTCGCCCGGTGCCGGGAGGTACCATCGCGCTTCTCGTGGGTGTCGCTCCGGCTGCCGGAGCGACTGCGAGGTGAGCGCAGCGTCCGCGTCGCGGCAGCCCTGCTCACCATTTTCTCCGTCGGCATTCTCCTCAATGCAGCCGCCACTTTGGAGGAGGATCTCGCCGCGCGGACGAGCAACGTGGTGACCGTGATCCAGCTCGTCGGCTCCGGCGTCACCGTCCTGCTGTGCGTGGTGGGATCGGTGGGCTTGTGGCGGCGGCGAAGGTGGGCGATCCGTGCACTCCGGACGGCCGCGTTGATCACCGTCTTCTTCGTCGACGTGCTGGAGTTCGCCGTCCAGGAGTTCGGGGCGCTGCTCAACGTCGCTGTGGGCGCCGCGGCGCTGTCGGTGTTCTCACACCACCTGCGTCAGATGTCCCGGCACGAGGCGTTGCCGGACACGGCGTGAGCAGGTGGGCCCCGCCGCAACCGTGTTGTGGACGAATCACGGCACCGCTGCCCACCGTGTGCGCTTCGTCGCATACCGTATAGACCGTGAGCACCCCAGCCTCTGACGCCACCGGTTCCGCGTCGACGTGGCCCGCGCTACTCACGTGGCGTGCGGCCGATGCGTCTCGGATGGAGTCGGTACGAGTACAGCTCTCCGGCCGCCGCATCAAGGCGTCCGGTCGCATCGTGGGTGCGGAGTGCACCGACCATCCGGCCTTCAGCGCGTCGTACGACCTGGTGACGGATGAGAACGGTGTCACCCGCCGATTGTCGGTGCGCACCACCCTCGCTTCGGGCGAACGGCACATGTCCCTCACCCGGTCCGAAGAGGGCATCTGGATGTCCGACAACGGCATCGACCATCAGCGGTCCACCTTCGGCGGGGCGTTGGACGTCGATGTGGTGTTCAGCCCGTTCTTCAACGCCCTGCCCATCCGCCGGCACGACCTGCAGGCCGGAGCCGACGACGTGGAGGTGCCCGTCGTCTACGTCAACCTCATCGATCTCAGCATCGAGGAGGCGACGGTCGTCTACAGCAGTGCGTCCGACGGCATCCATGTGCTGTCGCCGCGCTCGTCGTCGTCGGTGACCGTCGACGAGGACGGCTTCGTCCTCGAGTACCGAGGACTCGCCTCCCGCATCTAGGGCTGTCCCGACGCCTCCACCGCCATCGCCACGGCGAACGCGGCCGATTCGGCGGGGTGGCTACCGTGCCCGTGCGTTCCGCCGGTGAGGCCGACGATCTGGAGTCCGACCGGCGACGACCCGCCGTCAGGAGCCGGCACCGACAGGGCCGGGACACCGAGGACGCTGAACGGGACACACATCTGCAGCAGCGGTGCGCGCAGCTCGACGGGATCGCTCGTCAGCGGCGCCGAACGCACGCCGGTAGTGACGGTGATCAGCGCGTCGAGCTTGTCCACGGTGCGGAGGCGGTGCACGACGTCGTGACGTAGTCGCGCCACCGCCCGGGCCGCGTGGATGTACTCGTAGGCCGGCCGGTCGCGTTGCGCGGCGAGCAGAGCGGCCGTCGGAGGCTGGTAGCGGTCGGGATCGGCTTCGAACCACGCGCGATGCGTCTCGTATGCTTCCGAGCCGGTGACCACGGGATACAACTCGAGCATCTCGTCGGTCTCGGGCAGTTCCACGTCGACGACGCGGGCGCCCAGATCCGTGAGGGTGCGGCACGCCGTCTCGACGGCCTCGTCGAAGACGGGTGACAGATCCCAGATGCCGCCCCGCAGGCGTCCGATGCGCAGTTCGGAGACCGGGGTGCGCAGGTGCGCGATGCCCGGAAGGGCGCCCCACGCGAGTGAGGCGTCCAGAGCGTCGGCGGCGAGCAGACCGACGTGGTCGAAGGTCGTCGACAGCGGGAACACGCCCTGCTCGGGCAGGGCACCGAAGCCCGGCTTGAATCCGACGATCCCGCACAGCGCCGCCGGGGTACGGACGCTGCAGCCGGTGTCGGTTCCCAGCGCGACGGGCACGACGCCCCTCGCGACCAGCACTGCGGAGCCCGACGACGAACCACCGCTGATCAGGTCCGGGTTGTGGGGGTGGGGGGCCGCGCCGGACACATTGATCAACCCGGTGGGCCCGTAGGCGAACTCGTGGAGATGGGTCTTCGCCACCACGATGGCTCCGGCTTCGCGGAGCTTCTCGATGACGCGAGCATCGCGCCGGGCCGTAGGCGCATCGGCGAGGACCGCGCTGCCGCAGCGGGTGGGGAACCCGGCGACGTCGATGTTGTCCTTCACCGCGACCGCGACGCCGTGCAACGGGCCGATCCAGCTCCCGGCGGCGATCTGCTCGTCGGCGAGGGCTGCGGCTTCGAGCGTCGCCTCGTCGTTGCGGGCGGCGACGGTGTTCCCCCAGGGGGTCCCGACGAGGGCGTCGAGTTCGGCGAGAACCGAGCGGACGTGTTCGGTGGGGGTCGTCTTGCCGGTGGTCAGCGCCGAGGCGATGTCGCGGAGGTTCATCGTGTCCACACTCCACCGCGTCGTCCGGCCTCGCGGAACGCTGCGATCCAGCCCTCGTCGCCGGGCTGCGTGCCGACGATGGGGTCGCGACGGCGCTGTTCGTAGCGGGTCCGAGCCGCGTGACCGGCGCGGGTGAGTTCGGAGGTGCTGCGGTCGGCCAGTTGCTCCCGGGCCGTTCTCAGCACCTCGAGTGTCTCGTCCAGCGCGACCAGCAGGGCTTCCGCGTTGCCTTCGCACATCGCGTCGACCAGGGCCGGGGCCGTCGCGGCGACCCGCGTGCCGTCCCGGAAGGAGCCGGCGGCGAGACCGAGTGCGAGATCGCCGCCTCCGGCGCCCGAGAGGGCCAGCGCTTCGGCGAGGAGATGGGGGAGATGGGAGACTCGCGCGACCGCCGCGTCGTGCTCCCGGGATTCGGCGGGCACGACGACGGAGCCGCAGTCGAGCGCGAGGTCGGCGACCTGCCGCCACACCTCGGGATCGGTGCCGTCGTCGACGGTCACCACCCACACCGCGTCGCGGAACAGGTCGGCGGTCCCAGCGGTCCAGCCGGACTCCGCCGTACCTGCCATGGGGTGTCCACCCACGAAACGCCGCGACAGGCCGTGAGCGGCGACGGCAGCGGCCACTTCCGCCTTGATGCTCACCACGTCGGTGAGCGCGACCTCGGGGGCGTGCTCGGCCACCGCCTCGAGGATGCTGCCCACTGCCGGCATCGGCACCGCGATCACCACCAGGGCGCTGGTGTCGGCTGCGCGACGCAGCGTGGCCGTGAGGTCGGTGGACGCGTCGAAGCCGTCGGCGACGGCGGCCTCCACGGCCTGCGACGACCTGTTGTAACCCCACGCCTGCCTTCCGGTGGCCGCGGCGGCGCGCAGCAGAGAACCACCGATCAGACCGAGGCCGAGGACACAGACGGGCGGGGAAGAGACGGCTGAGGACACCTCATCAGGTTGGCATATCCCGTGCTGGGCTTCATTCACCGGACGTGGCCGACTACCGTTGCGCCCATGGCTGCACAGCGTGTAGGGAACAAGAGCCCTTCCGTGACCCAGAGCGGGAACCCCGCCGGGAATTCGAGCGACGACCTCGACGGCTTCGCCGTCGCCGTGACGCGGGAGGAAGGTCGTTGGAAGTGCCGGGTGTTGTCCGGTGCCGCACTGACGAGTCTCGATACCGCAGTGACCGAGTTGCGGGAGCTGAGAAGTTCCGGCGCAGTCTTCGGTCTGCTGAATGTGGACGACGAATTCTTCATCATCGTGCGTCCCGCACCTGCGGGAACGAGGTTGCTGCTGTCCGACGCGACGATGGCCGTCGACTACGACATCGCCGCCGACGTCCTCGATGCGCTGAACATCGAGATCCCCGATATCGATCCCGACGAGCTCGACGACATCGAGCCGTGGGAGGAAGGCGACCTCGGCATCCTGGCCGACATGGGTCTGCCCGAGCCGGTGCTCTCGGTGATCCTGTCGGAGACCGACCTGTATCCCGACGAGCAACTCGACGAGATCGCCCAGCGACTCGGTTTCGACGACGTCCTGGGTAACACCCTGGACAAGCTCCGTTAGATGGGGCTGCGCGACGACGAGGCATTGATCCGGGTCGCGCTGGAGGCCGCCGCTGCCGCGCCCGCCGGTGACGTACCGGTGGGCGCGGTGGTGTTCGGGCCGGACGGCACCGAGATCGCGCGAGCGGCGAACTCCCGCGAGGCCACCGGCGACCCCACAGCGCACGCCGAGGTGCTCGCTCTGCGCGCGGCAGCGCAGGTCTACGGCGACGGATGGCGTCTCGAAGGCGCAACCCTTGCCGTGACCCTCGAACCCTGCACGATGTGCGCGGGAGCGTCGGTGCTCTCCCGGGTATCGCGGGTGGTCTTCGGGGCGTGGGAGCCGAAGACGGGCGCCGTCGGGTCGCTGTGGGACGTGGTGCGCGATCGGCGCCTCACGCACCGTCCGGAAGTGCGCGGTGGTGTGCTCGAAGCCGAGTGCGCGGCCGTGCTCGAGGCGTTCTTCCGGGAACATCGAGGGCCGGCTTCGGAGCTGTGACCAGGCGATTTCAGGATGAGGCCTGCAATCCGCTAGAGTCGTCAGCGGTGGCGTGACCGAGCGGCCGAAGGAGCGCGCCTCGAAAGCGCGTGACGGGTAACCCCCGTCCGTGGGTTCAAATCCCACCGCCACCGCCAGAGAGCCCCTTACCTGTTAGTGCAGGTGAGGGGCTTTTCTCATGTCTGCAGGTCGCCAAGGCCGGGGTCCGAAGCATCCGCTACGGCTTTTGCTATCCGCCGCAGCAATTGCTGTGGCGGATAGCGAACTTGATTGCGAGTGGACTGCGGAGTCGACGAAGCGCCCGAGGGAGACGACGAGACCTACGGATTCGGTCGGCAGCGGCCCTTGGGGGCGTCACGTCGGCTGATCCTGATGGACCGCCGCGGGCACGGCGACTCGCCGGATCTCGACGGGGCCCATCGCACCGACTACGAGGTGGACGCCGCCGACATCGTCGAACTGCTCGGTGACGGCGCCCATCTCGTCGGACATTCGTACGGTGCGGTCGCAGCGATGCTCGCGGCGGTGGAACGGCCGGACCTGGTGCGGTCGCTGTGCCTGATCCAGCCCGGGTGCCTGAAGGTTGCGGAGAGCGAACCGGTGGTCGCCGAGAACCTCGCCCGCGCTCGCGCGTCCCAGGTGACGCTCCCGCCCGAGCTCACTGCGGAGGACTATCTGCGTCTCATCACGGAGAGCGTCGGCATGCCGCCGGCGGAACCCACCCCGAAGCGACTACGCGCAGCGGCGACGTCGATGCGGGAGAGACCGTGCTGGGACGCCGACATCCCCCTCGAGTCGCTCGCGGCGGCGCCGTGGCCGAAGCTCGTCGTCGTCGGTGACTGGGCGGGCGCACCCGACGAGTACAAGCGGCTGGCGGGAGATCCGCTGACGGTCACGGCGCGGGTCGTCGCCGACCGGATCGGGGGAGAACTGCTCGAAGTTCCCGGTTTCTACCCGCACGTCCAGCAGCCGGAACGAGTCAACGAGGCGCTCGAGGAACTGTGGAGTCGGGCCGACGCCCGGTGACGAGAGGTCGGCCGACGGCGTCGGCGACCACCACGGCGAACATCCACAGCCCCGCCGCGACACCGGCGACGGCTGCCACCGCAGGCGATGCGAGACCGCCTGCCAGACCGACGATTCCGATCACCAGCATTCCCCAGCCCATGACCCGGAACATCGCGCGGCCGAAGGCCCGTGCGAAGGGAACGAAGTGCGCACCGACGACGCAGACCACCCACGGGACCGTCAGTTCCGAACGATCGAACAACGCGAGAAGCCTTGCGCCACCGACGATCAGCACGACCATGGCCGCGACCGACACGAGGTAGATCGTCGATGCCTGCTTCGAGGGCGGCTCCAACTGCTCGAAACTCCGCGGTCGTATGAGCACGGCCCAGACGAAAACAGCGATGGCGCAGAACCATCCGACAACGACGATCCAGGTCCACGGTGATCCCAGAGCGGCACCGTTCACGAGCATGAAGGCCGACGCGCCACCCGCGCCGATCAGCGCTCCCCACACCTCGGGACGATGGGTCGCTCGGTAACCCCTCGCCGTTCCCGGCCCGAATCGCTCCGCAGGCGGTGTCGTGCGCATCCAGTTCCCCCATTCCGAGTCGACCACCGATCCGCCGGTGGACGCTAGCGGATGGGCGGCCGGTCGTCGTCAGAGTTCGCGCCAACTCCCGTCGTTCATGTCGTGTCCGTGCGCGGCCATCAACATGAGGCCGCCGTCGACGGGGATCGAGCGCCCCGTCAGGTACGACGAGCGTGGGGACGCGAGGAAGGCGACGACGGAGGCAACTTCGTTGACGTGCCCGGGACGTCCGGTGGGGTTGCCCGGTCGCTCCTCGTGGAAGGCCTCGGATTCGTCCATGCCGGTCATGGGCGTGGAGATCTCACCGGGAGCCACCGAGTTGACCGTGATGCCGTAGCGGGCCCATTCGAGGGCGAGGCACTGCGTGAGCATGCCGAGGCCGGCCTTCGCCGTGCAGTAGGCGGAGGCGCCGTAGCGGGGGATGTGCTCGTGGACGCTCGTGATGTTGACGATGCGGCCGCCGCCCCCGGAGTCGATCATGTGTCGCGCGGCGCGTTGGGAGCACAGGAACGGGCCGTCGAGGTCGGTGGAGAGCATCTCCCGCCACCGTTCGAAGGACAGGTCGAGCACCTCGTCGCGGTGTCCGGTGCCGGCGTTGTTCACCAGCACCCCGAGACCGCCGAGCTTTCCGGTGAGTTCGTCGATCACATCGGCGGTGTCCGGGCTGGTCAGGTCCTGTCGGGCCACGAAGCACCGCTGTCCGCGCTGTTCGACCCCGGCGCGGGTGTCCTCGGCCCCGGCCTCGTCGGTGTGGAAGGTGATGCCGACGTCGAACCCCTCGGTGGCGAGCAGTTCGGCGGTCGCCTTGCCCATGCCGGAGTCGGCGCCGGTGACGATGGCGAGTCTGTCGTGAGCTGGAGTGGTCATGCGTCGTGGTTACCCATGAGCGCCCGCGGCACACTGCGAACCCACGGCAGACCGTGACCCACGGCAGACTGTGACCCCACGGCAGACTGGGGCCATGCGACTGCTGCTGCTCGCCGACACCCACGTACCGACGCGCGCCCGCGACCTGCCGTCGCAGGTGTGGGACGAGGTGGCCCGCGCGGACGTGGTGATCCACGCGGGCGACTGGATGGACGTGACACTGCTCGACGCGCTGGAAGAGCGGTCCCGGCAGCTGGTCGCGTGTTGGGGCAACAACGACGGTCCGCTCCTGCGGGAACGGCTGCCGGAGGTCGCGCGGGTGACCCTCGACGGTGTGCGCGTCGCGGTGGTGCACGAGACCGGGGCGTCGACCGGGCGCGACAATCGGATGGCCGCGGCCTATCCCGACACCGACGTCCTCGTCTTCGGCCACTCGCACATCCCCTGGGACACGACCGCGCCGAGCGGATTGCGCCTGCTCAACCCGGGTTCACCCACCGACCGGCGTCGGCAGCCGTACTGCACCTACATGACCGCGACCATCGACGACGGCGTGCTCCGCGACGTCGAACTGCATCGGCTCGGGTGAGGGCGATCGAAGGGGAGGTTGTGTGCGTATTTTCGCGAACGGACGCACGCAACCTCCCCGAACTCAGTCGCTCGGGCCGATCAGTTTCCGCACGACTTTCAGGAGTTCGTCGACGTCCTCGGGCGGCGTCGTGCTTGTCTCGCCCGACATGGCGGCGCCGTAGTAGAGCCCGTCGCCGATGAGCATCACCGCTCGTGCCGCAGCGGGATCGGTGACCTCGTCGGACAGTGCCTCGAACCAGCCCTGATGGATGCGGCGCAGCGCCTGCTGGGCGCGCGGGTTCGCGGTCTGGCTCAGGCGGGTCAGGGCGACGATGGCCCGGTCGAGCGGGGTGTCGGCGAAGACCGAGGTGCGGATGTAGTAGGTCGCCGGTCCTTCGGGAGCCGTGCGCATCAGTTCGGCGTCGTCGGCTGCGAGTGTCTCGAGGTGTTCGGCGAGAGCCTCGACGAGGGCGTCCTTGGACGGGAAGTGATAGAGCAGACCACCTTTGGACACGTTCGCCGCCGCGGCGACGGACTCGAGTGTCGCGGCGCGCTCGCCCTGCTCGAGCAGGATCGTCACGAAGGCGTCGAGAAGTTTGGCGCGGGCGGCAGGGGCAGGTGGCACGGCCCGATCGTACGACGTGGTTACTGTACCGTCCAGCTGGTACAGTAACGACGGTTCGATTCCTCTCTCGCGAAAGTTCGATATCCGTGGCGACATCTGTGCCTGTTTCGGAACCCACCGTGACGAAGGCGGCTCCTCGGGACTGGGTCGCGCTCGCGGTACTGATGCTTCCGGTGCTGCTCGTGTCGGTCGACAACACCGTCCTGGCCTTCGCGCTGCCCGGGATCTCCTCCGCGCTGCAGCCCACCGCTGCGCAACAGTTGTGGATCATCGACATCTACCCGCTGGTGCTCGCAGGTCTGCTGGTGGCGATGGGCAGCCTCGGCGACCGCATCGGGCGACGCCGCCTGTTGCTCATCGGCGCGACCGGATTCGCCGCCGTCTCGGTCGCTGCGGCCTACGCACCTTCCGCGGAACTGCTCGTGACCGCCCGCGGTGCACTCGGCTTCTTCGGGGCCATGCTCATGCCGTCCGCGCTGTCGTTGCTGCGCAACATCTTTCTCGATGCCACTCAGCGCCGTCTCGCCATCGCGATCTGGGCCTCGTGTTTCGCGGCGGGCGCTGCACTCGGGCCGATCATGGGCGGATTCCTGCTCGAACATGCCTGGTGGGGCTCGGTCTTCCTGTTGGCCGTGCCGGTGCTGATCCCGCTGCTCGTGCTCGCGCCGATGTTCGTCCCCGAGTCGAAGGACCCGAATCCGGGCCGCATCGACATCGTGAGCATCGCGCTGTCACTGCTGACCCTTGCGCCGATCGTCTTCGCGATCAAGAAGATCGCCGACAGTGGCCTCGGTGCCGTCGCCGTCGTTCCGGCCGTGGTCGGTGTGGTCGCGCTCGTCGCGTTCGTGCGCCGGCAGTTGCAGCGCCCGAACCCCATGCTCGACGTCCGTCTGTTCCGCGTGCCCACCTTCTCCGGTGCCGTCGCGGTGAACCTGCTGTCCGTCGTCTCCCTCGTGGGCTTCCTGTTCTTCGTGTCCCAGCATCTGCAACTCGTGATCGGACAGAGCCCGATGGAGGCCGGACTGAGCCTGGTCCCGGGACTGGCGGTGATGGTCGTGGCCGGGATGTCGGTCGTCGCGCTCGTGCGGTGGGTGCAGCCGTCGTCGATCATCGTCTGCGCGCTCCTGCTCTCGGCGACCGGCTACGCGCTGGTGTTCCTGCTCGCCTCACCGTCGGCGCTCACCCCGATCATCGTGGCGTTCGCGGTCCTCGGCGCGGGTATCGGTGCGGCGGAGACGCTGTCGAACGACCTCATCGTGTCGAGTGTCCCGCCCGCGAAGGCCGGTGCCGCGTCGGCGGTGTCGGAGACGGCCTACGAGATGGGTGCCGTGCTCGGTACGGCGATCCTCGGGTCGGTGCTCTCCGCGTCCTACACTGCGCATCTCCTGCTCCCTGCCGGGCTGAGCACGGAACAGTCGGAGGTTGCTCGGGAGACGCTCGGCGGCGCCCACGCCGTGGCCGGGAACCTGCCCGCCGACCGGGCCGACGCGTTGCTCGCCGCAGCAGGATCGGCGTTCGACAGCGGCGTCACGATCACCTCCGGGATCGGGGTGGTCCTCATGATCGCCTCCGCCGGAATCGCGTGGCTCACGTTGCGCCCCCGCAGTGACGTAGCACCCCACACGGAATCCGGCATCGTTTAAATTTGCAGGATGCGGAAACTGGTGTGGGCGCTCGTCGCCGTCGTGGTCGTGGCGCTGCTCGGCTTCTTCGTCGCCCCATGGGTATACGGGACGTTCATCGCCGAGGACGACGCGCCCGCCGCGTCCGTCTCGACCGAAGGTGCCGAAGCCGCGACCGGTGAGCTCGACGGGGAGTGGACCGTCGTCGAGGGTGCCGAACCCAACCGCACCGCCGCCGGCTACACGGTGCACGAGATCCTGCGCGGGGCCGACGTCACCGTGGTGGGCAGCACCGATCAGGTCTCCGGTTCGGCGACCATCACCGACGGCACCCTCGAGGCCGCCGAGGTCGTCGTGCAGGTCGAGGGCATCACCACCGACAGTGGCCAGCGCGACGGCCAGTTTCGCACTCGGGTGATGGACACCGCGGCGCACCCGACGGCGACGTTCGCCCTCACCGAGCCCGTGGATCTGACGTCCCTGCCCGACGACGGCAGCATCGGTTCCGTCACCGCGACCGGCACGCTCACCCTGCGCGGCGCCGAACGGCCCGTGACCGTCGACGTCGACGTCCTGCGCACGGGTGAGCGTCTCGTGGCGTCGGGGAGCATCCCCACCACCTGGACCGATTACGGCGTGGAGCCGCCGAACCTCGGATTCGTGACGGTCGACGGCGCGGGCAGCGTCGACTTCCTCGTCACGTTCGAGCAGAACTGACGTTCTCGGTCTCCTCCGCGTGGGTCTGTTTCGGCGCCCAGCCGGGCGGGCCGAAGGCGTAACCGAGCTTGTCGCGGAACGTCCCGGCCGTACGCCAGTCGCGGGCGATCGCCCGGTACTCGTGCGTCTGCAGATCCCAGATGTTGTACGTGCCGACGGGCTTGGTGAGCCCGTAGGTGGGCCGGTGGTCCTCGGCCTTGAAGGTGCCGAACATCCGGTCCCAGATGATGAGGATGCCCGCGTAGTTGCGGTCGAGGTAGTCGGGATCGGAGCCGTGGTGCACCCGATGGTGCGAGGGCGTGTTGAACACGAATTCGATCGGGCGGGGGAGCGTGCCGACCCGCTCGGTGTGCACGAAGAACTGGTAGACGAGGCTGACGGAGAAGCCGACGAAAACCATCCACGGTGGGATGCCGATCAGGGGGAGCGGCAGCCACATGATGATCTCGCCGCTGTTGTTCCACTTCTGGCGCAGCGCGGTCGCGTAGTTGAAGTACTCGCTCGAGTGGTGCGCCTGGTGGGTCGCCCAGACCAGGCGGACGCGGTGCGCCATCCGGTGGTACCAGTACCAGAGGACGTCGATGCCGACGAGCAGGATCACCCACGTGTACCAGGCGTCGGCGGGCAGGTGCCACGGCGCGACGTAGACCCACAGGGCCGAATATCCGACGAGGGCCAGCACCTTCCATGCGGCGCTCGTGACGATGGAGACCAGACCCATCGAGATGCTCGCGCGTGCGTCCCGCTTCTCGTAGCCGCCGCGCGGGGGGCGGGTGCGTCCGTCGGGGCCCGGCTCGACGTGTTCGAGGGTGCGGGCCGCGATCCATTCGAGGATCAGGAAGGTGAGGAAGGCGGGAATCGCCAGGGTCACCGGATCGTGGAGGGGGTCGAGCAGCGACCCCCACGATTCCTGCAGGGTTTCCCACATCGCAACGACCTCCGATAGCTGTGAACAACCGTCCACATTACCGCTGGTGTGGCTTGCATCACCAGGGCCCTCGAATCGGGACCCGGGTGGCGACTCGCGTCCTCACGATTCCGGGTGGTTCGGTATTGCTGGTAGGAATTGACCCGTCCCGTCGAGACGGGCCGGCCGACGACATCAGGCAGCGCGAGAGGCATGGCATGCACATCACCGCGAGGGTCGACTACGCCGTGCGGACCCTGCTCGAACTCGCGGCGATCGAGGACGGTCGCCTGACGAAGGCGGAGACCCTCGCGGCGGCGCAGACCATCCCGCACAAGTTCCTCGAGGCCGTTCTCGCCGACCTGCGTCGCGGTGGGTTGGTGAACAGCCGGCGGGGACCGGAGGGCGGTTACTGGCTCGCGCGACCCGCGGCCGAGATCTCCATTGCCGACATCATCCGCACGGTCGAGGGCCCGCTGGCGTCGGTGCGTGGCGAGCGGCCCGAGGACGTCGTCTACAGCGGGGCGGCCGAACGGCTGCAGGACGTGTGGATCGCGGTGCGTGTGAACCTGCGCGCCGTGCTCGAAGAGGTATCGCTCGCGGATGTCGTCACGGGAGACCTCCCCGGTTTCGTGGAGGATCTTACGAAGGATCCGGGCGCCTGGGAGCGTCGCCGGGTGTGAAGCCCGCGATAGGCCGGGAACGCCTGTGGGCGATGTCATAAATTTGCATGACTCTGCAAACTTACAGAACTCTGCAAAATCAGTAACCTGGATGGAGTGACCATCACTCCCGGCCTGCGCGACCGCAAGAAGGCGGCCACTCGTGCGGCTCTCGCGACCGCCGCGGCCGAACTCGCTCGTGAACACGGTCTGGCCGCCGTGACGGCCGATGCGATCGCAGCGCGCGCGGGTGTCTCGACCCGCACCTTCCACAACTACTTCGCGAGCAAGGAAGACGCCGTCCTCGCGTATCTCGAGACTCGGGTCGAGGAGTGGATCGACCTGCTGCGCGATCGTCCCGCCGACGAGGACATCATGGATTCGCTGCTCGCGGTGGCCCTGGACGTCGTGCAGAACCCCGACTGGCCGTTCGGCGAGATCGTCGCGTGCATCACCCTGCTCGAGGAGAGCAACGTGCTGTTGTCCCGGCAGATCGAGGTCGAGCGGCGTTCGTCGCAGTTGCTCGTCGAGATCATCGCCGAACGCACCGGCACCGACCCCGATGCCGACCTGTACCCCTCGCTGCTGAACTACGCCGCCATGGGCGCCGTGCGCGCGGCCATGGAGACACACGCGACCGGGACGACGGACCGGTCGGTCGAAGAGCTCATCCGCGAGGCGTTCGACCAGCTCCGACGCGGATTCTCCTGATTCCGGACCTCTGCCCGTTCCGACCATCCGACCCCACCAGGATCTTCCGACATAGAAAGGGTGCCCCGTGGCGACCTACCTGTACCGGCTGGGCAAGTTCGCCCACCGACGGAAGGGCGCAGTGCTGTCCTTCTGGATCGCGCTGCTCGTGCTCTTCGGGGTCGGTGCAGCAACCCTGTCCGGGCCCACCACGGACGCGTTCACGCTTCCGGGCACCCCCGCGCAGAAGACCCAGGACCTCATGGCGGAGCGGTTCCCGTCGACCGAAGATCCGATGAACGGGCTCAGCGCGCGTTACGTCTTCGCCGCGCCCGACGGGCAGACGCTCGACGACCCCGAGAACCTGGCCGCCGTCGACGAGGTCCTCGCCGCGGTCCGCGGCATCGACCGCGTCTCGCCGCCCGCCAAGGTCGACCCCGCCACCGCCTCGCCGGAGGAACAGGCCGGCGCGCTGGTCAACCCGGTCCTCGCCGACGCCGGTCTCGTCGAGCAGATGAAGGCCGTCGCCGCGCAGCAGGGCACCTCCGAAGAGGCTGCGCTGTCCGACGCCCAGGCCCTGTCGCCGCTGAGCGCCGACCGCACCGTCGGCTTCGTCACCGTCCCGTTCGAGGGCGAGATCACCGACGTCGACCAGGCCCTGCGCGACCAGATCTTCGACGCCGCCGAGATCGGCCGTGACGCCGGCCTGACCGTCGAGGTCAGCGGTACGGCTGCCGCCGAGATGGGCATGCCCGGTGGCACCGCCGAACTCATCGGCATCGGCATCGCCGCGATCGTGCTCACCCTGACCTTCGGCTCGCTCGTCGCCGCCGGACTTCCGCTGGTCACCGCACTCGTCGGCGTCGGCATCGGCAGCCTCGGCATCACCATCGCCTCCGGCTTCGCCGACCTCAGCTCGATGACCCCGACGCTGGCGGTCATGATCGGTCTGGCCGTGGCGATCGACTACTCGCTGTTCATCGTCTCGCGCTTCCGGCACGAACTCACCATCACCTCTGATCGCACCGAGGCCGCCGGCCGTGCCGTGGGCACCGCCGGTTCCGCGGTCGTCTTCGCCGGCCTGACGGTCATCATCGCCCTCATGGCGCTGAGCGTCGTCGGCATCCCGTTCCTGTCGGTCATGGGTTACGCTGCCGCGTTCACGGTGCTCATGGCCGTGCTCATCGCCGTGTCGCTGCTGCCCGCCGTGCTCGGACTGTTCGGGGAGAAGGCCTTCGCCGGCCGCATCCCGTTCCTGAACAAGCGCGGTTCCGACGACGACACCCCCAAGGCGGGCGCCAAGTTCGTCGGCCTGATCACGCGACGCCCGGCCATCCCGCTCATCGCCGGTGTGGTCCTCCTCGGTGCGCTCGCGCTGCCCGCCACCGGACTGAACCTCGCCCTGCCGTCGGAGGCCACCGCCGATCCGGCGACCAGCGCCCGCAAGGCCTACGACCTGGTCGACGAGGGATTCGGTCCCGGACGCAACGGCCCGCTGGTCGTCGTCGTCGACACCCAGAACGCCGACGTGGAGGCCCCAGTCGCGTTCGGTGCCGTCGTCGGCAAGCTGTACGAGAACGACGAGGTCGTCAACGCCCAGATCGTCGCGGTGAACGAGGCGGGAGACACCGCCCAGATCCTCGTCACTCCGCGCAGCGGCCCGACCGATCCCGCGACGATGGACCTCGTCCAGAGCATCCGCGACGGCGAGACCGAGCTGAACGAGGAGTTCGGCCTGTCCTACGGCGTGACCGGCCAGACCGCGCTCGAGGGCGACGTCTCCGACAGCCTCCAGAGCGCACTGGCTCCGTACCTCGCGGTCGTCGTCGGCCTCGCCTTCATCCTGCTGATGCTGGTGTTCCGCTCGATCCTGGTGCCGCTCACCGCAACCCTCGGCTTCCTGCTCAGCGTCCTGGCGACCTTCGGTGCCACCGTCGCGGTCTTCCAGGAGGGCTGGGGCGGCCTGATCGCCAACCCGCAGCCCATCGTGAGCTTCATGCCGATCATCCTCATCGGCGTCGTCTTCGGTCTTGCGATGGACTACCAAGTGTTCCTGGTGACGCGTATGCGTGAGGACTACGTCCACGGCGCGAGCGCACTCGAGGCCGTCCGCAGCGGCTTCGCACACGGCGCGCGCGTGGTGAGCGCAGCGGCGATCATCATGATCTCGGTGTTCGCGGCGTTCATCGCCGAACCGGACTCGCTGATCAAGTCGATCGGTTTCGCACTCGCCGCGGCGGTCTTCTTCGACGCCTTCATCGTCCGCATGGTCATCATCCCGTCGGTGATGGCGCTACTCGGCGACAAGGCGTGGTGGCTGCCGAAGTGGCTCGACCGGATCCTTCCGAACGTCGACGTCGAGGGCGAGAAGCTCACCCGCGAGCTCGGTGCCACCGAGCCCGCACCGGAATCCGCACGCGTGTGACGAACCCCCGGGCGGCCACGTACCCGACGCGGTGCGTGGCCGCCCGGATGGATCGTGAAGATTGCTGCAGGGAGTCGCAGGTAGCGTAATGCCCATGTTGCTACGGCTGTTGCGCCGCTTCATGGCGCCCTATCGGGGTGCCCTCGCGGGGGTCGTACTCCTGCAGCTGGTCGCGACCGGGGGCATGTTGCTGCTCCCGAGTCTCAACGCCGACATCATCGACAACGGCGTGGCGACCGGGGACATCGATTACATCGTCCGGACCGGTCTGCTGATGCTCGTCATCAGCGCCGTCGAGGTCGGCGCCGCGACCGGTGCCGTCTACTTCGCGGCGCGCGCCGCGATGGGCTTCGGCCGCGACGTGCGGCTCGCGCTCGTCCGGAATGTGGGGCGGTTCTCGGCGCGCGAGTTCGGGACGTTCGGTGCCCCGTCGCTGATCACCCGCAACACCAACGACGTGCAGCAGGTTCAGATGCTCGTGCTGATGACCTGCACCATCGTCGTGACCTCCCCGATCATGGGGATCGGTGGCGTCATCATGGCGATCCGCCAGGACCCCGGCACCTCGCTCGTGCTGGTCGTCGCCGTCCCGGTGCTGATCTTCACCATGGCCGCGCTCATCGCGCTCATGCTGCCCGGCTTCCGGGTCATGCAGAAGCGCATCGACGCTGTGAATCGGGTGTTGCGCGAGCAGATCACCGGCATCCGCGTGATCAGGGCATTCGTGCGCGACGAAACCGAGAAGGCCCGCTTCGACGGCGCCAACGACGACCTCACCGCCACCGCCTTGCGCGTCGGCCGCGTGAACTCCGTGCTGTACCCGGCGGTGCTGCTGATCTCGAATGTGAGCACCGTCGGCGTCCTGTGGGTGGGCGCCCACCGTATCGACTCCGGTGCGATGCAGGTCGGCTCCATCACCGCGATGATCACCTACATCGCCCAGATCCTCATGGCCGTGCTCATGACGTCGTTCGTCGCGATCATGGCTCCGCGCGCCGCGGTCTGCGCCGAGCGCATCCTCGACGTGCTCGACACCGAACCGACGGTGTCTTCGCCCGCCGAACCGGTCCGCGAACTCCCGACCCGCGTCACCCTCGAACTCCGCAATGCCGGTTTCTCGTATCCCGGTGCCGACGCTCCCGTGCTCAGCGGGGTGTCGTTCCGCGCCGACCCCGGTTCCACCACCGCGATCATCGGCGGCACCGGATCGGGCAAGAGCACCATGATGCGCCTCGTGCCGCGGCTCATCGACGTCACCGCCGGGCAGGTGCTCGTCGCGGGTGTCGACGTCCGGGCGCTCGACACCGACGTGCTGCGCTCGCGCATCGCCGTCGTGCCGCAAAAGGCCTACCTGTTCTCCGGCACCATCGCCGACAACCTCCGGTACGGACGCGCCGACGCCACCGACGACGAACTGTGGCACGCCCTCGAGGTCGCGCAGGCCGCCGACTTCGTCCACAAGACCGAGGACGGACTGAACACGGTCCTCTCCCAGGGCGGCACCACGGTCTCCGGCGGGCAGCGGCAGCGCCTCGCGATCGCTCGCGCCCTCGTCCGCCGGCCCGCCATCTACCTGTTCGACGACGCCTTCTCCGCACTCGACCCGGCGACCGACGCCCGCCTGCGCGCGGCGCTCGAACCCGAGACGCGCGACGCGTGCGTGCTCATCGTCGCGCAGCGGGTCTCCACCGTGCAGGACGCCGACCGCATCGTCGTCCTCGACAACGGCGTCATGGTCGATTCCGGGACGCATCTCGGTCTGCTCGGCCGGTGCCGGACGTACTCGGAGATCGTCGAGTCGCAGAGGATGGCCACGATATGACGACTCCGGAAGCGGCGGCACCGTCGCGTCTGCGCACCGTCCGCCGGGTGCTCGGCCTACTCCACCCGCACCGCTACGCCGTCTACTCGGTGCTGCTCTCCGCCTTCCTCGGCGTCGTGAGCATGTCGGTGGCGCCCTTCGTGCTCGGCCGCGGCACCGACGTCATCTTCGACGGGGTGGTGGGCATGCAGTTCCCCGCCGGACAGACCAAGGAAGAAGCCGTCGCCGGTCTGCGCGCCGAGGGCCGCGACCAGTTCGCCGACATGGTCTCGGGGATGGACGTGGTGCCCGGACTCGGCATCGACTTCTCGGCCCTCGGCCGGATCCTCGTCATCGTCCTGGCGCTGTACCTGCTCTCGTCCGGTCTGATCTGGGTCGCCGCCTACGGCCTCAACGAGATCGTGCAGCGCGTCGTGCGCGACATGCGGTCGCGGATCGAACGCAAGATCCACCGGTTGCCGCTGCGGTACTTCGACACGCATTCGCGCGGCGACCTGCTCAGCCGCGTCACCAACGACATCGACAACGTCGCGGCGGGCATGCAGGAGTCCATCTCCCAGCTCGTCCTCGCGGTGCTGACGCTGCTCGGTCTCGTGGTGATGATGCTGTTCATCTCGCCGATGCTCGCGCTCGTCGCGATCCTGACCGTTCCGGCGTCGGTCGTGGCGACGGCAGTGATCGCGCGTCGCTCGCGCAAGCACTTCCTCGCGCAGTGGGAGACGACCGGCAAGCTCAACGGGCAGATCGAGGAAGCCTTCACCGGGCACGAGCTCATCACCGCCTACAGCCGGACCGCGGAGGTGCAGCGACGCTTCACCGACACCAACGAGTCGCTGTACCAGGCCTCCTACCGCGCGCAGTTCGTGTCCGGACTGGTGATGCCGTTCGTGACCTTCCTCGGCAACGTCGGCTATGTCGTCATCGCCGTGCTCGGTGGTCTGCGGATCGCGTCGGGCACCGCGACGCTCGGTGAGATCCAGGCGATGATCCAGTACTCGCGTCAGCTCGTGCAGCCGCTCGCGCAGATCGGCGCGATGGTCAACCTCCTGCAGTCGGCGTCGGCGTCGGCCGAGCGGGTGTTCGCGGTGCTCGACGAACCGGAGGAGGAACCGGAGGTCGCGGCGCCGACGATGCCGTGGAGTCGGCACGGACTCGTCGAGTTCGAGAACGTCGCCTTCTCGTACACCCCCGATCGGCCGCTCATCGAGAACCTGTCGTTGCGGGCCGAACCGGGTCAGATGATCGCGATCGTCGGACCCACGGGCGCCGGCAAGACCACCCTCATCAACCTGATCCTGCGCTTCTACGAGGTCGACGCGGGCCGGATCCTCGTCGACGGCGTGGACATCCGTTCGATGTCCCGCGACGAACTGCGCTCGCGCATCGGCATCGTCCTGCAGGACACCTGGCTGTTCGGCGGCACCATCCGCGAGAACATCGCCTACGGCAATCCGTACGCCACCGAGAACCAGATCATGTCCGCGGCCAGGATGAGTTACGTCGACCGTTTCGTGCGGGCCCTGCCCGACGGCTACGACACGATCATCGACGAGGAGAACGACGGCAACCTCAGCGCCGGTGAGCGTCAGCTCATCACGATCGCGCGGGCGTTCGTGTCCAAGCCGTCGATCCTCATCCTCGACGAGGCGACGAGCTCGGTCGACACCCGCACCGAACTGCTCGTCCAGCAGGCCACCGCGCGATTGCGCGACGACCGCACCAGCTTCGTCATCGCTCACCGCCTGTCGACCATCCGGAACGCCGACCGCATCGTGGTGATGGAGGACGGACGGATCGTCGAACAGGGCACCCACGAGGGGCTGCTCGAGGCGGCCGGTGCGTACGCGAGGCTGTACGACGCGCAGTTCAAGGCACTCGTGGAGTGAACGCGGGAGACTTCGGCGCGGCCTGATACAAAACATTCCGTCCTCGCGGGCGGGACGGGACACTTCTGGCCATGACGGAGGTGCGGACAACAGCGGTACGGTCACCTCTCGATCTCCTGCGCTCTGCGCGACCGGGGGTCTCCGTGCGATCTGGACGACCGGGGGTCTTCCGGGTCGACGAGACCACACCGGCGGGGCGGATCATGCAGCACTTGCGACGTGGGGGACCGGCGACGCGCACGATGCTCGCCGATTTCACGGGCCTGTCGGCGTCGACGGTCAACCGGGCGGTGACGTCGTTGCTCGAGCACGGGTTGCTGCGCGACCGCCCCGATCTCGCTCCGCGGGGACGGGTGGGACGGCCGCACGTGCCGGTGGAGGTGGACACCGAACGGGGTTTCCTCGCCGGTATCCATCTGGGGGAGCGGGAGACCCGGGTGGTTTCCGGCGACCTGCTCGGACAGGAACTGCACCGGACGACTTTCGCGACACCGGCGTCGGTGTTCGACGTCTTCGCCGCGATCGGTGCGGCGCTGCGGGTGCACGAGTCCCACCAGCGGGGCAGGCAGCCGCTGTGGGCAGGGCTCGCGGTGGGTGGTCTGTACGACGAGCACCGAGGGGCGCTCGACCACCCGCGACTGGGCTGGTGCGAAGCGCCCGTGGACGTGTTGTTCCGGGCGATCGTGCCCACGCCGTACACGGTCGTTCCGTACGTGGAGGCGGTTGCGGAGGTCGAATACCGCCGGTGCGAGAGCGCCTTCCGGCGACGACCCGAGAGCTGGCTGTATCTGTGTGCGGAGGAATCGATCTCGATGGCGTGGCTCGTGGACGGCCTCGCACGGTCCTCGGCCGACGACATCGAATCGTTCTGTGCTGTACTCGAACCGGGGAGTGCCGATGGCACCGACCCGTCGCCGAACCAGGCGGTGCTCCTCGGCCGTGCGGTCGCGCTGGTGCGCGACGTCGTCAATCCCGACGTGGTGACCGTCGGTGGTGAGCTGTTCACCCGACATGGACGGGAGCGCGAGGACGTGTCCGACGGTTACCGGCAGCAGTCGTCGTACAACGATGTGCCGCTGCGGTTCTCGGAAGCCGATGACGATCTGCGGTCGGCGGCGGCGCTCGGTGCGGCGTCGCGGGTGATGTATGTCGACCCGATCGGCGCGATGCAGGCGCGGTGAGACGACAAGGTCTGGCGCATGCCGCTGATCGAGGTGGGGCGTCAGGCCGCTCCCGTTTCGGAAGGTCGGATTCCGGGAGGTCAGTGCAGCACTTCGCGCGCGGTGCGACGGACCGCATCGGTCAGCGCGTCGAGCACGGGGGAGTCCAGCCGCCACCGCTGCCAGTACAGCGGCACGGCGATCGGGTCGTCCGGGGCCAGGCTCACGAGATCGGTCGTGTCGGCGACCATCGCGTCGGGGAGCATGGCCCAGCCCAACCCCAGCCGCGCGGCCTCGACGAATTCGAGGGCGCCCGGAACGTAGTTGCGCGGCGGATTCAGCCGCCGCCGGGTCCGCTTGCGGACGAAGCGATCCTGCATGTCGTCCTTGCGGTCGAAGGTGAGCATCGGGGCCTCTCGCAGTTCGGTGGGGGTCATGCCCTCGGGGAACCAGCGTTCGGCGAAGTCCACGCTCGCCATCGCGTGATAGCGCATGGCGCCGAGCTTCTCGGACGTGCAGCCCTGCACGGGTTCGGGGACGGAGGTGACCGCTGCCATGGCGGTTCCGTCGCGCAACAGATCCGTGGAGTGGAACTCGTCCTCGCGGTGCAGTTCGAACAGGGCTCGGTAGCGCACGGGCATCCGGGCCAGGGCGCGCAGCATCCAGGTGGACATCGAGTCGGCGTTGACGACGAGCGGGATCGTGGCGTAACTCCCGGTGTCGGCGCCGAGACCGAGTTCCTCGGAGGCGTCCTGCTCCAGCCGCGCGACCTGCCGGGCGAGCCGCATCACCACTTCGCCGGCCGCGGTCGCGCTGACGGGCCGGGTCCGTCGCACCAGTACCTGACCGACGTGTTGTTCGAGCGACTTGATGCGTTGGCTCACCGCGGACGGTGTGACGCGAAGAACAGCCGCCGCACCCTCGAAAGTGCCCTCGTCCAATACCGTTGCAAAAGTGCGAAGTTGAGCGAAGTCGAGATCCATATTAAGAAACTCTAATGCAGGTACAGCAAAATCAACTGTTCTTATCTCGACAGGATTCATAGCGTCGATGCCATGTCACTCGTCGTCGCCGGATTCGTCACAGGTCTGTCCCTCATCGCCGCCATCGGTGCGCAGAATGCCTTCGTCCTGCGCATGGCGATCGCGCGGCGATTCGTGCTGCCTGTGATCGCGATCTGCGTGATCTCCGACGCCGTGCTCATCACCGCGGGCATCGCCGGGATCGCGACGATCCTCGACCGCGCTCCCGGCGCGATCGACGTGATCCGTTGGGCGGGTGCCGCTTTCCTCATCTGCTACGGACTCTTCGCGGCACGTCGCGCGCTGAAGCCGTCGGCACTGTCCGCTGCCCCGGGCGGTGCCGTCACCATCGGCGCGGCCCTGCTGACCTGTCTGGCGCTGACCTGGCTCAACCCGCACACCTATCTCGACACCGTGCTCATGCTCGGTTCGGTGGCCAACCACTACGGCAACCCCGGCCGGTGGTGGTTCGGTGCCGGGGCGATCACCGCGAGCGTCGTGTGGTTCGCCGCCCTCGGGTACGGGGCCCGCTATCTGCGCGCCTGGTTCGCCAAGCCGTCCTCGTGGCGCATCCTCGACGGTGGCGTCGCGGTCCTGATGCTCGGCCTCGGTGCCGGACTCGTCGCCTCGTCCTGATCACTCATCTGCGTCCCGTGGGGGCGCGGTCGGGCTCGAGATGGCTGAACACCACGACACCGGGCAGCGCCTCGGCGAGATCGGCCTCGATGCGGTCGAGCAGGTCGTGCCCGGCCCGCACCGTCCAGTCGCCCGGCACCCGCACGACGAGGTAGACGAAGCGCTGACGTCCCGACTCGCGGGTGCGCGGCGGCAGGATCGTCACCACCCCCGGTTCCCGATAGCGGTCGAGGACGGCGTTCACCGCCGTCACGTCCTCCGGGGGAAGAACCGCGTCGAGCATGCCGACGACCGCCTGCCGCACGAGGCCGAAACCGATCCGCAGGATGTTCAGGGCGACGAGGATCGCCACGATCGGGTCGAGCACGTCCCACCCGGACAGCGCGACCAGCGCGACGCCGACGAGCACGCCCGCCGACGTCCACACGTCCGTCAGCAGGTGTTTCCCGTCGGCGACCAGCGTGATCGACCGGTGTGCCCGACCCTGCCGGATGAGCAGCAGACCGACCACGAGATTGAGCGCCGACGATCCGGCCGACAGGAGGAGACCGAGTCCGACCTCGGTCACCGGCTGCGGTGAGATCAGGCGCTCGACCGAGGTCCACAGGATCACCGTCGCGGCGGCGAAGACCATGGTGCCCTCGACCGCGGCGGAGAGGTACTCGGCCTTCCCGTGCCCGAAATCGTGGTTCGCATCGGCCGGCTTCGCGGCGAGACGTAGCGCCGCGAGACCGACGAGCGCCGCGACGAGGTTGACCCCGGATTCGAGTGCGTCCGACAACAGACCCACGGATCCGGTGATCCACGCCGCCGATGCCTTCAGCAGCATCGTCGCGAGCGCGGTCGCCACCGACAACAGCATGAACCGCATCAACAGGCGGTGCTGCTGCGCAGAGGGCACCACCGGTCAGCGCTTGACGAGCGTGAGTTGCATCCCGGTGAGGTCGGTGGCCGTCAGCGCGACGTAGTCGTACTTCGGGGTGGGAACCCACGGCGACAGTCCGAGGGCGTCGATCCGCGCCGCGTCGTCGAAGCTCCGCAGGATCCGGGCGTGTCCGTGCAGCACGACGCTCCATGCGGAGTCCTCGCGGATCTCGTCCACCTCGAAGGCCACCTGCGGGTGCACCGCCAGTTCGGAGAGCTTGCTGCCCTCACCGCTGCGGAAGTACACCGTGCGATCGTCGGTGACGTAGTTGACGGGATAGATCTCCGGTCGTCCGCCGACGACGGTGACGAGGCGGCCCACCTTGCCCGTCGCGAGCAGGTCCCAGCACTGGTCCTCGTCGAGGGGGACGACAGGATCGTCGGTGTTCGGGTTTTCGCGCATCGCGTTCACTCCTCCGGTTCCGCTGCCGTATCCAGCACATCACGAACCGGCTTCCGGCGCAGTGGAACGCTCCGCCGGTTACGGTGAAACCGGCCGTCAGGACCGTGTTCGCCCGATCCGCCGAGAGCAGCCCGAACGAGGAGTGCCGATGTCCGCACAGGCTCCCGCGACCACCTCGAGTTGGCACACCCGCGCCGCGACCGACGTCGCCGAGGCGTTCGAGGTCGATCCGCAACGAGGACTGAGCGCGGACGAGGTCGAACGACGCCGCGGCGAGTACGGCCCGAACCTGCTCGACGAGGCGAAGAAGGTGCCGACCTGGCGACGCGTGCTGTCGCTGCTGGCCGACAGGATGACCCTCGTTCTGGTCGTCGCGGCGGTGGTCAGCGCCACCGTCTCCCGTGAGTGGGAGACCCCCGTCGTCATCTTCGCGGTGATCGCGCTCAACACCGTGCTGAACTACGTGCAGGAATCCCGGGCCGAGAGCAGCCTCGCTGCGTTGAAGAAGATGTCGGTGTCCACCAGCCGGGTGCTGCGCGACGGTCGCGGGACGGAGGTGCCGCGCGCCGAACTCGTCCCCGGAGACGTGGTGCTCCTCGAGGCCGGCGACACCGTCCCGGCCGACGGCCGACTCGTCACCGCCGTCCGGCTGCAGGTCGCCGAGGCCGCCCTCACCGGCGAATCCCAGCCCGTCGACAAACAGGTCGACGTCGTCGACGATCCCGACGCACCGCTCGGCGACCGCACCGACATGCTGTTCATGAACACCGAGGTCACACGCGGACGTGCCGCGATGATCGTCACCGGAACGGGCATGCGCACCGAGATGGGAGCCATCGCAACCCTTCTCGGAGCGGCAGGTGTCGAACAGACGCCGCTGCAACGACGCATCGGCCAGCTCGCCCAGGCCCTGACGATCATCGCGATCGTGACGGTGGCGCTGGTGTTCGTCCTCGGACTGCTGCGGGGGCAGACCTGGTCGGATCTCCTCGTCACCGCGGTGTCGCTGGCGGTCGCGACGATCCCCGAAGGGCTCACGGCCGTCGTCGCCTTCACCCTGGCGATGGGAGCCTCACGGCTCGCGGCCCGCGGCGCGATCGTCAAACGACTCGCCGCGGTCGAGACACTCGGCAGCACCACCCACATCTGCACCGACAAGACCGGCACCCTCACCCTCAACGAGATGACGGTGCAGCGACTGCTCGTCGCGGGTCGTGCCTTCCGCGTCACCGGCACCGGGTACGGAACCGACGGCAAGATCCTTGTCGGCGACGGCCTGCCCGCACCGGACTTCACGGACGCACTGCTCGGGATGGGACTGTGCAACGACGCGACCGTGCGCAACGGAATACTGGTCGGCGATCCCACCGAGGGTGCCCTCGTGGTGCTCGCCGAGAAGGGCGGCATCGACGTCGAGGGTGCGCGGGCCGCGCTGAACCGCATCGCGGAGGTGCCGTTCGACTCGGACTACAAGTACATGGCCACCTTCCACACCCTGCCGAACGGCGGATACCGCTGTTTCGTGAAAGGTGCACCGGGTGTGCTCCTCGACCGTGCCACCTCGATCGCCGGTCCCGACGGTCCGATTCCACTCGACGACGACGGTCGCGCGAGGATCCACCGGGCCGTGGAGGCGCTCGCGTCGGAAGGTCTGCGAACTCTCATGATCGCCGGGCGCGACCTCGACGCCGTTCCCCGCGGCGACACCGATGCCCTGCAGGAGAAGGTGGCCGACCTGACGATCCACGCGATCGTCGGCATCGTCGACCCGCCGCGGACCGAAGCCGAGGATGCGATCGCCGTCGCCCACGAGGCGGGCATCTCGGTGCACATGATCACCGGCGACCATCTGGTGACGGCCTCCGCGATCGCCGAGGAACTCGGAATCCGCGGGTCGGCTGCCTCCGGTGCGGATCTCGACAAACTCACCGACGACGAACTGCGCCGGAGGGCAAAGGAATTCGGTGTCCTCGCCCGCGTGGCGCCCCAACGCAAGATCAGGTTCGTCGAAGCGCTGCAGGCCGACGGGCAGATCGTCGCGATGACGGGCGACGGCGTCAACGACGCTCCCGCGCTCGAACAATCCGACATCGGTGTGGCCATGGGCATCACGGGAACCGACGTCTCCAAGGGCGCCGCGGACATGATCCTCACCGACGACAACTTCGCGACCATCGTCGCCGCCGTGGCCGAGGGACGCGGAATCTACGACAACATCATCAAATTCGTGAAGTTCCAGCTCACCACGGCGTGGGGCTTCGTCCTGATCTTCCTGACGGCCGGTGTGCTCGGCCTCGCGGGTGGCGCGCCCTTCAGCGCACTGCAGATCCTGTGGGTGAACATCATCATGGACGGACCGCCGGCGCTCGCGCTCGGTGTCGACCCGACCGCCCCCGACGCGATGCGGCGACGACCGCGGCCCGCGAACGAGGCGCTGCTCGAACGCTCCCGGGTCCAGCGCATCCTCGGCCTCGGCATCGTGATGACGGTGGGCACGATCGCGGTCCTGCACTTCGGGCCGGAACTGTTCCCCGACAGTGCATCCGACCCGTTGTTCGCCACCACCCTCGCGTTCACGACATTCGTCTTCTACCAGGTGTTCAACCTGTTCAACGTGCGCTCGGATCTCGGATCGGTGTTCTCGGCGCAGACGTTCACCAACCACACCATCTGGATCGCGATCGGCGCCGTCGTCGTCCTTCAGATCTGCGTCGTGCAACTCGGCGCCCTGCAGGGATTCATGGACACCACCTCGCTCACCTCCGAGCAGTGGCTGCTCGCGGTCGCCGTCGGCTCGTCCGTGCTGTGGGTGGACGAGATCGGCAAGTTCGTCGCCAGGAGGATCGAGGCGCGCAGGGCCGAGCGGGCGGATACGACCTTCCTCACCTGACGATCGGGAGATGGCGGAACTCACGTCGCCGCGGGGAGAAGTGTGAGGCCGGACTGCCCCAGAATGGAGGCTGCCCCCGCGTCGCTCCCCCAGCGCGCCCGCGTCCCGGCCCGCACGACCTCCGGCTCCGGGACCCTCGACAGATCGAAGGTTTCCTCACCGATGACCACCACGGCTTCCGGCCGCCCACTCGACGATCCTGCCCACACCGACTCCGGACATCCCGCGCGCACGCTCGTGATGTGGGCGCTCGCCCTCGGTGGGTTCGGGATCGGAACCACCGAGTTCGTCGCCATGGGGTTGCTCCCCGAGATCGCGACGAGCATCGGGGTCTCCGAACCCACCGCGGGCCACGTCGTCTCCGCCTACGCGGCCGGTGTCGTCGTCGGTGCCCCGCTCATCGCGACGATCGCCGCCCGCGTGCCGCGCAAGACACTGCTGGTCGCGCTGATGGTCGCGTTCACCCTCGGGAACGCCGCCACGGTGCTGGCCCCGAACTACGGTCTGCTCGTCGTCTCCCGCTTCGTCGCCGGCCTGCCGCACGGCGCGTACTTCGGGGTCGCCGCACTGGTCGCGGCGCACCTCGCCGGACCCGGTCGCCGCGCGCGGGCGGTGTCGCTGGTGATGATGGGGCTGTCGGTGGCGAACGTCGTCGGGGTGCCCGCTGCCTCGTGGCTCGGCATGGCGCTGGGCTGGCGCGCGGCGTTCGTGCTGGTCGCGGTGATCGGAGTGGCCACCATCGTCGCTCTCGCCGCCTGGGTGCCGACACTGTCGATACCGACGACCAGCGTGCGGGTCGAACTCGGGGCGTTGAAGAGCAGCACCGTCTGGCTCACGCTCGCCGTGGCCGTCATCGGCTTCGGTGGTGTGTTCGCGGTGTACACCTACATCAGCACCACGCTGACCGACGTCGCCGGAGTGTCGAGATCGCTGGTGCCGGTCGCGCTGATGCTCTTCGGCGTGGGCATGGTCGTCGGCAATGCCATCGGTGGTCGCGTCGCCGACCGCGGTGTGATCCCCGGCGTCTACGCGTCGATCACCTCGCTCGCGGTGCTGCTCGCGCTGTTCGTCGCCGCAGCCCACAACCCGTGGACCGCCTTCGTGATGGTCTTCGGCCTGGGTGTCGGATGCGCCGCGGTGGGCCCGGCCCTGCAGGTGCGGTTGATGGACGTCGCCGAGGACGCCCAGACGCTCGCGGCGTCGCTGCACCACGCCGCGTTCAACCTGGCCAACGCGTTCGGTGCGTGGATCGGCGGGGTCGTGATCGCGGCCGGGTTCGGCTACACCGCTCCCGCCGCGGTCGGTGTGCTGCTGGCGCTCGCCGGTGTCGCCGTGTTCGCGATCTCCGTCCGCCGCCGCGAGAAGGCCGCACCTTCCCGACGTGATTGGATACGGAAGTGACCGATTCCAGCATTCCGACCCCGCCCGATCCCTTCTTCACGGTCGGAGCGCGTCTCGACAACGGACTCGGCCGCACGGGCACGATCCACACCCCGCACGGAAACATCCGCACCCCGGCCTTCGTCCCGGTGGGCACGAAGGCGACCGTCAAGGCGGTGCTGCCCGAGACGATGGCCGAGCTCGGCTCGCAGGCGTTGCTCGCCAACGCCTACCACCTCTACCTGCAGCCCGGCTCCGACATCGTCGACGAGGCCGGCGGGCTCGGGAAGTTCATGAACTGGCCCGGTCCGACCTTCACCGACAGCGGCGGCTTCCAGGTCATGTCGCTCGGAGCCGGGTTCAAGAAGGTCATCGCGATGGAGTCCGTCGGTGTCCAGAACGACGACGTCATCGCCAAGGGCAAGGAGCGGCTCGCCCACGTCGACGACGACGGGGTGACCTTCAAATCGCACCTCGACGGGTCGCGGCACCGGTTCACCCCCGAGGTGTCGATGCGTATCCAGCACGAGCTCGGCGCCGACATCATGTTCGCCTTCGATGAGCTCACGACCCTCATGAACACCCGCGGCTACCAGGAACGCTCCCTCGAACGGACCCAGGCGTGGGCGGTGCGGTGCATCGCCGAGCACGAGAAGCTCACCGCCGAACGCGCTCGCCGCCCCTACCAGGCGTTGTTCGGCGTCGTGCAGGGCGCGCAGTACGAGGACCTGCGACGACAGGCATGCCGGGGCCTCGAGTCCATCGTCGGCGAGACCGGCCGCGGATTCGACGGCTACGGCATCGGCGGTGCGCTCGAGAAGCACAATCTCGGCACGATCGTGCGGTGGTGCACCGAGGAGCTGCCCGAGCACAAGCCGCGACACCTGTTGGGCATCAGCGAACCCGACGACATCTTCGTCGCGGTCGAGCAGGGCGTCGACACCTTCGACTGCGTCAATCCGTCGCGGGTCGCGCGCAACGCCGCGATCTACCACCCCGACGGCCGGTTCAACATCAACACCAGCCGTCACCGGCGCGACTTCACGCCGATCGACGAGAACTGCGACTGCTACACCTGCCGGAACTACACGCGCGCGTACATCCACCACCTGTTCAAGGCGAAGGAGATGCTCGCCTCGACGTTGTGCACGATCCACAACGAACGGTTCACGGTGCGCCTCGTCGACGACATCCGGGCGAACATGGAGAACGGCACGCTTGCCGAGTTCAAGGCCGAGACGCTCGGCCGGTTCTACGCGAGCCGGCGTCGGGCCTGAGTCGTCAGGGCGTGAGTCGTCAGGCGTAGGAGGGTTCGCGCTTCTTGACGTACGCGATCACGCGGTAGGTCACCGGGAGCACGACGATCTCGACCAGCGTCTTCCACAGGAACCCGACGATCACGAAGTTGACGAAGTCGGCCCAGGTCGTGATGCCGATGGCCCCTGCGGCGATCGAGCAGAAGATGAGGGTGTCGGCGAACTCGCCGACGACGGTCGACCCGATCAGCCGCGCCCACAGGTGCTTCTCCCGGGTGCGTTCCTTGATGCGGACGAGCACGTACGAGTTGAGCAACTGCCCGACCGCGTACCCGGCGAGCCCGGCGATCAACATCCGGGGCACCACACCGAGGACGTTCTCGAAGGACTCCTGACCGGCGTAGAAGTCGGCCGGGGGCAGCTGCTGCGTGATCCAGAAGCACAGCGCGGACAGCGCGACCGCCCCGAAGCCGTAGAAGACGGCGCGGCGGGTGGCCGCGAAGCCGTACACCTCGCTGAGCACGTCGCCGAGGATGTAGGCGAGGGGGAACAGGAAGAACCCGCCGTCGGTGATGATCGGCAGAATCTGCAGCGGCCCGACGGTGAGTTCGGAGCCGGTGAAGAACGCGATGCCCTTCGTCGCGGAGATGTTGGAGATCATCAGCACCGCGGTGAACAGCACGACGATCCCCGTGTACGGGCTGCGTCCCACGCGCGCGAAGGCGGCGTGGTCGAAGAGGGCGGGGGAGGTGTTCGATCCGTGCTCGGTCACCCGGACATCCAAGCATCTCCGCGGGGTGATCACGAAGTTGCGGACCGTCTGTACGTGCGCGAACACCCCATATGCGACGAACGGGTCCCGTCCTGACGAGGACGGGACCCGGAGCGCACGGGAGATCAGGACTTGCGTACCCGGGTGCCGCCGGCGAACTTGTCGTGGAAACCCTGCTTGTTGCCGTCCTGCTCGATGGTGACCGCGATACCGATGTATGCGGCGAGCGACAGCAGACCGGCGAGGAAGCCCAGCAGCGGGACGCCGGTGAGGATCTGCAGCGCGACGAAGGCGTTGCGCTTGGCGGCCTGCTCGAGGGTGGGGTTACCACCGGCAGGGCCGGCGACCGACAAGCCGAGGAGCTTCTTGCCGATCGTCGCGCCTCGAGCGGACTCCATGTACGTCCAGTAGCCGAAGGCGACGACACCGCTGACGACCGTCATGAAGAAGTCCACGAAACCGCTTCCACCGCTCGCGAGGATCATGATCGCGCTCAGGATCCCCATGGGGATACCAACGATGAGGCCGTCGATGATGCGGGCGCCGAGACGCGGGAGCAGTTCCCCCGGGGTGCCGGCACCGAAATTCGGATCCGGGCCGGGGAATCCCGGGCCGCCGAACCCACCGTCCTGCGGCGCCCCGTACGGGGGTGCACCGTACTGAGGAGCGCCGAACTGGGGCGCACCGAATTGGGGCGTTCCGTTCTGCGGGGTTCCGTACTGAGGAGCGCCGTACTGGGGGCCACCGTTCTGGGGCGCGCCGTACTGCGGGAACTGCTGGGTGTAATCGGGCGGGGTGGCGCCGTACGAGGGGGCGCCGGGATGACCGCCCGTCGCCCGAGGATCCTGCTGAGGGGGTGGATAGCCACCAGTGGTCACTTATGTCTCCCTTGTCGCGATCGGCATGGCAACGCGCCACGGTACAGCGTGCCGTGGCGCGTCGGTAGATATGCCTACGGATGCGACGGGAGGGTCCCGCCGGGGTTGTGTCAGGCCGCTACGGGACCACCCGTGGTGACCCGGTAGGCGTACGTGACGGCGATGATCGACACCGGCACGGTGACCAGCAGGCCGATCAGGCACAACAGGGCACCGAGGAGATTGATGCCGAGCAGTGCGAGGGCGAGCAACACCAGCGTTCCCGCATTCGATTTGACGGCATTGAAGCTCGACTTGATCGCGGTGACGGCATCCTGATTGCGATCGATGACGAACTGCATCGTCCACCACGCGAAGAACGCGAATACCAGGCCCGGGAGGATGCACAGCACGAGACCGATCGACGTGCCGATGCCCACGAGCAGACCTGCGAGGATGACCGCACCGATCGGGCCGATCTGGAGGAACGTCCCGAAAGCGGGGCGCTGCCCGTCGGTTTCGGCCAGCGCACCGCGCACGAAGGCGGCCTGGATCAGGTATCCGACGATCGCCGAGACGATGCTGCCGATGGCGCTCAGGAAGGTGAAGTCCGTCGCCTCACCGGTGAAGTCGAACCCGTTGAAGATGCCGCTGATCAGGCCCTGGATGACGAACGCGGCGAGCATGAAGACGATCCACACGCCGGCGTTACCGCTGAACTTCGACCAGCCGTAGGAGATCGCGTCGCCGACACTCAGCTGATTCGGAGGCGGACCACCGAAGCTCCCGGCGCCGTACGCACCCGGCGGGGGCGGGTAGTCACCACCCGACGGGGGAGGCGGATAGTTCCCCGGCGGCGGGTAGGACCCACCCGGCGGCGGGTAGTTGCCACCCGAGGGCGGGGGGTAGTTCCCCGGAGGGGGGTAGTTGCCGGGCGGCGGATAGTTCCCACCCGGCGGGGGAGTGCCACCCCCCGAGGGCGGGGGATAGTTTCCGGGTGGCGGATAGTTTCCGGGTGGCGGATAACCACCCGGGTTCTTCGGATCCTGATTCGGGTCGTAACCACCGGTGGTCATGGCTGCCTCTCGTCTCCGGGATCGGACACTTCCGAGAGAGTACGGACATCACCTCGGGTCCGCATCCGCTATGTCCGCATCGTGTCCTATCGGATGCCTTCCTCCGACGGGGTGAACACCCACGGATCGCGGGGGAGTCTCACGGGATTCCAGCGGTCCAGCAACAGTTCCGGCGACACGGGCTCGCCGGGGTCGGCGAGTCGCAGCGACACGGCGATCGTGCCCAGCACGTCGGCGGCCGTGTGACCGAGCGCGAGCTGATCGGCCAGTGTCACCGCGCCGTCCCGTTTGGCCAGTCGCTTACCCTCCTTGTCGAGCGCGAGCGGCACGTGCGCGTAGACGGGTTCCGACAGTCCGAGAAGGTGTGCGAGACAGGCCTGCCGGGGCGCGGAAGTGAGCAGGTCGTCTCCGCGTACCACCTGATCGATGCCCTGGTCGGCGTCGTCCACCACCACTGCGAGGTTGTACGCGGGGGTTCCGTCGTTGCGGCGCAACACGAGATCGTCGACGATGCCCGTGAAATCTCCGTGCAGCAGGTCGTGGACGGTGAACCACTCCTCGGTCGCCCGCAACCGGATCGCGGGGGCGCGGCCGGAGGCCCGGCGCTCGGCCCGCTGCTCGTCGGTGAGGTTGCGGCAGGTGCCCGGATAGGCGCCCGCAGGGGCGTGGGGTGCGGAGGTGGCCTCGAGGATCTCGCGTCGGGTGCAGTAGCACTCGTAGGTCAGACCGGCCTGCTCGAGCCGCGCGATCGCCTCGTCGTACAGGCGCCGGCGGCGGGACTGGTGGACCACCCGGCCGTCCCAGTCGAGACCGATCGCCGCGAGATCCGCGAGCTGGCGTTGCTCCGCGCCGGGACGCACCCGGTCGAGATCCTCGACGCGGACCAGGAACCGACGGTTGGTCGACCGCGCGAACAACCACGCCAGGACGGCGGTGCGCAGATTGCCCAAGTGCAGGTCGCCGGAGGGACTCGGTGCGAAGCGACCCGCTCCTGCTTCGTCCTCGTCCGAAAGTGACACCCGTGCACTCTATCGAGCGACCCCCAGGAGTACCGCTCGCTGGGCGTGCACGACCTCCCGGATCGCCGCGACCGCGGCCGCGACCTCCGGCTGCCGCAGCGTCTCCGAGCGTGCGACGAGCCAGTAGGCCAGACGCGCCTCGACCTCGCCGGGCAGGACCCGGACGAGATCGGGGTGCCGATCGGCCATGAAGCACGGCAGCAGACCGAGTCCTCCGGCGGCGCGGGTCGCTTCGACGTGCACGAACACGTTCGTCGAGCTGATCGAATCCTGCATGTCGGGGGCGATGCGCCGCGCGACGTCGAGATCGTCGACCTGCAGCATCGAATCGATGAAGTACACGAGGGTGTGCTCACGCAGGTCGCGGACCGACGACGGGGAGCCGTGCGTGGCGAGATAATCGCGCGAGGCATACAGACCCAGGTTGTAGTCGGCGAGACGGTGCGCTTCGGCCCGATGCACCTGCGGGCGTCCCACGACCACCTCGATGTCCATGCCGGACCGCTGCTGTGAGGCGCGACGGGTGGTCGCGACGATCTCGACGGAGATACCTGGATGGCGTTGCCGCACGAGCGCGCCGGCCGGGGCGGCGATGTAGGCGCTGAAGCCGTCGGTGGCGGAGATACGCACGACGCCCTCGAGGCGGCGCTCACCCCGGGGGTTCCGCAGACTTCCGACCGCGGCCTCGATGCGTTCGGCGGCCTCGAGCGCCTCGCGACCGCGGTCGGTCAGTTCCCATCCCGCCGCCGACCGCGTGAGCACGCGACCGCCGAGGCTGCGCTCGAGCGCAGCGATCCGCCGGGAGATCGTGGTGTGGTTGACGCCCAGGTCGTCGGCGGCGCTGGTGAACCTGCCACTGCGCCCGACGGCGAGCAGGACGAGGAGGTCATCGGCCGAGGGCACGCTCATGTGTGCAGTTTTGCAGATCGCATCTGCGAATCGCGTCATTGTGGATGCAAATGTGCGTACCGATACTCGGCATATGTGTTTGGAAGTGTTCCCCGTCACACAGCGTCCCGGGAGGGTGCAGGCATGAGCGTCGAACAGGCACGAACGGATGGACCGGAGAGTTCACCGTCGGCATTGCGCAGGGTCGTCGGTGCGTCCATGGCGGGCACCGTCGTCGAGTGGTACGAGTTCTTCCTCTACGGCACCGCCGCGACCCTCGTCTTCGCCAAAGTCTTCTTCCCCGACGGCGGCAACGAACTCGACGCGATCATCGCGGCGTTCGTCACCTACGCCGTGGGCTTCGTCGCCCGGCCGCTCGGTGGGATCGTCTTCGGCCACTTCGGTGACCGGTTCGGACGCAAGCAGCTGCTGCAGACCAGCATCATCATGGTCGGCGTCGCGACCTTCCTGATGGGCTGCCTGCCGACCTTCGGTACCATCGGGTACTGGGCGCCGGCACTGCTCGTGACGCTCCGGTTCATCCAGGGCTTCGCGGTCGGCGGCGAGTGGGGCGGCGCGGTACTGCTGGTCGCCGAACACAGCCCCAATCGCTCGCGCGGATTCTGGTCGTCGTGGCCGCAGGCCGGTGTGCCGATGGGCAATCTCCTCGCGACGATCGTCCTGCTCGTCCTCACCACCACGTTGCCCGAATCGGCATTCCTGTCGTGGGGCTGGCGAGTCGCGTTCTGGCTCTCGGCCGTCATCGTGCTGATCGGCTACTACATCCGCACCAAGGTCACCGACGCCCCGATCTTCCTCGAGGCGCAGCAGGAGGCCGACAAGCTGAAGGAGACGTCTTTCAACGTCTTCGAGGTGCTCGAGCGCTACCCGCGCGGCGTGTTCACGGCCATGGGCCTGCGGTTCGCCGAGAACGTCATGTACTACCTCGTCGTCACCTTCTCGATCACCTATCTGAAGATCGTCGTCGGTGCCGACACCAGCCACATCCTGTGGTGGATGCTCGCCGCGCACGCCGTGCACTTCGTGATCATCCCGATGGTCGGACGACTGTCGGACACGCTGGGACGCCGTCCCGTCTACATGATCGGTGCCGTCACCGCCGGTGCCTGGGGCTTCCTCGCCTTCCCGATGATGGACACCGGCAACAGTGCGTGGATCATCTCGGCGATCGTCATCGGACTCGTCTTCCACTCGTTCATGTATGCGGGGCAGCCGGCGATCATGGCGGAGATGTTCCCGACCCGCATGCGCTACTCGGGCGTCTCCCTCGGCTACCAGGTCACCTCGATCGTCGCAGGGTCGCTCGCCCCGATCATCGCCGCGAGTCTGCTCAGCCGCTTCGAGTCGTCGGTCCCGATCTCCTTCTATCTGCTCGGCTCGTCGCTGATCACGATCGTCGCGGTGATCGTGGCCCGGGAGACGAAGGGCATCTCGCTGCGCGACATCGACGCCGCGGACGCGGAAACGGTCGCCCAGAAGAAGGCCGCCGAGAACGCCAGGATCTCGGCATGAGGGCCCGCACCGCACTCGTGACCGGTGGTGTCGGCGGGATCGGGGCGGCCTGCGCCCGCGCCCTCGCCCGGCAGGGAGTCCGCGTGACCGTCGCCGATGTCGACGAGGTCGCCGCGAAGACGCTCGCCCACGAGATCGGGGGAGAGGCGTGGGGTGTCGACCTGCTCGACACCGACGGCCTCGACGGTCTCCGCCTCGACGTCGACATCCTCGTCAACAACGCCGGCATCCAGGTGGTGCGGCCGGTGGAGGACTTCGCCCTCGCCGACTTCCGCCGCATCCAGACGCTCATGGTCGAGGCGCCCTTCCTGCTCGTGAAGGCCGCGCTGCCCAGCATGTACGAGCGGGGCTTCGGCCGGATCGTGAACATCTCGTCGGTCCATGGGCTGCGGGCGTCGGCGTTCAAGGCCGGGTACGTCACCGCCAAGCACGGCCTCGAGGGGTTCTCCAAGGTCGTCGCGCTCGAAGGCGGTCCCCGTGGCGTGACGAGCAACTGCGTCAATCCGGGTTACGTCCGCACCCCGCTGGTGGAGAAGCAGATCTCGGAACAGGCCCGCGCGCACGACATCCCGGAGGATCGCGTGCTCTCGGATGTGTTGCTCACCGATCAGGCGGTGACCCGGCTGGTCGAGCCGGAGGAGGTGGCCTCGCTGGTGTCGTGGCTGGCCTCCGACGAAGCCGGGATGGTCACCGGCGCGTCGTACACGATGGACGGCGGCTGGTCGGCCCACTGACAGGACGGTCCGACTGCAATCACCGACCCGCGTCCCGGATTCCGGGGCGCGGGTCAGTGCGCGTCGGCGCCGTCGAGGACGAGCTGGACCTGGGCGTGCAGAGCGTGGGTCAGATACTCGCGCGGGTAGAGCTCGGGGCTCGCCGCCGCGTCGAGTGCGAGCCCGTTCGCGGCCGAGAGCAGCAGAGCGGCCCGGGTCTCCGGGTCGGGTGTACCGGCGCGGATCAATACGCGCGCTATGCCCGTGCGGATCGTGAACAGGGTGGCGGTGCGGATGGCGCTCAGCGTGGGGGAGGTGACCGCCCGCACGGCGAACGCCGACATCACGTGCACCTCGCTGCCACGTTCCTCGTCGAGGGGGAGCAGCTGGCTGAGCGCGGAGAACAGGGTGCGCGCCGGATCGATGTCGGGATCGACGTTCGTCAGCCGGTTCAGCACCCGGTCCGAGAGCGTGCGGAACGAGTACGCGAGCATCTCGTCCTTGGTTGGGAAATGGTGCTGCACCGCCCCGATCGAGACCCCTGCCTCGTTGGCCACCTCCCGCACACTCGCCGCGTCGAGACCGTTGCGTGCGGCCACGTCGAGCAGGGCCGCAGCAAGCCTGGTGGGGCTGGTGGTGACGTAGGGGCGCGTGCGCATGAGGAGCACCGTAGCCGAGCTCTCCACCATACGAACGTACGGGGAGGTGGGAATCACACCCCGTCGGTGAGCTCGCGATCTGACAGGAAACGGACCGACACCGTCAGCGCGGCTGCGAACGCCGCTGCGATCCACAGGGCGTGCAGCCCCAGCACCCGGTGGGCGAGCGCGCCGAGAACGGCGCCCGTCACCAGGCCGCCCCACAGGCCCAGATAGGGCAGCCAGCTCCAGCGCGGACCACCGAAGAACGCCGCCGCGATCCGCTGCCCGATCTTGACCAGCGCACCCGTCATGTAGGTCAGGGCGACGGTCGTCTCCCCGTGCCGCCGGAACACCGAGTTCTCCGTTCCCATGGCCAAGGTCATCGCGATCACGGCGACCGGCGTCCAGTCCACGAAGACGGCCGCGGCGGCGATCGTCAGCAACACGGTCACCGTCGCGAGGACGGCGGTCTTGCGGGTCCGCCGGTCTCGGTCGGTCAGTTCCGCTACCACGCTGCCGAGAATCACTCCGAGCACGAACAGCGCGAGCACACCGCCGATGAGGGTGACCGTCTGCCACGCACCGTCGGCCGTCCCGACCGCGAAGCGCGTGGAGTTGCCGCTCATGAACGACACGAAGACGCCGCCCAGGGTGATGAAACCGAGGGCATCGATGAACCCTGCGAGAGAGGACAACGCGATCGCGAGTCCCTGCAACTGCCTGCCGTAACCGACCACCAGACGATAGTAGGAACCGTTCCCGCCGGATGCCGACGACGTCGGCTCGCGGATACTTACGCGGTGTAACGACCGGGTGTTGTGGGCGCGATGGACAAGGGGAGCCGTCCGGCGCCGTCGTTCTCAGGAGTTCCCTCGATGTCCTTGCCCCGCTTGTCGTCCCGGCTGTCCCTGCTCGTCGTCGCGACAGTCGCGGGTCTGACCCTCACCGGTTGTGATTCGACCACCGAGGACACTTCCGTCGCTCCGGCGGCGACTTCCGAACAGTCCCCGGTGCCGAGCTCCGAAACCCCCACGACGACACCGTCCCACACCACGACGCGCTCCACCTCGACGACCGCACCGAACCCGGCAGCGTCGGCGGATTCGTCGGAGGCCCTGGCCCGGCTGGCGACCCTGCCGATCAAGGGGCGCGCGCCCAAGACCGGGTACAGCCGCGACCTGTTCGGCCAGGCGTGGAGCGATGACGTGTCGGTGGAGTTCGGGGGCAACGGCTGCGACACCCGCAACGACATCCTGCGACGCGACCTCGTCGATATCGTCTACCGGCCCGGTACCCGCGACTGCGTCGTCGCGTCGGGAACCCTGAACGACTTGTACACCGGTACGACGATCGCGTTCACCCGCGGGCAGGACACCTCGACCGCGGTGCAGATCGACCACGTCGTCGCGTTGTCGGACGCGTGGCAGAAGGGCGCGCAGCAACTCGACGCGGGCACCCGGGCCGATTTCGCCAACGACCCGCGCAACCTCCAGGCCGTGGACGGGCCGACCAACCAGCAGAAGAGCGACGGCGACGCCGCCACCTGGCTGCCGCCGAACCGCGCGTACCGCTGCGCGTATGTCGCGCGGCAGATCGAGGTCAAGGCGATCTACGGCCTGTGGGTGACGCAGGCCGAGCACGACGCGATGGCGCGGGTCCTCACCGAATGCGGAGGTGGGGCTCCCGCAGCTGCACCCGCGCCCACCACGACGACGCGCCAGGCGCCCGCACCTGCGCCGGCACCCTCGCCGGCTCCTGCACCTGTACCTGCGCCCGCCCCCGCCGAGCCGGCCCCTGCTCCGGCGGAGGTGTATTACAAGAACTGCGCGGCGGCCCGGGCCGCGGGAGCCGCACCGCTGTATGTGGGAGAGCCCGGCTACCGGCCGAAGATGGACGGTGACGGGGACGGCGTCGCCTGCGAGTAGCACACACCGCCGTGATCTCTCGGTCAGCTGAAGCGGTGGGTGAGATTGCGGCGCATGCGGTGCAGCTCGCGGAGCTGGGCGCCCAGCCGCTCGACCTCGGCGTCGAACCGGCGCGCCCGGTCCACGGCCCCCACCCGGTGTTCGGCGAGGGCCTTCTGTTCGGTCTTCTCGATGGCTGCGGACACCTCGTCGATCTCCCGGTCCAGCATCTCCACCCAGACCGAAGCCTGCTCGTGGTCGGCGTCGCCGCCGAGCGGGAAATTGTCGTCCGCGGTCACGAGACGCATCGTGCCCGAGATCGGCCCGGTACGCGAACAGGGGGACCGGAAAAGCAGAAACCCCGTGGGACGCTGTGCGCCCCACGGGGTTCCGTGGCGGAGGATAGGGGATTTGAACCCCTGAGGGCGTTAACCCAACCCGCGTTCCAGGCGAGCGCCATAGGCCACTAGGCGAATCCTCCGTGGGGAAGCATACCGAATGGAGACCCCAACTTGCCAAACGGGCACGTCGCACCCTGATTCCAGGGGTGCTGCGGGGGCGGGTTCGCCGCCGAGGCGCTCGTTCCTCTACACTTGCCGATGGATCCCGCGCGGCGCGCATCCTGTGAACTCCCCCAGGGCCGGAAGGCAGCAAGGGTCAACGGGCTCTGCCGGGTGCGCGGGGTCCTCTTAATTTCCGCCGATGCCCGTGTCACCGTGCACGGTGAAAGGTCCCTCCGCATGCCTACGCAGACCCAGTACGGGTTGATGAGCCATGAGGAACTCGTTGCAGAGCACGAGCGCCAGTCCGCCAACTACGAACGGTTGAAGTCGGAGAAGCTGACGCTGGACCTGACCCGCGGCAAGCCCTCGCCCGAGCAGCTCGACCTCTCCGCGGAGTTGCTGTCGCTGCCGGGTGCCGACGACTTCCGCGACGGCAGCGGCACCGACACCCGCAACTACGGCGGCCTCACCGGCCTGCCCGAGCTGCGCGCGATCTTCGCCGAGCTGCTGAACATCCCGGTCGAGAACCTCGTCGCAGGAAATAACGCGAGCCTCGAGATCATGCACGATCTCGTCGTCTGGTCGTTGCTGCACGGCACCGTCGACTCGCCGCGCCCGTGGTCGCAGGAGTCGGTCGTCAAGTTCCTGTGCCCGGCGCCCGGCTACGACCGGCACTTCGCGATCACCGAGTCGCTCGGCATCGAGATGATCCCCGTGCCGCTGCGCGAGGACGGCCCCGACGTGCGGTTCATCGCCGATCTCGTCGCGAACGACCCGCAGATCAAGGGCATGTGGGCTGTGCCGACCTACTCGAACCCCACCGGCGCGGTGTACTCCGAGGAGGTCGCCCGCGAGTTGGTGTCGATGCCGACGGCCGCTCCCGACTTCCGCATCTTCTGGGACAATGCCTACGCGGTGCACCCGCTCACCGAGCACCTCGCGCCCGCGATCGACATCCTCGGTCTGGCCGCGCAGGCCGGTCACCCGAACCGCGTGTTCGCGCTGGCGTCCACCTCGAAGATCACCTTCGCCGGTTCGGGCGTGAGCTTCTTCGGCAGCTCCACCGAGAACCTCACCTGGTACCAGAAGTACCTGGGCATCAAGACCATCGGCCCCGACAAGGTCAACCAGCTGCGTCACCTGCGCTTCTTCCGCGACGCCGACGGTGTGCGTGCCCACATGGCCACGCACCGCGAGATCCTCGCGCCGAAGTTCGCGCTCGTGCGCCGCATCCTCGAGGAGCGTCTCGGCACGTCGAAGGTCGCGTCGTGGACCGAGCCCGAGGGCGGCTACTTCATCAGCCTCGATGTCGTCGAGGGCACGGCGGCCCGCGTCATCGCCCTGGCGAAGGAGGCGGGTATCGCGCTGACGGGTGCCGGTTCGGCGTTCCCGTACAAGAAGGACCCCGAGGACAAGAACATCCGCCTCGCACCGAGCTTCCCTTCGCTCGGTGAGCTCGAGAAGGCCATGGACGGTGTCGCGACCTGCGTGCTGCTGGCCGCAGCGGAGAAGGCGCTCGCCGACAAGTAGTGCGTGGGTAGGTACGCAACGCGAGGACGAGGCTCGCAACATCGGCAGTCACTGCCGGCGTTGCGAGCCTCGATTCTTTGTTGCGTACCTCCGTCGACAAGAATCTGCACTCCGGGTGTGAGTTTGTTCCCAGCCTGTGGATAAAGTTGTGCACAACACGTGGACGGGCGGTGGACAACTCGGATCGGCCCTGGTCGGGGCATTCTCGGTGCCCGCCGTCACCGCGACTTGCTTTCCCCTACCGACCTGACATACTCGCTGGTCAGGGTCGCCGCATACCGTGCGGCGGGTTCGGAAGTGGTGAGTGTGATGGAAAACCGCGCTCTCGTGAATTCCGGAGTCGGCGTATCGGCCGTCGGATCTGTCACGGGGTGTCTCGGTGTACTGAAGGTGTTCCTACTGGCGCTCGACATCGAGGCGGCGCCCGAGACGCCCCCGCGGGTCCCACCCGTCGAGAAGGTGGAGCCCTTCCTGCCGGCACGCATCGCCGAGCAGCCCGAGACGGACCACGGTGTGCGTCCGCCGTGCCTGCTCGCGTTCCGGCACGTCGTCGACCCGACACGACCGGAGATCTCGTTCGGTGCGTCGACGGGGTCGCTGCGTGAGGCGCCGGACACGACCCGACCGTATGTGGGACACCCCGCGACGTGCGTGTCGCTGTGGGACGTCCCCGGCCACGGTCTCGTCCTGGCGTTGGAATCGCTGTCGGACCACGGGTCGCCGCTCGTCGACTGGCGCAGCGACCCGCTGCAGGATCGCGACGGCGCCGGTCTGCGCCCGGTGCTCGGCGAGTTCCTCGCGCCCTTCGAACTGACCGCCGACGCCTGCCTGAACGACGTGTTTCCCGGACTGAACAGGCGGTTGTGTGCGCCGACGACCTATCAGCCCCTGCACGAACTCGTCGTCCACCGCCACCGGGGAGTCGGCGATCGCGAGGTCGCCGAGGGCATGGTCGTGGAAGTGGTCTCGAGCGGCGGCGAACGCGTCCGCTCGCTCGTCGACGGCCCGCGCATCGGACCGGAGGCCCGCGCGGCGGCACGGTCCTGGGGTGTGTTGTGGAAGTGGGACCGGGTTCCGCTGGTGGACCGGCCCGTGCAGCCGGGAGCCACCATCGCCGTGCGGGAGGACTCCGGTGCGGTGCTGTTCGACCTCGAGGCCACCGCCCTCGGCAGCGACTATGTCGGGCACGGCACCCGCGAGATGATCTACGGGCTCATCCCGTGGGTGGCGGTGCGGGCCCGGGCCTCCGCCGACTACTGGACGACCATGGAGCATCTGCGCCACCCCGACGGGCTCGGCGGCGAGCGGCTGGCCACGGTCCTCGACGACATCGCGATCATGCAGGCGCGCCGGATGGAACGGGCCCTGCTGCGCAAGGAGTCGATCCACGACGACCGGTTCCACTCGTGGACGCAACCCACCCAGCTGCGAGCACTCATGGCCGGCCGGGTCGCCGACGAGTTGGCCGAACTCGACGCGGAACTGTCCGAGGCCGTGGACATCGTCGAGCACGCCCTGCTGCGCAGTGCCGAGTTGCGCGGTGCGAGGCATACCCGCTTGGCCAAGGGCTGGTCCGCGGCGGCGTCGGTCATCGCCGTCGTGGCGTTGTTCGCCGCCCTGGCCGCCGTTCCGGACACCTCGCAACCGACGCTGTTCCCGCACTGGCTGCATGCTCTGACCACGTCGATCGCGCTCACCCTGGGCATCGTGATCGCGGTGGTCGTGTGGCGCCGCCCCTGACGCGCAGGGCATGATCGTCTGCATGTCCTCGACGCTGAACCTGGTCGGAGATCCCGACGCCGACGCACTGCTGGCCGAGAACCCGCTGGCGCTTCTCATCGGCATGCTGCTCGACCAGCAGGTGGCGATGGAGGTCGCGTTCGCGGGACCGAAGAAGCTCGCCGACCGTCTCGGCGGTCTCGACGTGTACCGCATCGCGTCGGCCGACCCCGACGAGTTCGTCGCGGTGTGCGCGCAGAAACCGGCCGTCCACCGGTTCCCCAAGTCGATGGGACAGCGGATCCAGGCGCTGTGCGCGGCGATCGTCGAGGACTACGACGGCGACGCCTCCGCACTGTGGACGTCCGGCGACCCGGACGGCAAGGAAGTGCTGCGGCGGCTGAAGAAGCTGCCGGGCTACGGCGACCAGAAGGCACGTATCTTCCTGGCGCTGCTCGGCAAGCAGATGGGTGTGCGGCCCGAGGGATGGCGCGAGGCCGCCGGCGACTATGGGCACGAGGATGCGCGCCGGTCGATCGCCGACGTCGTCGACGAGCAGTCGCTGCGCGAGGTGCGCGAGTTCAAGAAGTCGATGAAGGTAGCGAAGAAGTCATGAGACGCGTCGCAGCGGTATGCGGCGCCGCCGTCGCCTTCGCCGGGGGAACCGTGGGCGTGGCCTCGGCCGGCGGGGGAGACGACCGGGTCGTCCTCCGGCCCGGCGACGGGATCGTGTTCTCCGCGGAGCCGACACCGGGTTGGTGTTCCGTGGCGGCGGTCGGGCACGACGACGCGGGTCGGCTCGTCGCGATCACGGCGGGGCACTGCTATCAGACGGGATCGTCGCCCGTCTGGAAGGTCGAGGAGCAGCACCGAGGGCCGATCGGAACCGAAACGGACGTCGCGAGTACGGGTTCGGTCGATCAGCTGGGATTCCCCACCGACGAGATTGCCGACTACGCGGTGGTCCTGCTCGACGAGACCCGCGTGCGGGGATCGAACACGTCGGTGCCCAACGACCGGGGAGAGCGAGTCGTGCTCGAATCGGTCGCGGCGTTCGGCGAAGGCGAGCTGCCGGCCGGAACACATTGCGCGGCAGGGCGGAGCACGTCGGTGGCCTGCGCGACCGGCGATGTGCGGGTGGACGGGAACCTGATGTCCTCGCCGCTGCTCATGCGACCGGGCGATTCCGGCGGGCCGCTCGTGCGTACCGAGACGGGCGAATGGATGGGACTGTCGGTGGGTTACCGGTTCCCGCAGACCGCGGTCTCCGACGACCGGCAGGTTCCCGACACGAGGTTCGCCGCCTACCAGCGGGCCGACCGGATCCTCGCCGAGATCGACGCGCGCGACGGGATCGGCTCGGGGTTCCGTCTCGTCGACACCCCCTGACCGATCCCGCCCGCGTTACCGTCAGAGCTTCTCGAAACGTGGAATCAGGTGTTCAGCAACGTTTTTCGCCTCGTCGATGAGCGGCCATCCGGCGAGGATGAGGGAGGTCGGTCCGGTCGCGTCGCGCAGGGTGCGCACGTGGCCGGTGATCTCGTCCGGGTCGCCGACGTAGTAGACGGCCGACGATCCCGTGGCGAAGATGTCCAGCGGTGACCACGCGGTGATGCCCGCGTAGAGGCCGTCGCCGAGATACAGGTCCTCGGGTTCGGGCAGCTTGCCGGCGTTGATGGTGTCGACCCAGCCCTGCCGCTGCGCGTCGCGCGCGGTGAAGGTCTTCAGATCCTGCTTGCCGTGCGTGCGGCGGCGCACCGCCCGGTCGAGCACGTCCTGGATCTGCTCGATGCCGGCCTTCTCGAACAGCGACCGGAACCGTTCGAGTGCCTCGTCCCGATTCGGACGCACGATGACGCCGGACAGAGCGCCGAAATCGGTGTACTCGCGCCCCTCCGTTGCAGCGGATTCGCGTGCAGCGGTGAGCTTCTCCGTGACGAACGAGGTCTCGCGCAGCATGATCAGGTAGGCGTCGAGCACCTTGCCGGCGTTCTGCAGACCGGCGGGGGAGTCGCCCGTTCCCCACAGCGGGACCGAGTGGTCCGCAGGAGCATCGATGCGCAGCGGGGTGTTCGGGAAGTTCGACGCGGTGCCCTCGGCATAGATGCGCCGGAACTCCGCCCAGTACTTCTCACCGAGCTCGTACCGACGGTCGTGCTCGACGTTCATGTCGTACTTGGTGAGGATGTTCTCCCGGCCGTTGACCGAGTTGATCATCAGGCGACCGCCGCTGAACGCGTCGAAGGTCAGGGCCTTCTCGGCGAGCAGTCGCGCGGGCGTCATGTTCGCGTAGATCGCGATGAGGAACTTCATCCGGCTGGTGTGCGCCGCAGCCCAGGTCGCCGAGATGAAGGGGTCGTTCGGCCAGGTCGCGACGAGCGCACCTTCGAAGCCGCCGTCGTCGATGGTCTTCGCGAGTTCGATCTGCCGCTGCCCGTCCACCGGGTACAACCCGCCGGGGCTCCAGGGGTAGTCGCCGTCGGCCTGGGTGAGATACCAGAAGGTCTTGATGGGCATTACTTCGTGTCCTTCGAGGGGAGTTCGAACGGTTCGACGCGGGCGCGGGCGCGCAGCGTGCCGGCGTCCACGGCGAACAGGGCGTCGAGGTAGGCGACGGCGAAGGAGCCGGGGCCGGTGGAGTTCTCCTCGGCGATCTCGGACGCCACGGCGACGTGCGTGTGGGCGGCCGCGAGGCCGACGAGAGGGGTCTCCGCGACCGCGAGATAGGCCGCGACGAGTCCACCGAGGGAGCATCCGGTGGAGGTCACGCGCGGCAACATGGCGCTGCCACCGGCGATGCGCAATCCGACGATCCCGCCGTCGCGGTCGCGGCCGACGAGGTAGTCGACGGGACCGGAGGCCGACACGGCGTCCGCGCGGTCGAGCAGCGCGAGCGCGGCAGGCACGGCAGCAGCGGCCTCGTCGGCGCTGTCGACGCCGCGCGTGTCACCGCCCAGACCGGCCAGCGCGATGATCTCGGAGGCGTTGCCGCGGATCGCGGTGGGACGGAACTTCAGCAGGTCGGCGGCGAGAGAGGTGCGCCACGCCAGTCCGCCCACGCCCACGGGATCGAGGACCCACGGGGTGCCGGCGTCGTGCGCGGCCTCGGCCGCGCGGGTGAAGGCCACCGAGGTCTCGTCGAAGGGCGTGCCGAGGTTGACGAGCACTCCACCGGCGATGCGCGCGAAATCGCCTGCCTCGTGGGCGTTGTCGATGTGCGCGTTACTGGCGCCTGCGGCGAGCAGTACGTTGGTGAGGAAGTTGGCCGAGACGATGTTGGTCAGCGAGTGCACCAGCGGCGTCTGCGCGCGCAGGGCGTCGAGGGTGACGGCGAGATCATCGACGGTGGGGGTCGTGGTCACGGGAGATCCTGTCGGGAGGAGGGGAGGGGACGAAGCGGGTCAGGATCGCGGACATCGCATCATGCGTCGCCCTTCCCTTCTCCGAGTGTCCGCACGGGGAGTGCGGGGTCGGCGGTCCACTCCTCGAGGGATCCGTCGTAGACGGCGATGTCGTCGTGGCCCGTCCGGACCAGTGCGAGCGCCACCAGGCAGGCCGAGACGCCGCCACCGCAGTAGAGGATCAGGGGCCGGGAGGTATCGGCGAGGGCCTGCTCGGCCAGCTCGGCGATCCGATCGGTGCTCCGCAGGACGCCGTCGGCGAGCAGGCTCTTGGCCGGCAGGTTCCGGCTCCCGCCGATGTGCCCGCGGCGCGCGTAACGAGTGGTGGCGGTGCCTGCGAACTGCTCGGCGTCGAGCGCACAGACGAGGGTGCCCGGTGCGTCACCGGACACCACGGCGAGCACGTCGTCGCGATCGCGCCACAGGCCGTGGTCGGGCAGCCCGGTCCGGGATGTGATGGCAGTGCGCTCGGCGGCGTCGCCGGTTTCCACGGGCAGGTCGAGCGCGGTCCAACGGGCGAAGCCGCCGTCGAGGACGCGGGCGGAGACACCGATGTTGCGCAGCATCCACCACAACCGGGACGCCCAGGTCATGCCGCCGTCGTCGTAGATCACGAGGTCGGTGTCGGGGGTCACGCCGAGTTCGGTCAGGGCGGCCGCGAGGTCGTCCGGGGCGGGGCGGGAGAAGTGCAGGTCGGTGCCGGGGGCGCTGAATCCGCCGAGCAGGTCGGCGTGGACGGAGCCCGGGATGTGCGCGGCGCGCCAGGTCGCGTAGCCGGATTCCGGACGGTAGTCGCCGTCGAAACGGGGCTTCGGAAAGGTGACCGTCGCGTGCAGGACCGTGTGGGCGCCGGGGTCGCTCGCGAGCTCTTCGGCGCTGATCAGCACCTGTTCGTCCCGGAAAGCCGCCTCGGTCACGCGTTGGGTCCTCTCGCTATGTTCGAGGAGCGACGCTAAACGACGAATAACGTATACGCAAGTATTCGTAAGTCCACGGTGGCATAATCGGCGCACGTAAACGGCATGCCTACGGAGGGTGTAGATGACCGAGCAGGACGCGACGGCCGAGCTGGAGAGCTCTCTTCTCGTCGAATCGCCCACCGGGCGCGACGACCAGACCTCCAAGCAGTACCTGCGCCTGCGCTCGGACATCCTCGCGGGGAAGTTCCCACGCGGCGCCGCTCTGCACGAGACCCAGCTCAGCGAGACCTACGGGGCGTCCCGCACCCCCATCCGCGAGGCGCTCAACTGGCTCGCGCACGACGGTCTGCTCGAACGGGCCAGTCGCGGCTTCCGGGTGCGTTCGGGCACCCCCGAGGACGTCATCGAGATCTATGCGGCGCGCGTCGCGCTCGAATCCGAGGCGGCCGGCGCCGCGGCGATCCGGCACACCGATCTCGACATGGCCCGGCTCGAGCGACTGCACGATTCGTGCTGCTCAGCCACCAACGACGGCGCGGTGCGCATCGGGAACTTCCGGTTCCACGAGGCGCTGTGGCAGGCCGCGCACAACACGACGATCACGACATTGCTCGTGCGTCTGACCACCCAGCTGCGGATCTACGACTCCGGGCCGCCGTCCAACTACGGCGAGCCCGATCTGCTCAACCGGGAGCACGCGCAGATCCTCGACGCCTTGCGGGCGCGGAACGAGTCCGCGGCCCGCGAACACATGCGTGCTCATCTCGAGCGCAGCCGCGAGCAGCGCATCCGCCTCTTCGCCCGCGGCTGAGCCTTCACTCCTGATCGGACGTGTCGATGTCGCCGGCGAGGATCCGGTACAGCGACTTCTTGGCTCCGGTGAGGACCGCGTGTGCCGCGGCGACCTCGGCGTCGGAACCGCCCATCGCGACCGACCGCGTCGCGACCTGCAGTTCGCGCAGTGCGAGTCGCAGGTCGGGGGCGTCGGAATCGGGATCGTGAGCGGCGAAGGGGTCGAGGAGCTCGTTTTCCGGATCGTCGATGTACGTGCGGCCCGCATCCGTCAGTGAGACGAGCTTGCGTCCGCCCTCCTTCTCGACGGTGACGAGTCCTTCGTCCTCGAGCTGGGAGATCGTCGGGTAGATCGCGCCGGGGCTGGGGCGCCAGGCGCCGCCTGTCCGTTCGGCGATCGCTTCCATGAGCTGGTAGCCGTGCATCGGTTCGGTGCCGAGCAGGCGCAGCACGGCCGCGCGGACGTCGCCTCGCTGTGCTCGGCCGCGTCGTCCTCCTCGCGGGCCGCCGTGTCCCCGTCCGCCGCCACCGCGGTGCGGGCGGAAGCCGGGTTCGTCGTGCGGGTGGTGTCCGCGACGGCGGGGGCCGTCGGCGCGGAACGGGCCGCCGGGAAGATTTCGATCGTGCATGGCGCGGCGACGGCCGCGGGGATGTTCGTGGGTTCGCATCTGTGCGTCTCCTTCTATGTCGATACGGTCACGATAGATCTCGATATATCGTGACCGCAACAGTGGTCTCGGCCACAGGTGTCAACGGACCGACCTCCGTGCATGTCGGGAGCCGCCGGTACGCTCGGCGCGTGGCTCTGTACCGGAAGTATCGACCTGCGACCTTCGCGGAGGTGGTGGGGCAGGAGCACGTCACCGTGCCCCTCAGCACGGCGCTCGACACGGGCCGCATCAACCACGCCTACCTGTTCTCGGGTCCTCGTGGATGCGGCAAGACGTCCTCGGCGCGCATCCTCGCCCGCTCGCTCAACTGCGAGACCGGCCCCACGTCCACTCCGTGCGGAACGTGCCGGTCGTGCGTGTCGCTCGGCCCGGGCGGTGGAGGCAACCTCGACGTCACCGAACTCGACGCCGCGAGCCACGGCGGTGTCGACGACACCCGCGAACTCCGCGACCGCGCGTTCTACGCTCCAGCCGAATCGCGCTACCGCATCTTCATCATCGACGAGGCGCACATGGTCACCACGCAGGGCTTCAACGCCCTGCTCAAGATCGTGGAGGAGCCGCCGGAGCACCTCATCTTCGTCTTCGCGACCACCGAGCCCGAGAAGGTGCTGCCCACCATCCGGTCGCGCACGCACCACTATCCCTTCCGGCTCCTCGCTCCCACGGCGATGCGGGGTCTGCTCGAGCAGATCTGCGGCCAGGAGAACGTGCCGGTCGAGGACGCGGTCTATCCGCTGGTCATCCGTGCCGGCGGTGGATCCCCCCGCGACTCGCTGTCGGTGATGGACCAGCTCCTCGCCGGTGCCGGCCCCGAGGGCGTCACCTACGAGCGCGCCCTGTCGCTGCTCGGCGTCACCGACGTCGCTCTCATCGACGAGGCCGTCGATTCGCTCGCGGCCGGCGACGGCGCGGCGCTGTTCGGCACCGTCGAGAAGGTCATGGACGCCGGGCACGACCCGCGTCGCTTCGCCGTCGACCTTCTCGAACGGCTCCGCGATCTCATCCTCATGAAGTCCGTCCCCGACGCCGCCGAGCGCGGACTCGTCGACGCACCCGGCGACGTCCTCGAGCGGATGCGCGACGAAGCGACCCGCCTGGGCCCGGCCACCCTCACCCGCTACGCCGAGATCGTGCACGCCGGGCTCGGCGAGATGCGCGGTGCGACGTCGCCGCGTCTGCTGCTCGAGGTGATGTGCGCGCGCATGCTGCTCCCCGCGGCGTCCGACGCGGAAACCGCTGTCCTGCAACGCCTCGAACGACTCGAGCAGGGCATCGTCGCAGCCCCGGCGGGAGGTGTCGCGCCGAAGCCGGTGGCAGTACCCGCCGCGCCTGCCGCACCGCCCATCTCGCCCGACGAACCCGCGGCACGTTTCCAGCGTCCCTCCCAGCGCCGGGCAGCGGAGGCGGCGCCTGCCGCACCGTCCAACGAGACTGCTCAGCCCCGCGAGACTGCTCAGCCGCAGCCGGAAGCTGCCCAGCAACCCCCTGCCCAGCAGGCACCGGTGCAGCCCGAACCGGCCCAGCCGGCACCTGCCCCGACACCGCCTCCCGCCGCCGCGCAACCTCCCGTCGTCCCGGAGGCTCCACAGCCGCAGAGTGTGCCCGACGAGGTTGCCGCGCAGGAGGTTCCGCCGCCCGCCCCCGAGGAGCCGGTTGCTCCCGAACCCGAGCCCGAACCCGCCCGCGCGGCAGGCGGTCCCGACGCAGCCCAGATGCGGGGCGTGTGGTCGGAGGTGCGCGCGAAGGTCCGCGAACGCAGCCGCACCGTCGAGGTGATGCTCTCGGGCGCCACCGTCCGATCGGTCGACGGCACCCGCGTCGTGCTCGTGCACGACTCCGCTCCGCTCGCGAAGCGACTCGCCGACGCGCGCAACGCCACGGTCATCGCCGATGCGCTGAAGGCGGTCTTCGGTGGAGAGTTCGAGGTCACCTGCGTCCACGGATCCGCTGCTGCGGAGGCGCCTGCCAGAACCCCGGCGCCCGAAAAGAATTCGCGCCCGGCGGGTCAACCGCGTTTCTCCCGGCCGAGCCAGGCGAAGAATGCCGCGCCGCCCGCACCCGCCGAAGCCCCCGCCGCGCCGCAGCGACCGGCGGCCGCACCGTCGGCTGCCCCGACGTTCACGCGTCCGTCCGTGGAGAGCGTCGACGACATCCCGCCGCCCGAAGCCCCCGACCTTCCCGACGATCCGGGCCCGGGCTACGACGCACCGCCGCCCGACCCGTCGCAGATGACGGAGGCGGACGTCGAGGAGATGTTCGCCGAGGCCGCCACGCCCGGCGACCCGTCGACGCGCCGCGATCCTGAAGAAGTCGCGATCGAGCTGCTCAAGGACGTGCTGGGAGCGAAACCGCTCGACGAGAAGTAGTCGTACCGGGCCTGGAGTGGCCGACGAACGGTGTCAGGTCTGCAGGTTGTCTCCGTCGGTGCGGTCCGTCGTGAGCTCGTCCCAGGTCGCATCGACCGCGTCGGCGAGTTCGCTGTCGGTAGGCACAAGTTCGCGGATGGGTTCGGGCAGGGTGTCGTAGGTGTAGTTCGCAACCGCCAAGGGAGCGGTCGTGCCCGCGAGCGAATAGCGCACCACGTGGTCGTTGCGCCCCGCGCACAGCAGGATCCCGATGGTCGGTGCGTGCCGGTCCGCGACTCGCAGGTTCTCGTCCACCCAGGAGACGTAGAAACCGAGTTTGCCGGCGTACTCGGGCTCGCTTCGAGTTCTCGTTCCGCGGCCCGCTCGTCGAGATCGAGGAAATCGAAGATGTACGGGCCGCGGACGAGTTGCTGTGCGAGGTCGGAGTCCTGTGGAGGAAGATGGTCCGGAAAATTCGACGGCGCGGCACCTACACGGCGATGTAACTGCCCGACGATCTGATGAGTCAGAACGTGACGCGACCACCCGTGTTCTGCTGCGCGAGCTGCGTACCAGTCGCGAAGCTCTCGGTTGTCGAGCTTGTCGAGAAGGACCGTCACATGTCCCCATGGCAATTGTGCAACAGGCTGTTGCACTATTTCCTGGGCCAGGCGTCCGCGAAGGACCGCATGTAGAAGAGATTGCGGCGCGAGAGACCGCGCATGTGTGGAAACTCGGAGCGCAGGTCCCTGGCCAGTTGGTCGACGAACCTGTGCTTCGAGTTCGTCCAGGAATTGCGGATAGTCCTCGGGAAGCCGATGGTCTTCTCGGTCACGGCCACATGGTGCCCTCGGGATACGACAGAAATACGAATGCCGCCGTCGTCATGGCCAGCGATCGAAGGGTGCAGTCGCATCGCGCTCACCCGGCGATTCGTATCTGTTGCCGACGGGTATCATCATGAACCTGCACGAACTCCTGCGCGCCGTCGAATCGTTCGACGCTGTGGATCGGCCCGCCGAGCGCATCGCGCAGCGCATACGGCGAGTCCTCGACGGCTCCGTCGTCGACGACCTGCTCCGAGGTTCCTGGCTCGGACACCCCGTCCATCCGCTCCTCGTCACCGTCCCGATCGGGTCGTGGGTGTCCGCGGCGGCGTTGGACGCGCTGCCCGGACAGCGCACCGCGTCCCGGCGACTCGTCGCGTTGGGACTGGGCGCGGCGGTCCCGACGATCGTCACCGGCTACACCGACTTCTCCACCCTGGAGGATGCCCCTCAGCGCAGGGTCGGTGCGGTGCACGCCGTGTCCAACGCGATCGGGGTGATCTGCATGGCGACGTCCTATCGCGCGCGACGTGCCCGCCACGACCGGGCGGGGACGATGTGGACTTTGATCGGTCTCGGCGCGGTCGGAGTCGGTGGCGCTCTCGGCGGTCACCTCTCCTACGCCCAGGGTGGCGGAGTGTATCGGTGGCAGCGACCGTCCGAGAGTGTCGATCTTGCAGCCGAACTCGAGGACATCGGCGCCAAGCGCTGAGCACTAGTCCCCGAGGTTCACAACCGAGAAACGAGGCTCACAACCCTGATGGTCGACCACCAGGATTGTGAACCTCCGTCTATCCGCACACGGCGGTCAGCGCGATCTCGAGCGGTGCCCCGCCGGGCAGGGTGTGGACGCCGACGGCGGTGCGCGCCGGTAGCGCATCCACACCGAGTTCGCGTTCGATCACGTCCGACGCGCCGTCCGCGACCACCGACAGATCGACGAAACCGGGCGCGCTCGCGACGTAGACGACCATCTCGACCGGCCGGAACGACGTGCCCTCCGGCAGCGTCGCGCGGATCGCCGCCAACGCGTTGCCCACCGCGACGACCGCGGCGGCCCGGGCCTGTTCGACGGTGACCTCCGCGCCGACCCGTCCGGTGAGGATCAGCTCGCCGTCTCGCCGTGGGGTCATGCCCGCCGTGCGGACGGTGTCGCCGGCCAACACGGCCGGGACGTATCGCCCCTGCGGACGCGGTGCAACAGCAGTCACATCAGTGGACACCCATGGCGAAGCAATGTCAGAGGACACCCAGAGCCACCCCCTCCTGTCGTGGATCGCTGCCGCCGGAGAGCACCCCGCGGTCGTCGATCGAGATCACCTGCGCGCTGCCCTCGGCGTCGAGTGGTTCGAGCACTTCCACCAGGTGACCGAGTTCGCGCAGTTCGTCGCACACGCCGTCGGCGACGTCGCCTTCGATCCGCAATGCGGTCGGTTCGCCGAGCACGTTGGCGTCCGATCCCGGGAAGACGGTGAAGCGCGGCGCCGAGACCGCCTCCTGGGGGTCGAGACCGTGGTCGAGCAGGTGCGACAGCAACTGCATGTTCCACTGCACCTGGCCGTCGCCACCGGGCGTGTTGCCCACATGCCGCAGCTCACCCGCCGAGTCGGTGACGATCCACGCGTTGAGTGTGTGCAGGGGCTTGCGGCGCGGCGCCACCTCGTTCGGATGCCCGTCGATCAGGTAGGCACCGCGACCGAGCCGGTTGTTGAGCACGATGCCGGTGCCGGGCACGGTGAGCTTCGCTCCGAAGGTGAACGCCAGCGAGTGGATGAACGACACCGCCCGCCCCTCGGAGTCCACGGCGACGAACGACGTCGTGTCCCCGGCGGAGACGGCGAACGCCTCGGCCGGTGCACGCCCGTCGATCCGTGCGCGACCGGCTGCGATGTTCGCGGGATCGAGCACCCGTGCGACCCCGTCGTTGTCCGACGAGCACCAGCGGAGCCTGTCTTCGAAGGCGACGGTGGCCGCGCGGGCCATCCGGTCGATCGATGCCGCGCCGAGCACAGGGTGGGTGCCGAGCGCGTCGTCGCACAGGGCGGCCTGGTGCAGCACCATCCATCCCGGTGTGGGGAGCGGGGTCTGGTGCACGACGTGACCGGCATAGCTGCCGGTGAGCGCCGCCTCCGCATCCACTGACGCCCCGGCCTGCCATTCGTCGCCGCTGAACGGTGCTCCGCCCCCCTGCAGCGCAGCCACGCAGCGTTCGGCGAGCGTGCCGGTGTAGAACGATGCCGGATCCTCGGCCAGGGCACGGATCGTGCGGGCCAGATCGGGCTGGGGAAGCACGTCGCCGAGGCGCGGGACCCGGTCGCCCGGTGCGTACACCGAGGCGAGTCCGGCGTCGCCGCGGATCGCATGCAGAGCGGTCTGCACGTCGGTTCGGGTCTTCGCCGAGCACGGCAGGCCGCTCTCGGCGATCCGGGCTGCCGGCGCCCACAGTTCGGGCAGCGACCTGCTCGCTCCCCGCCGGTGCAGTGCCGCCAGCGCGGCGGGTGCGCCGGGAACGGCGACGGCGAGCGCCCCGTCGAGCGGGATCGTGTCGAGTCCCCGTGCCCGGTAGAAATCCGGTGTACCGCCGTCGGGTCCGTAACCGCTGCCGTTGACGGTCCACACCGACCCGTCGGGCTCGCGGACCACGGCGAACGCGTCGCCGCCGATGCCGCACTGCCCGGGCAGGGTCAGCCACGTGACCGCTGCCATCGCCAGGGCCGCGTCGACGGCGTTGCCACCGTCCTCGAGGACGCGGACCCCGGCGAGGCTCGCGAGCGGATGACTCGACGCGACCATGCCTCCGGTCGCGACCGTCGCCGGTCGTGTCGCGCGCCGACTCATGCCGATCGCATCCGACGTCGACGGGGTCCTTCCGGCGGCTCGGCGGGGTCGATCCCGACGAAGATCTCGCCGTCGCGCTCCTCGCACGGATAGGTCTTGATGGGCTCGGTGGCCGGCGGGCAGATCGGCTCACCGGTCTCGAGGTCGAATGCGCTTCCGTGGCAGGAGCATCCGATGCCGTCCTGGACGAGCTTGCCGGACGACAGCAGGCAGTCGAGGTGTGAGCAGTAGTTGGACGTCGCGTACGCCTTGCCGTCCAGTCGGGAGATGGCGAACTCGTAGTCCTCGGCGTAGAACCGGCGGACGATGCCTTCGGGCACCTGCCCGGATCGGGCCACTCGCTTGAACTCCATGGTCTTTCCTCCAGGCTTGTCGAGGGTCGGTGTCGCCGGTCAGGCGTCGGGGGACAGGTAGACGGTCTTCTCGGACTGGTAGAACTGCATGAGCGTGGGGCCGGCCTGTTCCTTGAAGGTCTGCGTGCTCGACTGCTTGTAGCCGCCGAACGGCGCGTTCATGGCCATTCCCGTCGTGGGCTGGTTGACCTTCACGAGCCCGGTCCGCGACCCGGCGATGAAACGCTGTGCAGCGGACAGACTCCGGGTGACGACCGAGGCGCTGAGCCCGAAGGCGGTGTCATTCGCCAGAGCCAGGGCCTCGTCGAAGGAGCCGGCGCGCTGGAAGGCCAGGACCGGGCCGAAGATCTCGTCGGTGAGCAGGCGCATCCCCGGGGCGGTGTCTGCGAACACTGTAGGCCGCACGAAGAATCCGTCTCGCAGCGCGTCGTCCTCGCATCGCACGCCGCCGCACACGAGCCGTGCGCCTTCGTCCGTGCCGATGGTGACGTACTCGAGGAACTTGTCGAGCTGACCGCGACCCGCGAGCGGGCCGACATCGACGGCGGCACCCGAACCTGGTCCCACCCGCAGTGCGAGGGTGCGTTCGGCGACCTTCTCGAGCAGTTCGTCGTGGATCGCGTCGACGGCGACGACCCGGCTGGTGCCGGTGCACGCCTGGCCCGACAATCCGAAGGCGCCCTTGACGATCAGCGCGGCCGCCGCGTCGAGGTCGGCGTCGTCCAGGACAACGACGGGGTTCTTGCCGCCCATCTCCAGCTGCACGCGCCGGTCGGGGCCGACGCTGCGGTGGATGGCGCGTCCGACCTCGGTGGACCCGGTGAAGGTCACCGCTGCGATCCGCTCGTCGCCGGACACCGCCGCACCGGCCTTGCCGTCGCCCTGGATCAGCGCGATCGCGCCCGCCGGCAGACCGCCGGCGAGTAGGGCCTCGACGAGTCGCTGTCCCATCAGTGGGGTGATCTCGGACGGCTTGAACAGCACCGTGTTGCCGGCGGCGAGCGCGGGCCCGAGCTTGCGGGAGGGGATGTTGAGGGGGAAGTTCCACGGCGTGATCGCACCGACGATCCCGATCGGTTCGCGCACGGTGTAGATGGTCGTGGAGCCCGGTGCCGGGAAGGTCGCACCGGTGGCGCGCAGTGCCTCACCTGCGTAGAAGCGCAGGTTCATGGGGGTGCGAGTCACCTCCATCGACGCCTCGGCGCGGGTCTTGCCCTCTTCGCGGATCAGTTCGTCGACGAGTTCGGCCGAGTGTGCGGCGAGGTGGTCGGCGGCTGCTTCGAGGATCGCGGCGCGGCGTTCGGGCGGGGTGGCGGCCCATTCGGGCGCGGCCTTGTCGAGAGCATCGACGGCGTTGCGGACGTCGATGGCGTCGGAGTCCGGGAAGGTGCCGATCAGATCGGTCTCGTCGGCGGGGTTGCGGCGTTCGAAGACCGCGCCGGAGGCGGCCGGTACCCAGTTGCCGTCGATGTGGTTCAGTCCGGTGATCGTCATGCGGGCTCGACCTCCTCGTACATCTCCCACAGATCGGTGTCCTCGTCGGCGAGCAGCGCTGCGTCGACCCTGCGGCCGATGAGTTCGCGGGCCGCCATGATGTCCTCGCCGCGGTCCATCGCGAAGGCAGCGGTCAGAACGTCGCCGGCGAGGTAGAAGACCGAGAACTCTCCGCTGTCGGTGTCACCGCGGACGACGAGTTCGGTTGTTCCGGAAGCTGATCCGGCGAATTGGATGTTGGTGTCGTACTGATCGGACCAGAACCAGTGCGGGTCGTCGGAGAGCGACTGCCGCCCGACGATCGCGTCGGCGACGACCGCGGCTTGGCGGTTCGCGTTGTCGAAGTGTTCGACGCGCACGTGCCGGCCTTCGCGCGGAGAGAACCGCTTCGCGACATCGCCTGCCGCGTAGATGTTCTCGACCGAGGTGCGCCCGGTGGCGTCGACCACGATCCCGCCGTCGACGGCGAGTCCGCTCGCCGCCGCGATGTCGGTGTTGGGGACGATGCCGATGCCGACGACCACGGCGTCGGCCTCGACGATCCCGGTGGTGGTCTCGATCCGCACGCCATCATCGGAGGTGGTCACCGAGGCGACGCCCGTGCCGGCGCGCAGGTCGACACCGTTGCGGTGGTGCAGTTCGGCGCAGTGCCGGCCGACCTGCTCGCCGAGGATGCCTCCGAGGAGGTGTTCGGCCTGTTCGAGGACCGTCACCGTCACGCCGAGAGATCTTGCGGTCGCCGCGATCTCGAGTCCGATGAAGCCGCCGCCGACGATCGCGAGACTCGAACCCGGGGTCAGGCGGGCTGCGAGGGCGGTCGCGTCGTCGAGGGTGCGCAGGTAGTGGACGAGATCGGGCCGGGATCCGGTGGTGGTGAGGGTGCGGGGGCGTCCGCCCGTGGCGAGGACGATCGCGTCGGCGGCGATCTCGCCGCCGTCGAACTCGACGGTGCGGGTCGCGGTGTCGATGCGCTGAACCGACACACCCGTTCGGATGTCGATGTCGTTGGCGTCGAGCCATTTCCGGGTCAGCAGTGCGAGGGAGTCGACTCCTTCGCGGCCTGCGAGGAATTCCTTCGACAGGGGTGGGCGCTGGTAGGGGGCGTGCTGCTCGTCGCCGAGCAGCACGATGCGTCCGTCGAAGCCGCGGCGGCGCAGGGTGCGTGCGGCGACGGCGGCGACCTGGCCGGCGCCCACTGTGACTACGGTGCGAACGGTCATGCCGAGCACTCCTTTCCGGATGCGGCCGGTGCCGGACGCGGGGTGGGGTCGACGAGGACGGTCTCGTCGCGCACGAGGACGGGATAGACCGGCTGGCAGAGGTCCTGGTCCTCTTCGTATCCGGTCTCGAGATCGAAGCGCCACTGGTGGCCGGGGCAGATGACCCGGCCGTGCAAGAGCGTGCCCTTCGCGAGCGAACGGTCCTGGTGGATGCACAGGTCGGCGAAGGCGTAGATGCGGTCGTTCGCATGGAACAGTGCGATCGCGAGGCCGTCGACCTCCACGCGGAGTTTGCGGCGGCGGGTCACCTCTTTCACCGTGGCGACGGCGACCCAGGTCGGGGACTCCGCGGCGGTGTCGGTGCCGGCGGTCCCGCTGCCCATGATTTCGGTGGACATGCTTCTCCTTCGCTCGTGTGCGAGACCGGGAGCGGAAGCCGCGAGCGACTTCCGCTCCCGCGCATCGGATCAGGCGGACGCCAGCTCCAGATCGGGGGCGACGTACGTGTCGTACAGGCCCTTCGTGTACGAGAAACGCATCTCCGCTCCCCAGCGAACGAGCTGCAGGCAGCGCTGCTGCAGCTGCGGGGTGTCGGCGCAGTCGAGGACGATCTGGTAGCCGCGCTCACCGTGCACCACGTCCGAGGTGATGTGCAGGTCGAAGAACTCGATCTCGTCCTCGGTGAAGCCGTACACCTCGCGGAGCGGGACGATCTGCTTCTTGTAGATGCTCGGCACCTGCGATTCGAGGCCCACGACCAGGGCCGCGGTGGCGACGACGAAGTGTTCGCGCTGCGACACCGCGTAGCACCAGGCCTGCAGTCCGCGGGTGACCGCGTTCATGTTGTTCGGATCCTCGACGCGCTCCTTGGTGGTGCCGCACGCCTCGGCGAACTTGATGAGCAGGTCGGTGTGCCGGATGTCGGCCAGCTCCTCCTCGTACATGTTCTGGAGGGTGAAGTCCTTGGCGTCGGTGAAGTGATCGGGGGTGTTGGAGTAGATGTTCGCCAGGTAGTCGGCGAAGGGGCCGACGTAGTGGTAGTGGTTCTCGGCCCACCGGGCGAAGTGGTGCTTCTCGAGCTTGCCCTCGGCCCACGCCTTGCTGAACGATGCGTTCTTCGCTTCGCGTCCCTTGATGGCGTCTTCGAGTGCGGCGCGGAATTCGTCGCGTCCGAGCAGTTCGGTCATGATGATGCCTTTCGATGAGGAGGTCGTGCGGGGGGATGCGATCAGGCGTTGATCGCGGAGGTCAGGGCTTCGAATTCGGCGATCATGGCGGCGCCGACCGCTTTGTCCTGCTCGCCGTTGCCGCCGCTGATGCCGACGGCGCCGACGATCTGTCCGTCGTAGACGAGGGGGAAGCCGCCGACGAAGATCGCGAACTTCCCGGGGAGCATGTGGCTGATGCCGAACGCTTCGTTGCCGGGGAGTGCGGGTCCGTGGGGACCCTCGTTGAACAGGTGGGTGGCGCGCTCGTGGCCGGCGGCGGTGAACGCCTTCGCCATGGCGATCTCGACGCCGGTGAGGCGGGCGCCGGGAAGCCGGTGCAGAGCAATGACGTTCGCGCTCTCGTCGCAGACGCAGAGGGTCTGCTTCACGCCGATCTCCTCGGCCTTCGCGCGGCCGGCGGCCAGCAGGGGGAGTGCGTCGTCGAGGGTGATGCGGTGGATTCGATGCATTGGTCTCCACTTTCGGAGTCGGGTCGGAGAGTCGGACGATTCCTGGTCCGCGTCGGGATCCGTGTGCGTCCCGCCGATGTCGCGTCGCTGAAGTGTCGGCGGGTGCCGGAGCGGTGGAGCGGTGTGTCCGGCGTGGCTCATTTCTAACAGGGCCGTGCGCCGATGGGGACGGTCAGGATCACCGTCGTTTTCGGGATTCGGTGTACACAGTGCACATGCGTCTGGGACGCATGACTCTGGTATCTGGTGTAGAAAGTGCACACCGCCACGGTGTCGACGGGCCCACCCCCTCACAGCCCGCCGATGCTCCCGATGGAAGCAGGTCCCCATGGAATCGAGCCCGCGTCTGACAGTCCGAGGGCTGCTCGACGAACCGCTCATGGAGGGCGCCCGGGTCGTGGATCGGGAGGCCGATCTCGACCGGGCGCTCACCTGGGTGCTGCCGTTCGGCGAGGTCGTCGGCCGATTCGATGATCTCACCGGCGTCGCCGTGTACATGCGGCCGGAGGCACTGGCCGACAGCGCGTACGCCCTGTCCGCGCTCGCGGCCCGCGACGCGGCGGCCCTGGTCGTCGACGGCGCAATGCCCGCCGGAATGTGCTGGCCGGCAGGACTGGTGGTGATCGAACTCGACCTGCCCGTCGGATTCGCGGCACTCAACCGGTTGCTCGCCGAGCGGTCGCTGATGCAGGAAGTGCACGTCATGCGCTATTCCGCGCACGTGCACTCGACGCTCGCCGGTCTGCTGCACCGCGGCGCGGGACTGACCCTGCTCGTCAAGGAGGTCTCGGCGCTCGCACAGCATCCGGCGATCGCACTCGATGCACGTGGTCAGGCCGTCGCCTTACACGGCGTGGATGCCGTTCGGGCGGAAGAGATCTCGGAGATACTGCACAAGCAGCTGTCGACGGTGACGGCCGCGGAACGTCACGCCCCCCACGACACTCGCGTGCTGGAGGAGGTCGTCGGAGGCACACCCTGGACGTGCACGGCCAGCACCATCCGGCTCGGCAAACGGTTCGAGGGCTGGGTGGTCGTGCTCGCCTCGGGCGCGTCTCCCGGACCGCACGAGCTGGCCCAGCACGCGGTCGTCACCGAACAGGCGACGGCGATCATCGGATCGGAGATGCTGCGGCAACGCAGTGTCGACGAGGCCGAGGAACGGGCCCGCGGCGATTTCGTGCAGGCGCTGGTGCACGGCAGTTTCACCAGCCAGCACGACATGCAGGCGCGCGCCGAGTACCACGACATCGATCTCACCTCGTCGTTCGCGGTCTTCGTCGCGCCCGGTTACGGGGAGAACCCGGCCGGTGCGGGTGGCGACGAATCCGGTGGACTGTTGCGGTTGGCCCGGTACGCCGCGAGCGTCCTGCCCCACCCGTCGGTGCGCGCGTATGTCACGGTGATCGGCGACGTCCTGGTGGTGGTGCGGTCGCTCCGCTACCGCGACCCCAGCGACGTCGAACTCGAGATCGCCGAATACGCCGACGCGGTGTCGCAGGACCTGTCCCGCCGGCGCGTGCGTCCGGTGCCCGTCGCCCACGGCGCTCCGGCCGTCGGCGCGGACCAGATCCGGGAGAGCTACCGGCAGGCCCGCGTGGCGCTCGGCATCGGGCAGCGGCTCGGGATGTCGGGTTCGGTGGCCTACCGCGACCTGCGGGGTTACGGTGTGCTCGAGCTGGTCGCCGAGACCGATCGCAGCCGCAGATTCGTCGGCGACGTATTCGGGACGCTCAAGCCCGGCACCGACCTGTACGACACTCTGCTGGCCTATCTCGCGGCCGGCGGGAACGTCAACGCGGCGGCGCGGGAGCTGTCGGTCCACCGCAACACGATGCTGTCGAAGCTGGACCGGATCTCCCGTGCGATGGGGATGGACGTCCGGCTGCCGGAGAACCAGTTCACGGCCTGGCTCGCCGTCCGCCTCGAGCTTCTCGACCGGTTGCGCACCTCGGTCGAGAACGAGATCAACTACCGCTGAGAGCGGTCGACTCGGAGCCGGTCGGTGCGTGATCCTCGGGGTCGGCCCCCAGGAACGACGCGGCGAACCCCGCGCACACGACCACGGCGCACACCGCGAAGAGCGGTCCGACCGTCCACGAACCGAGCGCGACGGTCACCCACGCGGCCCCGACGGCGGAGCCGCCGAAGCGGATCAGGTTGAACACCCCCAGGCCCGTCCCGCGCTCGCCCGCCGGGGACCGCGTCGAGCCGGCCGCCGCGGGGGTCTGCACGGCGGCGATGCCGGCACCGGTGATCGCCAGGACGGTCGCGACGAGCCACAGCCGCGGTTCGTCCGCCGAGAGGACGACGGCAAGCGCGATCTGACCGACGAGCAGCACCACCAGTCCCGCCCGCAACATGTGCCGTCCGCCGACGCGATCGACAGTGCGGCCGGCCACCGGTGCGAGGACCGCCATGACTGCGGGCAGTGCGAACAGGATCGCCCCGGCCGTGGCCGTCGACGCGCCCGTCGCGTGCAACCGCAGCGGCACCGCCAGCAGAGCGGCGCCCAGGCAGAACATCTGCGCGAAGGCGGCGGCCGCGCTCCGCGCGAATCTGCTCTCGACCAACAGTCGGACGTCGACGAACGGCACGTCCGCGCGTAGGCAGTGCACGACGAAACCGACCAGTACGACGATCGAGACCGCCAGGGCGATCCCCGCGACGGACGTGGGAACACCTGCTTGTCCGAACATACTCAGTCCCAGCACGACTCCGGCGGAACCGAGGGTCAGTGCGATCGCACCGGGCACGTCGAGGGTCATCCGGCGGCCGGGGAAGATCGGGATCCAGCGCAACGTCCCGGCAAGACCGATCAGTGCAATCGGGATCATCGGGACGAATACCCATCGCCAACCCCAATGTCCCGCAACGAAACCGCCGAGGGTGGGGCCGATGGCCTGACCGAGTCCGTTCATGGTGGCCCACGCGCCCACCGCGCGTGCGCGTCGATGCGCGCCGAACAGCCACGCGATCAACCCCATGACAGCAGGCGCAAATGCAGCCGCCGCGACTCCGCCGAGGGCGCGCCAGGCCACGAGGATCTCGAGGGTCGGCGCCGTCGCCGCTCCGGCCGCACAGATCGCGGTGCCGAGCAGGGCACCGCAGTAGACGCGACGCCGACCGTATCGGTCACCGATGTACCCTGCAAGGGGCATTGTCGCAGCAAAAGTGAGAAGGAAGCCGACGGCCAGGAGTGCGCCGTCTTCGAGGCTCGCGTCGAAGTCGGAAAGTATCTGTGGCAGTGGGACATTGATGATGTTGTTGCTTAATGTCCCGACGAGGGTTCCGGCGAGCAGGGCGGACAGGGCCAGGGGAGTGCCCGTATCCGTCTCGGCTGCCGGCGCTGCCGGTGTATCGGTGCGAGTGGTCATCGAACTCTCCGGAACCTCGGGGAACTGCGCGGCACGGTTCGTACCGTCGAACCACTTTCGCACTGCGCTACCGTCGGATGCATCGCCATCGCGGAGTGAAGGTGCACATCGGATCCGCGTAAGCCGGTGCAGGGTGCATATTCGACGACGTCGTGAGGGCGGCGCGGGGCGCGCGACACATGTTCGTAGCAATATTTCACACCGGAGCGCTTCGTCGTCACGAAATCGCAAAAGTGGAACACAGTGCACAACTAGCGTGGCGGGCACTGTGCACCGTTCTCGTTGACCGAGCACGGGCCGTAGCGGAAAGTTCCCCCAATACATCGAGTTCCCATTCACCGTCCACGAACACAGCCCGACTCGTTCCACCCCCTGTCGAAGGAATCGCCTTGGACGTACAACTCACCGCCGCGCACTGGGTCTACCTGGCCGGCATCCTCGTCATCCTGGCCACCATGGCCCTGCGGAAGAACATCGTCGTTCCTGCAGTCGTCGCAACCTTCCTGACCGCACTGACGTTCTCCGGCAGCATCGTCACGGGACTGTCGGCCATCTTCAATGCGAGCCTCGTCGCGGCGAAGGAACTGTTCAACATCTTCCTCATCATCGCGATGGTCACGGCCATGCTCGGCGCGCTGCGCCAGCTCGGCGCCGACCGGATGATGGTCGCGCCGTTCCGGCGGGTCATGCGTGCGGGCACCAGCAGCTTCCTCGTCCTCGCCGCGGTCACCTACGTGATCTCCCTGTTCTTCTGGCCCACCCCGGCCGTGCCCCTCGTCGGCGCGGTGCTCATCCCCGTCGCGATCCGCGCGGGCATGTCCCCGCTGTCGGTGGGCATGGTCATCGCGATCTGCGGCCAGGGCATGGCGCTGTCCTCGGACTACATCATCAAGGTGGCGCCCGGTATCTCCGCATCGGCGGCCGGCGTCGAGGCCGACGCCGTGGCGGACAAAGCCATGGTCCTGTCCCTGATCGTCGGCGGCACGGCTCTGCTGATCACCTACCTCGTGCAGAAGCGGCATTGGCGTGCACCGTCCCCCGACCTCCTCGTCGAGTGGGAGGCCGCAGCCGACCGCGGCATCGGTGACACAGCCGACCGCGGCATCGGTGACACAGCCGACCGCGGCATCGGTGACACAGCCGACCGCGGCATCGGTGAGACCCGTGGCGACTCCTCGGGCGACGGGGGTGGCTCCCGTCCTCCGCGTCGGCCGGAACCCGCCGGTGGCCCCAGCGGCGGCGGAGAGCAGGCGGCGACGGCCACGGCGGTGCTCGTGGCGCCGTCCGACCCGATCGCCGACCCCGACTCCGCGGCGGAGAAGGAACGCCGCGGTACCGCGAAGGCGTTCGCGATGCTCGTGCCGCTCGCCTACCTCGCGTTCATCGTCTACTTGATGCTGGGCAAGTTCACCGAGGTCGTGCCGCCACTGCAGGGTGGTGACGCCGCCGCGATCGTGGGTGGGATCGCAGCGCTGATCCTGTTCGCCGCCGCAGCGTCGACCGACCGCGGAGGTTTCCTCGAGACCACCTCGGACCATCTCGTCGACGGCCTGGTCTTCGCCTTCAAGGCCATGGGCTGCGTCCTCCCGATCGCCGGCTTCTTCTTCATCGGCAATCCGGAGTTCGCGGGACCGATCCTCGGCATCTCCGCCGACGCCGCAGGCCCGGCTATCCTGTTCGACCTCGTGACCACGGTGCAGTCGCACCTTCCGCAGAACGCCTTCATCACGTCCTTCGGCATCCTGCTCATCGGCCTCGTCGCCGGGCTCGACGGGTCCGGATTCAGCGGACTGCCCCTCACCGGTGCGCTGTCGGGTGCTCTCGGACCGGCCGTCGACGTCGACCCCTCGACGCTCGCGGCGATCGGTCAGATGGGCAACATCTGGGCCGGTGGCGGCGTCATCATCGCCTGGTCCTCGCTGGTCGCGGTGGCCGGTTTCGCCCGGGTGCCCGTGCTCGATCTCGCCCGCAAGTGCTTCCTGCCGGTGATGGCGGGGCTGATCCTCTCGACCGTCTTCGCAGTCCTGGTGTTCTGACGACGGCGCGTATTCCGACGGAAGCGACCGGGTCCCTGCTTCAGGGGCCCGGTCGTTCCGGGAGGGTCAGGATCCGGTAGCCGAGTTCGTGGAGACGGCGGTGCTCGATCCAGCGTTCCCGGGTCCACGCCGGCTCGGTGTGCGCGGCGATGACGGCCGCGGTGGTGGATGCGTGGAGGTCGAACTCGAGGTCGCGGCGCAGTTCGGGCAGCTCGCGGACGTCCGTCGACGCGGCGATTCTCGTGACGGCGTCGCGGACGCGGCCGTCGGCGAAGTCGAGGACGCGACGGTGGGCCCGGGGAAGTACGCCCCACAGCACCGCGAGCGCGACGAGGACGCCGACAACGGTCTCGAGGAAGCGGTCGCGCGCGACCGTCACCAGATCGCCGGGGGCACCCAACCCGCCGAGGACGACGACGAGTGGGGTGATGAAGACCATCGCCAGGCCGTAGTTCCGCACCAGGAACATTTCCGTGCCGGCCATCACCGCGGCCAGCACCACGACGAGGGCGACACCACCGGGATGGAAAGGCGTCAGGCAGGCCACCAGGACGAGTCCGAGCACGGTGCCGAGGAAGCGGTGCGCCGCCCGGTAGGAGCCGAGGATCCGATCCGGTCCCTGATGCAGGATCATCGCGGCCGTGATGACCGCCCAGTCGGGACGTCCGACGCCCAGCGCGATGGCGATCGTCCCGGCGAGAGGTCCCGCGACGAGCAGGCGCACCGCGATCGTCGCCGACCGGCTGCGCAGGTGCGCGGCGCGCGCGAGGCGGTACCGCACGGAGGGGCGTCGCAGCGGGGTCCGCAGTCGCAGATCGTCCTCGGGAACTGCCTCGTCCCGCGGACGCTCGTCCAGTGTCTCCGCGCATCGGAGGTGCGCCGCGCGCAGCGTCTGCTCCAGCGGATGCCCCGAATCGATGAGTCCGGCGTCGTGCAGGCACTGCCAGGCCGCGTGCAGATCGTGGACCGCGGCGCGGCGATTGCCGGGTGAGTTCTCCTCGAAGACCGCGTCGACGGCAGCGACCGCCGCGGCCACGGCGGTGCGTTCCGGGGTTCGCGGCCGGAACGGGGCACCGGACATGGAGGCCACGACGGCCGTTCCGGCGCCGATCGCGGTCCACGCCGAGACCGTCGGGACGGACACTCCCAGCGCGGGGAGAGCGGATGCGATCTCGAGGGACAGCAACATCAGGAAGGCGCCGGGCGCACCCATCCGCAGGGCGTCGACGACGAAGGCGCACACCGCGACGGTCGCGGTCATCGCCGCGACGACCACCAGGTACCACCACGCCGACCCGCCCGCGGCCAGTTCGTGGTGGACGACCGAACCTGCTAGGGCGCCGATCGTCGCCAGTGTCACGAGCACCGTCCCGATGACGGCGACCGCTCGGGCACGGACGCGATAGGGGCGTTGCTCGCCGTAGACGACGGCGAAAGCGCCGAGTGTGGCGATGGCGGAGACGGCGCCGAATCCGAGAGCGACGCCCACGAGACCGGGCACCGCGACCGTGGCGGCTGCGCGCGCGGCGCCGGGCCACCGGCGTCCTTGCCGGGGAACCGACAGCATCGCCGTCCGCAACGGGGCGGGGGTGGGCAGCGGAAGGTCGACGACCCGATGATCTCCGCTCGCTTCCGCCACGTCGTACCACCCTAGGAACCGACGGGGCACTGCTTACCGCCGGCAGGCGCGCATGAGGCGCAGGTCACTGGGCTGATCCGCCGCATTTCCCCACGGAATATCCGATCCGGAATTCCGCGGCGTGCGAATTGCGAACGTATCGAATTCGCCGGTGGAAAATGCGTCGACTCGCATATTTCTCGTAAATAGGATAGAAGAGGGGAGCGCCTGTTTCGAAGTCGGGAGAAATTCACCCGGCCCCGTGAAAGGACATTCCATGGCACTCAATGTTGTGTTGTTGTTACTGGTACTGGCTGCGGCCTTCGCGTCCGTCGCCGCTCTTCATTCGGCGGACGAGCGCCGCACCCGAAATCCCTGAGTGAATTCGGGGCGGCGCGGATCCGGCAGCCCGCGGAAATATCCGCGTCGGCATCCTCGGTCGTGGGGGAGGTTGTGTGCGTTTCCGTCGGGAGAATCGCACACAACCTCCCCTCGGTTGTGGTAGGTGCACGACGTCTGCCCGACGAGGGACGCCGGCGGCGATCCCGGAAGGTCGGGACAGTCGTCCCTTCCACCCGGGACATCGGGCACCGGATCGTTCCTTTACGACGCGCAGGGCGTCGCATCGATCCGAAGGGACCTTCATGAACACTCTCGGCACCGAGACCGAACCCCTCGCGCCGATCGCTCCCGATCGTCGTGGCCCCGGTTCGCTCTGGGCGTGGACGGGTGCGGTCGCCGGCCTCGCCGGCGTCGTGGGCATCCAGGCGAGCATGGCGACGAGCGCGGCATACAACGAGCGCACCGCCGGCAACGCGGTGGCGATCATGACCGAGTTCGCCGGGCAGCGCACGCCCATGCTCGTCATGCACCTGACGCTGATGGTGTCGACGATGCTGCTGCTCGTCTTCGCCGCCGGACTGCAGCGCCGACTGCGCGCAGGCACTCCGGAATTCAGCCTCGTGCCGACGGTCGCGGCATTCGGTCTCGTGCTCACCTCGGTCGCGACCCTCATGGGCACCGGACTCGACACCGAGTTGCTGTTCGGCCTCGGCAACACCGATCAGATGGTGCCCGAGGTGGCGGTCTTCGCCTCGCATTGGATGGGCACCATCCCATGGCTGTGGGTCGGTGCCGGTGTCAGCGGCGTCGCGGTCGCGGTCGCGGTCCTGCATCACCGCGCGGCGCCCCGGTGGATCGGTTGGGCGAGCATCGTCCTCGGTGGTCTGACACTGCTCCTCGGCATCTCCCCACTGCAGTACATGGCCGGCTTCACCGGCCCGATGTGGGTGCTGGTGGCCGGAGTCGGCTTCGCCCTCGCGGACCGGCGTGCACGTTAGTGCCACTGCGAGCGGCCCAGCGGCGTATACCTGCCGCGTCAAGGACACGGCGGTGCATACTCACCGCACCATGAAGGACACCGTCACGACGACCGGATCGGCGGGTACCGGGGCTCCGGTACCCGCCGCCGTCGTGGCCGTCGTCTCCTGGCTGCTCGCCGTGGCGGCCGTCGTCGTGTTCGTCGCGGCACGGCCCGCGCTCGATTCCGACCAGCTGTTCTTCCTCGTCGACGTCGTCGGAGCCGCCGTCTACGGGACGGTCGCCGGGGTGATCCTCGCCCGCCGGGTCCACGCCGTGCCGATCCTGCTGGCCGTCGCGTCGATCGGCGTCGGTGTGGCAGCGATGTCCTACAGCTGGACCCAGCTCGCCCTCGTCCGCCCCGAACTGCCCGTCGGATTCCTCGGTCCGCTGCAGAACACCACCTGGATCCCCGGGACACTCGCGTTGTTCCTGGTGGTGCCGTGGCTCGTCCGCGACCGTCCGGCCGATCCCGTGGTGCGGGCCGGGATCGGCGTCGGTGTCCTGACGATCGCCTGGTTCTTCTGGGCGCGCACCTTCACCGACATCGCCGACATCTGGTTCGTCGGGCCCGTTGTGGCCGTGGGTTTCCTGACCTCCGGGCACGTCGAGTGGCGTCGCCGTCACGCCTCGGCGGGCGAACTATCCGGGACGGGATGGCTCGCGCTCGGCAGTGCCCTGATGACAGCCTCGTACATCCCGTTGGCGGTCCCGGACGTGCCGTGGATGCTCACACCGCTGCTCCACCTCGCGACGCAGGCCTTCTATCCCGTCGCGATCCTCGCCGTCGTGCTGCGCCAACGACTCTGGGGCATCGACCTCGCGGTGGGTCGCGCCGCGCTCGCCGGCAGTCTCACCGCCGTGCTCGTCACCTCCTATCTCGCGGTGACGGTCGCGGTGTCGCTGGTGCTCCCGAACGAATCGGTCTTCGCCCAGGCGGTCGCCGCCACCGCCGTCGCCCTGGCCGTGCAGCCGGTGCGGATGTGGCTCGGCCGGAAGGTGCACCGCCTCGTCTACGGCGACGGCGTCGACCCGGCACGCGCCGTCCGGATCCTCGGGCGGCACTTCGCCGGTGCCGATTCGCCCGACCTGCTGTTGGGCGAACTCGCCGCCGGAATCGGCATCGCACTGCGTCTCGAATCGGTCGAGGTGCGCCGCGGCGGCGACGTGATCGCACGCTGGGGGACCGCGACCGGACCCGTCGAGGAGGTTCCGGTCGGTAACGGCGACGCCACCCTCGCCGTCACCGCACCTCCGGGCGAATCGCTCGGGGAACGCAGCCGGCGGGCGCTCACCGAACTCGCGACCGTCGTCGACGCCGGGCTCGTCGTACTGCGGTCGGCGGAGGACCTCGAAGACGCGCGTCGCCGCCTCACCGAGGTGAGACTCGAGGAACGCCGCACCATCCGCCGCGAACTGCACGACGGTCTCGGCCCGTCGCTCGCCGGGGTGCGGCTCGGCCTGCAGGGCGCACGCAATCTCGTCACCACCGACCCGGACGCCGCGGCCGGACTCGTCGACGAACTGCTCCGCGAACTCGATCGGCAAGTCGACGGTGTCCGCGAGCTCTCGCGCAGTCTGCTGCCCCCGGTTCTCGACGAACTCGGCCTCACCGCCGCACTCGATGAACTCGTGATCACCCACGCCCGCGCGGGATTCCGCGTCGACCTGCGGTCCGACCTCCCCGCCGGGATGTCCGGGCCGATCGCGTGGGCCGCCTACGGCATCGCCTCCGAGGCGGTCATCAACGCGCGACGGCATTCCGGTGCCGACGAATGCACGGTGCGGGTCGCGGCGGAGGGCGACGTGCTGGCCCTCGACATCGTCGACGACGGGCGAGGACTCGCGACCGACGCACGAATCGGTGTGGGGACGCAGAGCATGCGGGAACGGGCCCGGGAGGTCGGCGGAACGGTGGGCATCGAACCCGGCGACCCGCGCGGTGTCGTGGTGCGGGCGCGGCTACCCTGGTCCGAATCATGAGCGACAACGGAGCGATACGCGTTGCGGTCGTCGACGACCATCCCGTCTTCCGCCTCGGTATGGCGGCACTGCTGGGCACTCTCGACGGGATCGATGTCGTGTGCCAGGCGAGTTCGGTGGGGGAGGCCCTCGAGGTCGTGATCGGCGATGTCGACGTCGTGCTCATGGACATCGAACTCGGCGACGGATCGGGGATCGACGCGACCCGCAGCATCCTCCGGAAGTCGCCGGGCACCCGCATCCTGATGGTCACGATGCACGAGGACGAGGACATCCTCATCGCCTCCATCCGTGCCGGTGCCTCGGGTTATCTCGTCAAAGGGGCCGATCCGTCGGGGGTCGAACGGGCGATCCGGGCCGTGGCCGACGGTGAGATGATCGTCGGTGCGGCGGTCGCGGCGAAAGCCCTTGCGGCGGTCGCGAACTCCCGCAACACGTCGGCGGTTTTCCCGTATCTGACCGGACGGGAGCGGGAGATCCTCGACCTCGTGGCCCGCGGACTCGACAACGCCGCGATCTCCCGCCGACTCGTGCTCAGCCAGAAGACGGTGCGCAACCACGTGTCCAACATCCTCGGCAAGATCGGTGCAGCCGACCGGGCGAGCGCGATCGTCCGTGCGCGGGAAGCAGGCCTGGGCGTCGACTGACCTGCTGCTCAGGGAGTGACGGTCGTGACGAACGACATCCGGTCGCCGCGGTAGAGCGACCGGCGATGCTCGATCGGGACGTCGTTCTCGTCGTAGGAGATCCGCTCGAGCAGCAGCATCGGTGTGCGGGTGTCGGCGTCGAGCAGCGCCGCCTCGCGCGCATCCGGCAGCGTGGTCTCGATCCGCTCGACCGCCCGCGCGAACGTGATCCCGTAGGAACGGATCGCGGCGTACAGCGACGACGACGGATCGAGCGTCCGGCGCAGATCCGGAAAGCGGTGTGCGGGAAGGCGCGTGCGTTCGAGTCCGACATGCACTCCGTCGGCGAGCAGGACACGTTCGAGTTCGAGGACGGGATCGCCGGGTTCGAGACCGAGGCGGCAGGCCCGTTCGTCGTCGGCGACGAGGTCGGTCCACGCGACGAGCACACGCCCAGCGCTGCGCCCTTCGAGCAGGGCGGCTTCGGTATAGGAACCGATGACGAGGGGCTGGACGATCTTCGGGCCGGCGACGACGGTGCTGCGGCCCCGCCGTTCGATGCGGCCGTCGACGAGCAGTTCTCGCAGTGCCTGGCGGACGGTTTCGCGGGCGACGTCGAACCGGGTGGCGAGATCGCGTTCGGAGGGGACCTGATCTCCCACGCTGAGCTGGTCGAGGAGGCACTCGACCTGGCGGCGCACGATCTGGTGCTTGAGGATGCGCGCTTCGCGAACGACGGTGGCCACACATCCAGCGTAACCGAATTCCGGTCTACACCAACTGTTTCACCGGGAGTTCGACGAACCGGCCCTAACCCTGCGGTCCCGCGAGCTGTGGGAGGACCTCGGCGCCCGCGTTCCCGACGTCGGTTTCCTCGCGAACGGTTCGCTGACGCTGCCGCGCACCGCCGCCGAGGTCGCCGTCGCGGAGGAAGCGGTCGCACGCGACGACGCGCAGCGACGGGGATTCGCCCTGCTCGATGCGGACGAGACGCGCCGCCGTAACCCCGCGCTACGCGGTAACTTCCTCGCGGCACTGCACTGCAGCACGGACGCTGCCGTCGAATCCCGCATCGCGCTCCCGGCGATCCGGCAACATCTCGCCATCTCGGGCCGCTACCGGTTCCTGCTGTCCACAGAGGCCCGGGACGTCTCCCGCACGGCCCGCGGGACCGTGCAGTGCGCGACGACCACGGCACCGTGCACGAGACCGACCTCGTTCTCGTCTGTCCCGGCGCGACACTCGGTGGCCTCGCCCGCGACCTGTCATTGCGCAGGGTCCGGCTGCAGATGATGCAGACCGCACCGCTCGGCGAAGACCTCACCACGTCGATCGCCGACGGCGACAGCCTGCGCTACTACCCGGGATTCGCCGGTACCGCCCTCGACGAGCTCACCGCCTCCGAGGAGCAACGACCCGTCGCCGCGCAGCATCGCATGCAGTTGCTGTGCGTCCAGCGTCTGCACGGCGGCCTCACCATCGGCGACACCCACGCCTACGACGAACCGTTCGACTTCGACGTCGGCGAAGAACCCTACGACCACCTCGTCACAGTGACGGAGGAGTTCCTCGGCCGCCGACTGCCGCGCGTCGTCCGGCGCTGGGCCGGTGTGTACAGCCAGTGCGTCGACCCCACGCGCTCGTGCACCGCGCGAAGGCCGACGAAGACGTATGGGTCGTCGCCGGCCCGGGTGGCCGCGGTATGACCCTCGGCCTCTATCTCGGCGAGGAGACCGCCGACCTGCTCGGCCTCTGACATCCCGGAACCGGACGCCCCGATTCGTCGGCCAGGGCGACGTGGGTACCTACTCCGAGTACATCGTGCTACCCGCGGGCGTGACGACCGTGCCCGTCCCGGCCGCGGTGCCCGACGTCGTCGCAGCTCCGGCCTCGTGTGCGACCGCGACGGCTGTCGCGGTGGTTGAGACGGCCGGCGATCTCGACGGCCGCAGGGTCGTGGTGTGCGGTGCCGGGATGCTCGGCGTCACGGCGGTCGCCATGTGTGCCGAAGCCGGCGCCGACGTCATGATCATGGACACCGACCCGCAGCACGCGGCACGCGCCGACCGGTTCGGCGCGGTTCTCGACGACGGTGGTCCTGCCGGTATCGCTCTCGACTTCTCGGGTTCGGCGGATGCGATCGCGTCGCTGGTGTCGCGCCTCGATGTGGGCGGGCGCCTCGTGCTCGCGGGCTCGTCGGCACCCTCGTCCCCCTCGATGCGCTGCGAGAAGTCCTGTATGCGGCGCCGCGCCTTCGGGCGGCGGTGGTCCCGTAAGGGGTTTGCGGACGTTCGGTTCGGTCACGGACACCGATCGCTTCGGTCCTTACGGCCGAGGGGTGCCCGCTTCTACCGTAGGAGAGGTTGGGCACGGCGGCCCTCTGCAGGGCCGTGGGTGCCGTCGCTCCGCAAGCACGGGAAGGAACCTGCGCACTGTGACCACCGAGGCATTCATCTATGAAGCCATCCGAACACCACGCGGCCGAGGCAAGAAGACGGGCTCGCTGCACTCCGTCAAGCCGATCTCCCTGGTTACGGGCCTGATCGACGAGCTGCGTGTTCGATTCCCCGATCTCGACGAGAACCGTATCTCCGACCTGATCCTCGGTGTCGTCAGCCCCGTCGGCGATCAGGGTGCCGACATCGCCCGCACCGCTGTCACCATCGCGAACCTGCCGGCCACCACGGGCGGCGTGCAGATCAACCGGTTCTGCGCGTCGGGCCTCGAGGCCGTCAACATGGCTGCGCAGAAGGTCCGCTCCGGCTGGGACGAGCTCGTTCTCGCCGGCGGCGTCGAGTCCATGTCGCGTGTCTCCATGGGCTCCGACGGTGGCGCGTGGATGCTCGATCCCGCCACCAACTACGACAGCTACCTGGTTCCCCAGGGCATCTCCGCCGATCTCATCGCGACCATCGAGGGCTTCACCCGCGAGGACGTCGACGCCTACGCACTGCGTTCGCAGCAGCTCGCGGCGGCAGCCTGGTCGGGCGGCTACTTCTCCAAGTCGGTCGTGCCGGTCAAGGACCAGAACGGCCTGACCATCCTCGATCAGGATGAGCACATGCGTCCGGACACGACCCTCGAGGGTCTGGCCAAGCTGCAGCCGTCGTTCGCGACCATCGGTGAGATGGGCGGCTTCGACGCCGTGGCGCAGCAGAAGTTCCACTTCGTCGAGAAGATCGATCACGTCCACCACGGCGGCAACAGCTCGGGCATCGTCGACGGCGCGGCACTCGTGCTCGTCGGTTCCGAGCAGGCCGGCAAGGACCTCGGTCTGACCCCGCGTGCCCGCGTCGTCGCCACGGCCACCTCCGGTGCCGACTCGACGATCATGCTCACCGGCCCCACGCCGGCCGCGCACAAGGTTCTCGCTTCGGCGGGCCTGACGGTCGACGACATCGACCTGTTCGAGATCAACGAGGCGTTCGCCTCCGTCGTCCTGAAGTTCCAGAAGGACCTGAACATCCCGGACGAGAAGCTCAACGTCAACGGCGGCGCCATCGCGATGGGCCACCCGCTCGGCGCCACCGGCGCCATGATCACCGGCACCATGATCGACGAGCTCGAGCGCCGCGGAGCCAAGCGCGCCCTCGTCACCCTGTGCATCGGTGGCGGCATGGGTGTGGCCACCATCATCGAGCGCGTCTGACACCGGAAGGAATTCGAAAAACAGTGAGCGACAACATGATTTCCTGGGATAAGGACGCCGACGGCATCGTTGTGCTGACACTCGACGATCCGAACCAGGGCGCCAACACGATGAACGAGCTGTACAAGGCGTCGATGAAGGCCACCGTCGACCGTCTGTACGAGGAGCAGGACTCCATCACCGGTGTGGTGATCACCTCCGCGAAGAAGACCTTCTTCGCCGGCGGCGACCTGCGCAACATCATCGCGATCGGCCCCGACGACGCGCAGGTCGCGTTCGACGAGGTTCAGGGCATCAAGGCCGACCTGCGTCGTCTCGAGACCCTCGGTAAGCCCGTCGTCGCCGCCATCAACGGCGCGGCTCTCGGTGGCGGCCTCGAAATCGCCCTCGCGACGCATCGCCGCATCGCTGCCGATGTCAAGGGCGTGCAGATCGGTCTGCCCGAGGTCAGCCTCGGCCTGCTCCCTGGTGGCGGTGGCATCACCCGCACCGTGCGCCTGCTCGGCATCCAGACGGCGCTGCTCTCGGTTCTGCTGCAGGGCAACAAGTACAACGCGGTCAAGGCCAAGGAGATCGGCCTGGTCCACGACGTCGTGGGTAGCGTCGAGGAACTCGTTCCGGCCGCCAAGGAATGGATCAAGGCCAACCCCGAGGGCGGCATCCAGCCGTGGGATGTCAAGGGCTACAAGATCCCCGGCGGCACCCCTTCCAGCCCGGCCTTCGCCGCGAACCTTCCGGCCTTCCCCGCGAACCTGCGCAAGCAGATCAAGGGCGCCCCGATGCCGGCTCCGCGCGCCATCATGGCCGCCGCCGTCGAGGGCTCGCAGGTGGACTTCGACAATGCGTCGACCATCGAGTCGCGGTACTTCGTCGAACTCGCCACCGGCCAGGTCGCGAAGAACATGATCCAGGCGTTCTTCTTCGACATGCAGTCCATCAACTCGGGCGCTTCGCGTCCGAAGGACGTGCCGAAGCGCGAGATCAAGAAGATCGGCGTTCTCGGTGCGGGCATGATGGGCGCCGGCATCGCCTACGTCTCCGCCAAGGCCGGTTACGAGGTCGTCCTCAAGGACGTCACCCTCGAGGCCGCCGAGCGTGGCAAGAACTACTCGGAGAAGATCGAGACGAAGGCTCTCTCGCGTGGCAAGACCACCGAGGAGAAGTCGAAGGCTCTGCTCGACCGCATCACGCCGACGGCCGACCCCGCCGACTTCGCGGGCGTCGACTTCGTCATCGAGGCAGTGTTCGAGAACACCGAGCTCAAGCACAAGGTGTTCCAGGAGATCGAAGACATCGTCGATCCCGACGCGCTGCTCGGCTCGAACACCTCGACGCTGCCCATCACCGGTCTCGCGACCGGCGTCAAGCGTCCCGAGGACTTCATCGGTATCCACTTCTTCTCGCCGGTCGACAAGATGCCTCTGGTCGAGATCATCAAGGGTGAGAAGACCTCCGACGAGGCCCTGGCCCGCGTGTTCGACTACACGCTCGCGATCCGCAAGACTCCGATCGTCGTCAACGACAGTCGCGGCTTCTTCACCTCGCGTGTGATCGGCACCTTCGTCAACGAGGCCATCGCCATGCTCGGCGAGGGCATCGAGCCCGCGACCATCGAGCAGGCCGGTTCGCAGGCGGGTTACCCGGCTCCGCCGCTGCAGCTGACCGACGAGCTGAACATGAAGCTCATGCAGAAGATCGCGAAGGAATCCGAGGAGGCCGCCAAGCAGGGCGACACCAAGCTCGGCACCACGCGTCATCCCGCACTCGACGTGGTCGACTGGATGGTCGAGCAGGGTCGTCCGGGTCGTCTCGAGAAGGCCGGCTTCTACGAGTACGACGAGAACGGCAAGCGTCAGGGCATCTGGCAGGGTGTGCGCGATCACTTCAAGACCGAGGCGACCCTCGATGTGCCGCTGCAGGATCTGATCGACCGCATGCTCTTCGCCGAGGCGATCGAGACCCAGAAGTGCTTCGACGAAGGTGTTCTCGAGACCACCGCCGACGCCAACATCGGCTCGATCTTCGGCATCGGCTTCCCGGCCTGGACCGGTGGTGTCGCTCAGTACATCGTCGGCTACCCGGGTGGCAAGGAAGGCTTCGTCAAGCGCGCCGAGGAACTCGCCGCCAAGTACGGCGAGCGCTTCAACCCGCCGGCGTCGCTGCGCAGCTGACGCACACGACGGTTGCACGGAAGGGCTCCCGACGCCACGGCGTCGGGAGCCCTTCCCGTTCGCGCTCTTCTGTTTTCGTGCCGATGGGGTCGGCTAGGCGACCCACCAGGGGCGCAGCGGCGTCTGCGGCTTCTTGTCGTCGCCGAGCTTGACCGCGAGCACCTGGTGCAGCTGGACCACGTTGCGTTCGAAGCCGAGGCGCGAGCCTGCCATGTACAGGCCCCACAGGCGGGCCGTGCCCTCACCGACCTCGGCGACGCAGGCCTGCCAGTGCTTCTCGAGGTACTCGCACCAGCCCTTCAGCGTCAGGGCGTAGTGCTCGCGCAGGTTCTCCTCGTGCATCACCTCGAAGCCGATGTTCTGCGCCTCGGTGATGATGCGACCCGAACCGGTGAGTTCCCCGTCGGGGAAGACGTACCGGTCGATGAACCCGCCGGCCTTGGCGCGGGTGTTGTTGGTCGGCCGGGTGATGCAGTGGTTGAGCAGCAGACCGCCCACCCGCAGTTTGCCGTGGAGGAACCGGAAGTAGGCCGGATAGTTGGCGACACCGATGTGCTCGGTCAGGCCGATCGACGAGATGGCGTCGAATCCTTCCTCGGGCACGTCGCGGTAGTCGGAGTGCCGGACCTCCGCCAGGTCGCTCAGGCCCTCCTCGACGATGGCCTTCTGCGCCCACTCGGCCTGTTCCTTGGAGAGCGTCACGCCGAGGGCCTTCACACCGCGCCGAGCGGCGTAACGCACCATCCCGCCCCAGCCGCAACCGATGTCGAGCAGGCGGTCGCCCGGCTTCAACCGCAGCTTCTCGAAGACCAGACGGTACTTGTTCTCCTGGGCGTCCTCGAGGCTCTGATTCTCGGATTCGAAGACGGCGCAGGTGTACGTCATCGAGGGGCCCAGAACGTACTCGTAGAACTCGTTGGACACGTCGTAGTGGTGATGGATGACCTCGGCGTCGCGCGATTTCGAGTGCCGCAGACCCTCAGCGATGCGGCGCCAGCGCGGCAGGTGCTCCTGCGGCGGCGGTGCGATCGGCTTGAGCAGTTCGGTGCCGAGCGACCGGGCGATCTGCGCGAGGATACGTGCCGGGGGACGCTCGAAGTGCAGGTCGCCGAGCGAGGCGAGCAACTCGTAGGGGTTGCCGGGATGCACTCCCTTCGCCTGGAGATCGCCCGAGATGTACGCCCGTGCCATACCCAGATCGCCGGGGGCCGTGGCGATGTACGTCGCGCCCTTGGGCGACGCGAGATGTAGACCGTAGGGAGAGTCCTCGGGACCGGCCGCCGATCCGTCGTAGGCCGTGAAGCGCAACGGCATGTCGCCGCCGGTCACGATCTCCACGATCTGGGCGAGTGCGAGCTTGTCCTCGGTGGACCGATCGTTCTCGGTCCTGAATATGGTCACTTTCGTTGCACCGCCTTCGAAAACAGGTCCAGTAGACGGGACCGAGGGTCGTATTTCTGCTTGAGAGCGGGGTATTCACCGCCGCCGTAATAGAGCTTCTCGAACTCGTCCTTCGAGTAGTAGGAGTCCGAGTAGAGCGATTTGTGCCCGTCGAGTTCGGCGACCTTCTTCTCGATCAGCCGGTTGGCGGCGCCCTCCTCGGCGCCGGGCACGATGGGAACGGACGACCAGAACCCGACGTTCACATAGGCGCGCTTCGGCTCGAGCGGGTACAGCGGCCAGGGACGCTGGGCGTCCGAGGTGCTCGGACGGCCGGCGTCCGGGGACGACTCGATGTCGCGCAACTTCAAGGGGCACAACCAGATCGGCTCGATGGGAATTTCGTCGAGGAACCACTCGACGAACTCCTGCGTGCGTTCGAGCGGGACCTCGATGTCCTGCACGACGCGCTCGCGGGGTGGATTGCCCTTGCGTGCCTCGATCCGGTCGGCCACCGAATACTTGTGGTCGAGCGCGATGAGCTTCCAGTAGAAACTGCTGCGCAGCAACTGTTTCGGCCACATCCGGCGGATCTTCGGGTTCTGGGCGCCGAAAGCCCGGGAGCACCAGAACCAGTCGGTGTCCCACCGCCACAGATAGTCGCGGATCGTGAGCCGATCCTCCTTGGGTCGGTTGACGGAGACGTGCTGGATCGACCGGTAGTAGATGTCCTGCCCGGTGTAATCGCTGACGGGACCCGGCTCGTCGGTCTGTGTGCCGAGCGTCAGGTAGCTCTCGGTCGCGGAGAAGACGACACCGTCGAGATAGTCGACCGGTGTGCCGTCCCAGGTCCGTTCGTCGACGATCCGCGCGAGGGCGGACTGCAGATCGGCGATCGTGTCGAAACGCAGGTGACGCAGTGCGACGAAACGTTTCACCGGTTCGAGTGCGATGCGCAGGCGCGTGGCGTACCCGAGCGAACCGTACGAGTTGGGGAAGCCGTGGAACAGATCGGCGTGCTCACCCTCCGGGCGGGCCGTGATGATCTCGCCGGACCCGGTCAGGATGTCCATCTCGAGCACGGACTCGTGGGGGAGGCCGTTGCGGAAGGACGTCGACTCGATGCCGAGCCCGGTGACGGCGCCGCCGAGCGTGATCGTCTTCAGCTGCGGGACGACCAACGGTGCGAGGCCGTAGGGCAGGGTCGCGTCGACGAGGTCCTCGTAGGTGCACATGCCGGCGACGTCGGCGGTGCGGGCCTGCGGGTCGACGGAGATGACACCGCCGAGACCGGAGACGTCGAGCCCCGGCGCGTTCGCCGCGGCGCGTGCCCGGAAGAGGTTCGACGTCTTCTTCGCGAGTCGCACGGGCGCGTCGGCCGGAATCGCGCTGTACGAGCGCAGCAGGCGGTCTACACCCTGGCGGTGTACCGCCTCCCCGTACGGGACCTTCACACCTGACGATCTCGGCATCTGCATTCGACTCCTCCGGAGCGGCGCATCAGTGGCACGTCCACAATAGACCCGGCGGTCGCATCCGTCCCGGAACGCGCAGGGCAGGATGGATGCTGTCGTCACAGGCACATTCGAGCCCGCATCAGCGCGGAAGAAGCAGAAGGAGTCGTTCATGGCACAGGTCAGCGCAAGCAGTTCGATCCAGTTGGCGGCAGCTCCCGAGGTGGTGCTCACCGCCCTGGCCGACTACGAGACCGTGCGCCCGCGCATCCTCACCGAGCACTACCGCGACTACCGCGTGATCTCCGGTGGTCGCGGCGACGGCACCGTCGTGCACTGGATCCTCCAGGCCACGGAGAAGCGTCAGCGCGACGTGCAGGCCACCGTGTCGGTGAAGGGCAGTACCGTCACGGAGACGGACGCGAACTCGACGCTCGTGACGACCTACAGCGTCGTGCCGAACGGGACGGGTTCGACGGTCGTCGTGCTCACTCAGTGGAAGGGTGCCGGTGGCGTCAAGGGCTTCTTCGAGAAGACGTTCGCGCCGCTCGGCCTGAAGAAGATCCAGCAGCAGGTGCTCGAGAACCTGAAGAAGGAAGTCGACTGAGCCCGGTTCGGTCGACCTCGGCGTCTGTGTCCACCCCGATGCGCGGCGACTAGGCTGGCATCACAAACGTGCAGAAAGGACGTGCCGTGCAACCCGGTGGTGGAATGCCCGACATGCAGCAACTCCTCGCTCAGGCCCAGCAGATGCAGCAGCAACTCGTCGCTGCGCAGAACGAGATGGCGCAGGCGGAGGTCACCGGCCAGGCCGGCGGTGGCCTCGTGACCGCGACGGTGAAGGGCACGGGCGAGGTCGTGTCCGTGAAGATCGATCCGAAGGTCGTCGACCCCGAGGACGTCGAGACCCTGCAGGATCTGGTGGTCGGTGCGATCGCCGACGCCTCGGCGAAGGCCCAGGAGATCGCGGCCGAGAAGCTCGGTCCGCTCGCGGGTGGGCTCGGCGGCGGAATCCCCGGCCTGCCCGGTTTCTAGAGGTCGGCGTTGTACGAAGGACCGGTACAGGACCTCATCGACGAGCTGGGCAAGCTTCCGGGCGTCGGCCCGAAGAGTGCCCAGCGCATCGCGTTCCATCTGCTCTCGGTCGAGCCGCCCGAGATCGACCGCCTGCAGGCGGCGCTGCAGCGGATCCGCGACGGCGTGCAGTTCTGCGAGGTCTGCGGAACGGTCTCCGACCAGCGGCGTTGCCGCATCTGCTCCGATCCTCGCCGCGACCGCACGGTGATCTGCGTGGTCGAGGAACCGAAGGACGTGCAGGCGATCGAACGCACCCGGGAGTTCCGGGGGCGCTATCACGTCCTCGGTGGTGCGCTCGACCCGCTCAATGGCGTCGGCCCCGACCAGCTGCACATCCGCGAACTGCTCACCCGCATCGGCAACCAGGAGGACGGCGTCGACGTCTCCGAGGTGATCATCGCGACCGACCCCAATACGGAGGGCGAGGCGACGGCCACCTATCTGGTGCGTATGCTGCGCGACTTCCCGGGGCTGAGCGTCACCCGCCTCGCGTCGGGTCTGCCGATGGGCGGCGATCTCGAGTTCGCCGACGAGCTGACGCTCGGGCGAGCGTTGTCGGGGAGGCGGGCGATGTGACCGTGCGCAGCACGGAGGCATCGCACCGGGGTGAGCCCGAGAAGCGTCGCCGGACTTCCGACGAGACCCGGAAGCTGATCATCGAGGCTGCGGGGAAGGCGTTTGCGACGCGCCCCTACCGCGACATCACGCTCAAGGACATCGCGGAGGAAGCGGGGGTCAGCGCCCCGCTGATCATCAAGTACTTCGGCTCGAAGGAGCAGTTGTACGAGGAGCTCGTCGACTTCCAGTACGGCGCGCAGGTGCTGTTCGACGGTCCACTTGAGAGTCTGGGCGAGCGGATGGTGGCGATGCTCGCTCGCCCGCTCGAGCCCTACAAGCCGTTGTCGATGAACATTCTGTTCATGAGCGGGGGCAGCGAGGAGAGTAATCGCATGCTCCGCGACAACTACTCCGCGCAGATGATCGACGCGCTCGCCGCGCGTCTTCCGGGGCCGGATGCCCGTCTCCGGGCCGAGCTGGCGATGTCGGCGGTGATGGGGTTGGCGATCATGCGTCGTCGGATGATGCAGGAACGCGCGACCGGCAGAGTCGAGGATGTGGTGGCGCTGTACGCGCCGCTGGTGCAGCGACTGCTCGACGGAGACGGTTCTTAGCCACAGAAATGACTTTGGTCACTCCCCTTGAGGGTAAATAGCCGTTCACCTAATGTGGTGAACGGCTATTTACCTATTCGGTGAGGAGGGCGTCGATGTCGATCTCGCTCCCTCTGCGCCTGCACGTACCGGGTAGGTACGCCTCCGCTCCGACGCGCTCGGCGTCGGGAGCTGCGGAGAAGAAGCGACGCGACCCGGGGCACCTCGTCTTCCCGGTCCTCGCGGTGGGAGCCGTCTTCCAGGCCATCATGCAGACCGTCATGGTGCCGCTCCTGCCGAGCATGCCGGGCTTCACCGGCGCCGGAACCACCGCCGTCTCGTGGCTGGTGACGAGCACCCTGCTGGTCGGTGCGGTGATGACGCCCATCTTCGGCCGTCTCGCCGACATGATCGGCAAGAAGCGGATGCTGCTCATCGCGTTCTCGCTTATGACACTCGGCTCGTTGATCTGCGCGCTGACCTCGGACATCGGACTGCTCATCGTCGCCCGTGGCCTGCAGGGCGCCGGCGCGGCGGTGCTGCCGATCGGCATGGCGATCCTTCGCGAGGTCCTGCCCCGTGAGCACGTGGAGCGCTCGATCGCGATGCTCAGTTCCACCCTCGGCATCGGCACCGCGGTCGGTATCCCGTTCGCTGCCGCCATCGTCCAGTTCGCCGATTGGCACCTGCTCTTCTGGACCACCGCCGCCATCGGCGCCGGTGTGGCCCTCGCGGCGTGGATCGTCATCCCGGAATCGGACACCCGCACCGGCGGTCGCTTCGACGCCGTGGGCGCCGCCGGCCTGTCCGCCGCCCTGGTGTGCCTGCTCGTGCCCATCACCCAGGGCAGCACGTGGGGCTGGACGAGCCCCGCAGTGCTGCTCTCGTTCGCCGCGTCGGTGCTGCTGTTCGTGCTCTGGGGAGTGCAGCAGCTGCGCAACCGCAACCCGCTCGTCGACCTGCGTGTCTCGGCCCGCCGTTCCGTCCTCGCGCCGCACCTGTCGGCACTGCTCGTCGGGTTCGCCTTCTACGGCAACACCCTCATCACCACACAGTTGCTGCAGGCGCCGTCCGGGCACGGAGCCGGATACGACCTGACCATCCTCCAGGCCGCGGCCTGCCAGCTCGCCGCGAGCTTCGCGATGATGATCTTCGCGATCGTGGCCTCCCGGATCACCGAACGTTTCGGACCCAAGATCACGATCATGACCGGAGCGGTCTTCCTGCTCGCCGGCTACAGCGTCCACGCGGTGCCCGGCAAGCCGCTGTGGCTCGTCGTCGCCGCCATCTTCGTCGCGGCGATCGGCACGTCGCTCGTGTACTGCACGCTGCCGGTGCTCCTCCTCGGCGCGGTGCCGCTGTCGCAGAACGCCGCGGCGAACGGCGTCAACGTCCTGCTCCGCACCGTGGGCAGCACCGTCTGCAGCGCGGTCGTCGCCTCGGTGCTCGCGGCTCACACCCTCGGGGGCGGGCTCGGCATCGGCACCGCGGGCTTCGTGATCGCCTACCTCGTGTGCGCCGGTTGCGCCGTGGTCGTCTTCGTCTCGGGTTTCGCACTCCCGTCGAAGCAGGCCCTGCGGCCCGTCGAGAACTGACCCCGGCCCGCCCTCCCGGAACAGTTACGGCCCTGCACCCCGGTGGTGAAACCGGAATGCGGGGCCGCCCCTCCTGTCCCCCAGGTCTGTCGGTGCGTCAGTGTTCGACGCCCAGATCGTTCGGACGGTAACCGAGGGGGTAACCCGGATACGTCCGGTTGGTGGCGTTGCCCGCCGACAGCGACACGCGTCGCTTCGGCAGTCGCCGCACGAACGCCGACCGTGCCCGCAGCGCGCCCTCGACGATCTCCGTCACCTGCGGTGAGCTCTTCGGGAAACCGAACGCCGACGCCATGCGGTCGTCGATCAGCGCGAAAACGACCTTCTCGATGCCCTTGTTCAGCACCTTCGGGTACCACGACTGGAAGAGGCGCAGCGTGTAGGTGCCGATGGCGTGGTTGTCGTCGCTGTAGGTGAACTTCTCGCGCTCGTATTCGAGCTTGAACCGGTGGAACTCCTGGAACGACTCCGGGATGTCCTTGATGCCCATCCGGATGCCCACCTGGCGGTAGAAGTAGAACGACGCCAGCCGCTCCTTCGGGTGCAGGCGACGCCACCCGTAGCGGTCGATCCAGTCGAGCGGGTCGTACACGAAGGTCGACAGGACGTACAGCATGTCGTCGTTGTCGATCGAGTACTTGCCGTGCATCCGGTTGATGTTGCGCAGCGACTCGCGTCCCCGCTCGGCGTCGTAGCCGTGCTCGACCAGCTCGGCCATCAGCAGCGCCGTGTCGTCGTACCGCTTCTGCGGCCGCTTCTCGAACTCGCCGGTGCGGGCGAGCAACTCCGAGATGCTGGGCACACAGTACGTGCGGAAGAGGGCGAACTCGAGCGACCGCTGGTAGTCCCACGGGAACTCGTAACCGGCGGTGATCCGCACGATGTCCTGGTGCTGCGTGACCGGGTCGAGCTCCTCGATCACCTCGACCCAGCCCATCCGCCCACGCTTCGGGTGCGGGTCCCTGTTCGGGGGTGGGAACGTACCGGCCTTCTCGATGCGTGCCTCGGGCTTCGCGACGACGGCGGCCTTTCGGCTGCGAGTGCGCGGGGGAGTGGTCGTCATCGGCTCACCTTCCGTGCATGAACTGGAGCATCGCTCGCGAGATTTTCAGATCGCGCTCCGGACGCTCGAGGCTCATGAGTTTGAGCGGCGAGCTGAACTTCGCCACCGTGACCGACTTGGGACGGCTAAACTCGCGCAGGCCGTCGGCGCCGTGGATGCGGCCGAAACCGGACTCGCCGATGCCGCCGAAGGGCAACGAGGCGATGGCGGCGAAGCCGAGCACCGAATTGACCGACACCATGCCGTTGCGCAGGCGCTCGGCGAGCTGACGGCCTTTCTTCTTGTTGCGCGTGAAGATCGACGCACCGAGACCGTAGTTCGTGCCGTTCGCGCGTTCGACGGCCTCGTCGAGGTCGCGAACCTTGTTGACGACGACCGTCGGGCCGAAGGTCTCCTCGCACACCGCGGCCGAGGTCTCGGGCACGTCGGTGAGGATGACGGGCTCGACGATGCGCTCCTGCACCGAATCGAGTCCGCCGAGGACGGCCTTGCCACCGGACTTCAGGGCGTCCTCGATGTGACTGCGCACGATGTCGACCTGGCGCGGAAGCGTCATAGGGCCGTAGGTGGAGTCCTCGTCGCCGCCCGGCTTCGCGCGCCGGACGGTGGCGGTGAGCTTGTCGAGGAACTCGCGGTAGACAGGCTCCTCGACGTAGATGCGCTCGACGCCCGCGCAGGTCTGGCCGGCGTTGCCGAAGGCGCCGAAGGCGGCGAACTCGACGGCCTCGTCGATGTTCGCGTCGGCCGCGACGATCATCGCGTCCTTGCCGCCGCATTCGGCGACGAGCGGGGTGAGCGACTCGGCGCACACCGCCATGACCTTGCGGGCGGTGGGGCCGGAGCCGGTGAAGGCGACCTTGTCGACACCCGAACGCACGAGCGCCGAACCCGTCTCACCGAGACCGGTGATGACCTGGAAGACCGGCTGGGTGGGGGCGATCGAGTTCCACTTGTCCTCGAGCCACTTCGCAACACCGGGGGTGAGCTCGCTCGGCTTGAAGACGACGGCGTTGCCGGCGGCCAGCGAGTAGGCGATCGAACCCATCGGGGTGTACACGGGGTAGTTCCAGGGGCCGATCACGCCGATGACACCGAGGGGCTTGTACTCGAGGGTTGCGGCCTGGTTGAAGCTCGCGACGCCCGAGGGCACCTTGCGGGGCCTGAGCACCTTCTTGGCGTTCTTGGCCGCCCAGTCGAGGTGCTCGACCGCCAGCATGACTTCGAGGAAGGCGTCGCCGAAGGGCTTACCGGTCTCCTTCGCCACCACCGATGCGAGCGAGGTCGCGTCGGATGCGATGGCCTTCTTGAACTCGAGGAGCCAGTCGCGGCGGCCGCGGAAGCCCTGCGCCTCCCACCAGCGCGCGGCGACGCGGGCGCGCTCGACGGCCGCGCCCACGGCGGCCTCGTCGGCGACCGGATACTCGGCGATCACCTCGCCGTTCCGGGGGTCGAGGCTGGCGAAGGTGTCGGTGCTTGCTGCCGTGGATGCCTTGTCCGAGCTGCTCTTCGCGTTCTTCGGACTGGTGAGGTTCTGGGTCATGTTCGACACTTCCTGGTGAACCACATCACATATATTTGATGTGATAGCTGTAGTGGACATCACATTAGGCGTTCGCGGGCCAATTGGACAACCCCCGTGCGCAGTTGTCCGGATTCCTACAGGAGACACGATGGCGGCACCGACACGTAGCCCCGGGACAGCGGCGGATCACGCTGCGGCATCCCGACGTTCGGAGGGGGCCGTGCGGCGCCGTCCGCAGCTTTCCGACGAGGTGGCCGGCCACCTCCGCGGGTCGATCATGTCCGGCGCGTTGCGTCCGGGCGACTTCATCCGGCTCGACGAGACCGCGGTCGAACTCGGCGTCAGCGTCACCCCCGTCCGGGAGGCGCTGCTGACGCTGCGCGGGGAGGGAATGGTCGAATCCGCCCCGAACCGCGGCTACCGGGTCTCTCCTCTCACGCGCGGCGACATCGACGACATCTTCTGGCTGCAGGGACAGATCGCCGTCGAGCTCGCGCTCCGAGCGGTCGACCGTGCCACGCCGGCCGACCTCGAGCGTCTGGCCGAACTCAACGAGAGGCTGCGCATGCTCGTCGTCATTCCGGAGGGAGTGACACCCGACATCGAGCGGATCGCCGACGCGGAGTTCGACTTCCATCGCGAGCTCAACCGCATCGCCGACAGCCCCAAGCTCGCGTGGTTCCTCAACACCGCCGCGCGCACGATTCCGTACCGCCTCTACGCGCGGGACGCCGAGTGGGGAACGCTCGCCATCCGGTCGCACACGAAGCTGATCGAGGCGATCGCTGCGCAGGACCACAGCGAAGTGATCACGCAGACGCTGGTGCAGTTCGAGGACGCGGCCGCGCGGCTGGTCGCCCACCGTGAGCGAGCGGGTGTCGATTCGCCTTCCGGATAGGCACTTGCCTATCTGAGTACGGGTGTGCACAATTTGTATGACAGTGCTGCACCCGTACTTTCACCATCAGGAGACCTCCGATGACGACCCACGCCGAAGAGCGCGTCCCCGCCGTCACCACCGACGAACCGGAGGCGATCCCCGCTCCGCTTCCGGCGGGCTCGGTCGAACTGGCCGACTTCGTCGGTGAGTCGATGCTTCTGCTCGGAGCCGGTGCGACGGTCCTCCTGCAGCTGGCATCGCGCGGTGTCGGGTACGGCGTCGCCGATCACAGCTCCACCCTGCAGCGGCCGCTCGACCGGCTGCGCACCACGATGACCTACGTCTACGCGGTCACGCTCGGGACTCCCGAGGAGAAGAAGCAGATCGTCCGGATGGTCAACAAGGCGCACGTCCCGGTGCGTTCGGAGACCTACAACGCCTTCGATCCCGAACTCCAGTTGTGGGTCGCGGCAACGCTGTACCGCAACGGTGTCGACATGTACCGGCGGATGTTCGGGCCTCTCACCGATGCCGACATCGAACGCATCTACCGCCAGTCCGCGGTCTACGGCACGGCTCTGCAGGTCAAGGACGACATGTGGCCGAAGACGCGGGAGGAGTTCGACAGGTACTGGGACGAGATGATCGCGACCTTCGAGGTCGACCGGAAGGTGCGTTCCTTCACCCGCAATCTCCTCACCGGCGGCGACGCCCCGCTTCCCGTTCGCGCCCTCATGCCGCTGCAGCGCTTTATGACGATCGGCCTTCTCCCGCAACGCATGCGCGACGAATTCGCGCTGCCGTGGAGCCCGCGCGACCAGCGGCGCTTCGACCTGTTCTGGAAGGTGGTCCCGCCGATCTACCGCGCGGTGCCCAGGCCGATCCGCCAGCTGTCGGCCACCTACTACCTCAACGACATGCGCCGCCGGATGAAGGCGCACGGACACGTCATCTGAGTTCTCCAGCGAGAACGCCGAGTGGCCGGACGTACGTCCGGCCACTCGGCGTTTCCCGTCCGACGATCACACGGCGCTGTCGCGTTCGAGACCGAACCAGTAGTGCTCGCCGTCGTCGAACACCAGCGAACCCTTGCCGTTCATCACCCCGACGACGGTGTCGTCGTCGACCTTCTTGAAGTGGTCGAAGACCGGCATGCCGTCGTAGACCATCGTCGCCGTCACCTCACCGCGGAAGACGATCTCCCACAGGCTCGCCTCGCCGCGTCCGGTCTTCGTGTCGGAGAACAACTCGCCGTCCTCGCCGTAGCACACGAGCGGCTGGACCTCGGACACCGACGCGAACGTCTTTCCGTACCACCGCGACGTGCCGAGCAGCGTATGGGTGCGGTGCCCGGTGTCGAAACTGAAGCCCTTCCACCGGTATCCGACGAGATCGTCGATGCGTGCCGGAGCGAGATGCTCCCAGAGGGCATCGAGTTCGCGAGGATCGATCCGGTCGGTGCGGGCGCGCAGTTCCTCGAGTCGCTGGACGACGTTCATGTGTTCCCCTGGATGTCGAAGGTGAGTACGGCTTTGACGACCTCGCCGGAGGTGACAGCGGCGAGAGCGTCGTCGAGTTTCGTGAAATCGAAGGTCTGCACGAGTTCGTCGACGGGGAAACGCCCGTCGCGCCACAGCGCGGCCAGCTCGGGAAGGAACCGGTGGGGATCGACGTCGCCCTCGATGACTCCGGTCAGCGTGCGACCGGACAACAGATGGGTCTGGTCGATCGAGACGGGATTGCGGCCGGCACGCAGTCCGAGGGTGGCGCAGACACCGGGACTGGTCAGAGACGACAGTGCCTGCCGGATCACGGATTCGGTGCCCACGGCCTCCACCGCGTAGTCGGCACCACCGCCGGTGAGACGACGCAGATGGCGTCCGAGGTCGTCGTGATCGTCGGGGGAGAGGACCTCGGTGGCCCCGAGCGATCGCGCGACGCCGTGCCGTCGCGGATTCGGGTCGACGCCGATGATGCTCTCGCACCCGGCGATACGCGCTGCCATCACCGCGGCCGTGCCGACGGCGCCGAGACCGAAGACGACGATCGTCGACCCCTGTTCCGGTCGCAACACCTCGAGAACGGTTCCGGCGCCGGTCGCCAGGCCGCACCCGAGCGGACCCGCCAGTGCCACCGGAACATCCGCCGGCAGACGCACGGCGTTGCGTTCGGTGGCCACGACGAGCGAGGAGAACGACGACTGTCCGAACCAGTTGCCGTGCACCGGTGCTCCGTCGGCGTCGCGGAGCACGGCCGAGCCGTCGGTGCGCACACCGCTGTAGTTGAGCGGGGCGAATCGCGTGCAGTAGGCGTGCCGTCCCCGGGCGCAGTTGCGGCACGTGCGGCACGAGTCGAATCCGAGGACGACTCGGTCGCCGACCGCGAGAGCGGTGACCGCCGAGCCCACTTCGGTGACGACTCCGGCACCCTCGTGTCCCAGTACGACGGGCGTCGGGACGGGAACGCCGCCCGCGGCGGCGGTGAGGTCGGTGTGGCAGATCCCGACCCCGTGGATCTGTACGAGCACTTCGTCGTCGCGCAGTTCGGGCACGGTCACGGTCTCGAGCCGCAGCGGTGCACCGTACTCGCGGAGTACCGCTGCGGTCGCGGTGCGGGTCATCCCACCGCCTCGGACGAACCGGTGTCGCCGAGCAGCACCGAGAGCATCAGCTGCTGCACCCTGCGCTGCCGGGAGGGGGTGGGCAGGAAGTGCACGAGGTTGCCGGTGTCGAGCACGAGGTTGAGCGCGGCGTGCACGAGGAAGCGGCATTCGACGGCGGGCAGCTCGGGGCGGAGCTCCCCGACCAGACGGGCCCATTCCTCGATGTTGAGCCGCTGGATGTTCCGCAGGTCGCTGCGATGATGCGCGGGCAGGTTGCCGACCTCGGCGAAGTACACCGACATCAGTTCGCTGTTCTCGAACGACATCCGGACATACGCCTCGGTGAGGACGTCGAGGGCCTGCGCGGAGGTCGTCGAGTCGGCGAGCGCTTCGCCGATGATCATCGCGACGCGATCACCGGCCCGGTGGAAGGCGGCGGCGAGCAGATCGGCCTTGCTCGCGAAGTGACGGTAGACGCCGGACGCGTTGATACCTGCCGCAGCACCGATCTCCTCGATGCTCACCTCGTGATAGCCCCGGGCGTCGAAGAGCAGCACGGCCTCGTGCAGGAGGACCTCACGCTTGTTCGCCACGGACAGCCCACCCGGCTCGGGAGTCGGTGCGGGTTCGTCGATGTCGGGCACCAGGTCGGTTGCTGCGACCGCTGTGCACGCGTCGAGCAGCAGCTGCTGCAGGCGCCGGTTGGACAGCGGGACGCGGTGTGTGGTGATGGAGCCGATGACGCTGAGCATCGCGCTGCTGAGCAGCACGTAGTCGTCGTCGGTGAGATCGGGCCGCAGCCGCGCGACCGTGCGGGCGAGATGGCGGTTGAGTGCCCGCATCTTCGAGCGGATCTCACTGTGGTCCTCACCCGTGAGGTAGCGGCGTTCCCAGCGGTACAACCCGCCCGTCCGGCGGTTCTCGATCGTGGTGCGGATGAGCGCGAGGAGTTTGCGTTCGAGCTCCTCGGCGGCGTCGAGTCCGGTGCCCTTCGCTCCGCTCTGTTCGTCGAACTCCGCGAGGGCGGAGCCGAGGGCGTCGGCGAGGGTGACCACGGCATGGTGGAACAGGGCGTACTTGTTCGGGAAGTGCCGGTACAGGGCGGGGCCGGAGATGCCGACGGCAGTGGCGATCTCGTCGATGCTCACGCCGTGGTAGCCGCGTTCGCTGAACGCCTCGGCCGCGACCGTGGCGATCTGTGCCTTGCGGTTCTTCGGCCGGCGCCGCACGGTGGGGGTCGGGGTGCCGGTCTTCGCGGCTGTGCGTGCCCCGACCTGCGCTTGTTCGGGCACCCTGCCTCCTCGTCGTGGATCCTGTTTCCTGCCGCGATGTCGCGGTGAATGTTCGTCGGCCTCAAAGGTAACAGTCGCACCCCCTGCGAAGAAACACTACTTTCGGGTAAGAATCGCCAAAACTGCAGGACAGAACGTATTGACAAACCAGCACCCAGACCGCAAAGTTAACACCAATTCTTCAGCTGCGTCACCGCTGGGCGCATACGGAACCGTCACGACAGCGGCACTTTTCGAAGGACCGAGGAGGACTCGTGAGAACCCGATTCACCGAGATTTTCGGGGTGGAGCATCCCATCGTCCAGGGCGGCATGATGTGGGTCGGCCGCGCCGAACTCGTGGCCGCCGTGGCGGAGGCGGGGGCGCTCGGCTTCATCACCGCATTGACCCAGCCCACCCCGGAGGATCTCGTCCGCGAGATCGAACGGACGCGCGAACTCACCGACAAGCCGTTCGGCGTCAACCTCACGATCCTGCCGTCGATCAATCCGCCGCCGTACGCCGAGTACCGCCAGGCGATCATCGACTCGGGCGTGAAGATCGTCGAGACCGCCGGCTTCAACCCGGCCGACCACCTGCCGCACTTCAAGGACGCCGGCATCAAGGTGATCCACAAGTGCACGAGCGTGCGGCACGCGGTCAAGGCCGAGCGCATCGGCGTGGACGCTGTGAGCATCGACGGCTTCGAGTGCGCCGGGCACCCGGGTGAAGACGACGTCCCGGGCCTGATCCTCATCCCCGCCGCGACGAGCAAGCTCGGCATCCCCGTCATCGCCTCGGGTGGCATCGCCGATTCCCGTGGGCTCGTGGCGGCACTCGCGCTCGGCGCCGACGGCGTCAACATGGGCACCCGCTTCATGTGCACGGTCGAATCGCCCGTGGCCCACGAGGTCAAGGAGCAGATCGTCCGCAACACCGAACTCGACACGAAGCTCATCTTCCGCACGCTGCGCAACACCGCTCGTGTCGCCACCAACGCGGTGAGCGAAGAGGTCGTCGAGATCGAATCGCGCGGAGCCGAATTCGGCGACATCGCCCACCTGGTCGCCGGAGCGCGCGGCCGCAAGGTCTTCGAGGACGGAGACCTCGACGCCGGCATCTGGACGGCCGGACAGAGCCAGGGGCTCATCCACGACATCCCCACCGTCGGTGAACTGGTCGACCGCATGGTCACCGAAGCGGAGGCCATCATCACGGGCCGCCTGAACGACATCGCCGGTGCCGACCGGGCGGTGCGCGCATGACCTCGACCACCACCGAGGGCCTGCGGTCCGAACTCGCCGACGGCATCCTGCGACTGACCATCACGCGTCCGCGCCGGATGAACGCGATCGACCTGACCACGATGAAGACGCTGAGCGAGGCCGTGAAGGCGGCCGGCGACGACGAACGCGTCCGTACGATCGTCGTCACCGGTGAGGGATCGGCGTTCTGCACGGGTGCGGATCTGGCTGCGGGAGCAGCGGATCCACAGGACCCCGGTGTCGTCATGGACACCGCCAACGAACTGGTCCGGACGATCGCATCCGTCCCCGTGCCCGTCATCGCGGCGGTCAACGGTCCCGCCGCGGGCGTCGGCGTCTCGATCGCCCTCGCGGCCGATCTCACCTACGCGGCCGAGAGCGCGTACTTCCTGCTCGCCTTCGTCAACATCGGACTGATGCCCGACGGCGGCGCGAGCCTGCTGGTTCCGGCCGCGATCGGGCGGGCCCGGGCCGCCGAGATGGCACTGCTCGGTGAGCGGGTGTCCGCGCAGGACGCCGACCGGTTCGGGTTGGTGGCCCGCACCCTGCCCGACGCCGAACTCGCCGCACACGTCGACGCCGTCGCCTCGCGGACCGCATCCGGCCCGCGACGTGCCCTGGAACTGACGAAGCGGGCCCTCAACGCCTCGACGCTCGGCGAACTCGACGCGGCGCTCGCGCGGGAGAAGGACGGTCAGGTCGAACTCCTCGGCTCCGCCGACTTCGCGGAGGGTGCCATGGCGATGCTGGAGAAGCGTCCCGCCCGCTTCGCCTGACCGGACGATCCTTCCCGGGGCATGGTTCTCGGGGGGATCGACAAGGAACTTCCCGGACGGGAGCAGGGACCGACGTGCCGTCGGAACACCCGCTCCCGTCCGGTGAACCCAACGCTCGACCAGTATTTTCTGCCTCGTTCACCCGTTCTCGCTCGGCGTCGACGCCTGGAGCGAGTCGGTCCGTATTCGCGGAATCTCCGTTAACAAAAGCTCTGGCCCAATCCGTTCCGGGCCTGTAATGTGCCTCACACATCGACGGCTCGGCACAGGCCGTGCCCGCACTCCCGCCCCGTCACGAGAGGATCATCGATGGTTCCCCCCTCTGTCGTTTCCGAAGCGGTCGGCTCCGACGCCACCCGCTTCCGCAGCAACAACTGGAACAATCAGGTGGCGCGCCACGCCCTGATGATTCCCGATCGCACGGCCTTCCGATTCCGCGGCGAGACCATCACCTGGTCGCAGTTGAATACGCGTGTCGAGAAGCTCGCCGATGCACTCTCGCGTCGCGGCATCGGCTTCGGCGACCGCGTCATCATCCTCATGCTCAACCGTCCGGAGTACGTCGAGATCGTGCTCGCGGCCAACGCCCTCGGTGCCATCGCCGTGCCGGTGAACTTCCGCCTCACCGCACCCGAGGTCGCCTTCCTCGTGGGTGATTCCGGCGCGAAGGCGATCGTCGCGGAGGGGCCGCTCGTCCCGCTCGCCGCCGCCGCGCGTGGCCAGGCGGAGGGCATCGAACTGTCCATCACGGTCGGAGTCGAGCCGGAAGGCGACTCGCTCTCCTACGAGGCACTCGTCGCCGAAGAGGGCGAACCCCACCCGCCGGTGGAGATCCCGAACGACACGCCCGCGCTCATCATGTACACCTCGGGCACGACGGGCCGGCCCAAGGGCGCCGTGCTCACCCACTCCAATCTCGAAGCGCAGTCGCTCACCTGCATCCGGGCCTTCCGCCTGTTCGACGAATCGGGCATCGGTTTCTGCGCGTCGCCGATGTTCCACATCGCGGCCCTCGGCTCGATCGCGCCGAGCCTGATGCTCGGCACGCCCACCGTCATCCACCCGGTCGGCGCTTTCGACCCGGAGGAACTGCTCGACGTGCTCGAGGCCGAGAACGTCACCAGCCTGTTCCTCGTGCCGGTGCAGTGGCAGGCGATGTGTGCCGCGCAGCAGGCCAAGCCGCGGAAGCTGAAGCTGCGCAACATCTCCTGGGGTGCGGCACCGAGCTCCGACACGATCCTGCGGGCCATGGCGGAGACCTTCCCCGACGCCTTCAACGTGGCGGTCTTCGGCCAGACCGAGATGTCGCCCATCACCTGTGTGCTCGACGGCGACGACGCCATCCGCAAGCTCGGCTCCGTGGGCCGGGTCATCCCCACCATCCAGGCGCGTGTGGTCGACGACGAGATGAACGACGTCGCCCCTGGCGAGGTCGGCGAGATCGTCTACCGCGGTCCCACCATGATGCGCGAGTACTGGAACAACCCCACCGCCACCAGCGAAGCGTTCTACGGCGGATGGTTCCACTCCGGCGACCTCGTGCGCGTGGACGAAGAGGGCTTCGTCTACGTCGTCGACCGCAAGAAGGACATGATCATCTCGGGCGGCGAGAACATCTACTGCGCCGAGGTCGAGAACGTCCTGTTCGGGCATCCCAAGGTGCTCGAGGCCGCGGTCATCGGTCGCCCCGACGCGAAGTGGGGCGAGGTGCCCGTCGCCGTCGTCGCGCTGAAGCCCGGCAACGACGACCTCACCCTCGACGAGCTCCAGCCGTACCTGAACGAGCACCTCGCGCGGTACAAGCACCCCAAGGAGGTCGTGATCGTCGACGCCCTGCCGCGCAACGCGAGCGGCAAGGTCGTCAAGGGTGAGCTCCGCGGCGGTCTCCCCGCCGTTACCCAGGGCTGATCCCCGGCGCACTCCTCGTACGAACGAACGGGGACCGGACCACTACGGTCCGTGTCCCCGTTCGTCGTCGTTCGGCGGCGGATCGGTGAGGCCGCGTCGGGAGAACCGTTGAACTACTGGAAGAAGTTGTTGGAAGGACTGGGCGGATGACACCGACCGATGCCCCCACCGGGAACGACACCGAATCCGCAGCGGAGTCGCGCGATGCTGTTGCGATCACCCGATCCGGCGCGGGCCGGTGGGTCACCGCCGCGGTCGTCGTGGTGCTGCTCGCGGCCGCCGGTTTCTTCGGATTCCGTTGGTGGCAGGCCGAACAGGACGCCGCGCTGTGCGACGACGCGATCGCGCAGGCCCGCGAGTACGCAGTGGCCCTCGGCACCTACGACTACCGCTCGTTCGACGACAACCTCACCGCCGTGACGTCCAACGCCACCGAGGAATTCGCCTCCCGGTACGAGGAGGTCGCCGGAGACCTGCGAGAACTCGTCGCGAACGGGGAGGGCACGTCGGCGGCGCGTGCCGAGCATGCCGGTCTCGAGAGCTTCGACGGCGATGTCGCGACGGTGCTGGTCTTCCTCGATCAGGACGTGAAGAACGTCGTCGTACCGGAGGGACGCACCGACGCGACCCGCTTCGTCATCACGTTGAAGCGGGTCGACGACCGGTGGTTGCTCGACGGGGCCGACGCGCGGTAGCGCGGGCCCGGCTCCGTCGTAGCGGAACATCGAGCGTGCCGGGAGCGGTCAGGCCTCGGTGAGCGTCTTCGATGCCGTGTCATCCGGACTCGCATCGGCCTCGCGCGGGACGGTGAAGGTCGCAGCGACAGAGGCGATCGCGACGACGAAGCACGCCACGGTATACCACAGGCTGCCGATCGGGTCGCCTGCCTCGGTGACCCCGTCGACGGCGGAGAACCAGTCGGGCAGAGCGCTGATCCACAGCACGGCCATCACGGCGAGATAGGCGATGGCGTACCAGCGGACGAGGTCGTTCGAATAGAGCCGATCGGTGGGTGTGTTCCGCAGCCGGGACCACTGGCGCGAGAGCACGTAGATCGCCACGATCGACAGGATCACGAGTTCGGCCGCGTAGATCGTCGCCCGCACCGTCGTGCTGCCCATGCCGATCACGGTCGCCGGCGCCGGGAGGATCACCACACCGACGGACGCGAGAAGCCCGACGGTGATCGTGCGCCAGGTCAGTTCGAGTCCGCCGAAGGTGCGACCGGCGTCGATGTGCCGGCCGACGAAGAACTGCGCGCAGAATGCCAGCGACATCGGCCACAGAGCAGCGAAGACCACGACGCTCGGAAGCGGAACGGAGTCGAAGAAGGGCTGGTTGATCGGATTGTCGAGCGACCACTCCCACCACCGCAACTGTGGTCCGAGGTGATCGAAGATCTCGTAGAAGGCGTGGTGGACGAAGCCCACGCACACGGCGCCGACGACGGTGCCGTACTGCCGGAACACCCCGAGCATCCGGACGATTTCGAACGCGATCGTCGCCATCATCGGGTAGATGGCGATGATGTACAGCGGCAGGCGTCCCCACATGAACTCGACGGTGAACACGTTGTGCGCGAACATCGTGTCGAGGTAGTCCTCCACGCCGAAGGCGTCGGGGAAGTACAGCAGCGGTTCGATGATGAACAGGAACGCGAGCGTACCGAGCCAGACGACGAGGTTCGTGGCGTCACCGGTGCGCCGCAGCCGGACGATCGCGTACACGAGCATCAGCACCGCCCCGAGCACGATGGTCGCTTCGAGGACGGGCAGCGTCCAGTTCTCCAGCGCGAACGGACTGCGCAGTTCGAAGATCCCACCGGCTTCGTCGCACGAGAATCCGAGACGGGTCGAGAGGTCCTCGAAGGTGGGCGAACACAGGTCGGACATCAGTTGTTCCTCCCGCCCACGGTTTCCGCCGTGTACCAGTGCGAGACGTCGTAGCCTTCGTCGAATCGACGGAACCACACGTCGGCGAGCGCCGGCAGCTTCTCGTGGTCGGGATTGTGCTTGGGCATCTGGCTGCGGACGATGCCCACCAGCGCGACGAGCTGTTCGCCGAGCGGCAGGACGTCGAAGGCGCGCGGCATCGGGCCGTGGTCCTGGTACTGCAGGAACGGCAACCGGCGCCGCAGGTTCTGCTTACGGCGGTACGACGCGAACATCGACATCGCGTCGATCTTCCGTTCCTCCAGCGGCACATGCTTGTTGAATCCCTCGCATGCGATGGCGATGACGTCGAGCACGTGCTTGAACACCGAGGGGGCCTGACGCATGCGGTACAGATCGCTGCCGACCACCGCGTCGAAGATGATGAGCGCCGAACTGCGGTGTTCGACCTCCTCGACGAAATGCCAGATGAACAACGACGCGACCCGGTCGTCGCCGGGGCGGAAGAGAGCCGAGTCGTTGTCGAGCATGAGCTTGAAGACGGGGGTGAAGGTCGCCTCGAGGTCGGCGGTGTACGCGAGGCGGTACTCGGCGGAGGTCTCGGCGGTGAGCTTGTCGAAGGCGCCGATGACGTCGTCGAGCGTCTCCTGCAGTCCCGGATAGCTCTTGATCAGACCCTTCACGTGTTGCCGGTGGGCGGTGGAGTGCTGCCCCTCCTGGTACATGAAGGCGTTGGCCTCTTCGAGGACCTCGGGATCGGTGATGCGCGGGGTGATCTCACGGATCATGTTCACGATCATCTTCTCGAAACCGATCGCGAGGAACGAGACGGCGTTGGCCATGCTCGAGAAGGCCGGATTCTCCTCGTTCCACAGGAACGGCACGTCGTAATCCGCGAATGCGAAGCGCATCTTGCGGACCTGCAGGTTCGTCATGGGGCGGTACCTCGTCTCGTCGACACCGGGCTGGTTGTGGACCTGGTTGGGACACGGTTGGGGAGGACCTCGGAAGAGCCGGGAGGCCCCGATCGGAGTGACCATACACGAAATGCGTCATGTGTATGATAGGTGTCCCATCCGCTCACGGGAGTCCGTTTCGGACCACATCCACCGAGGTCGGCCGTGTTACCGTCGGGCCCTCTCCAGGCGACGGTTCGAGGAAGCGCGAAGTGGCACGTAGACGTGGGTGGGGCGGGAGTCCTCCCGCCGACGACGAAGAAGCGTCGCAGCGGATCGTTGCCGCTGCCGTCGACCTGATCGACCGGACCGGCGCGGAGATCAGCATCGCCGACGTGGCCCAGTCCCTCGGCGTGATCCGCCAGACGGTCTACCGCTACTTCCCGAGCGCCGACGCCCTCATGCGCGCGGCCGCCATCGCATCGGTCGAAGGGTTCCTGGAACGACTGACCCGGCAGGTCGCGGGCCTCGACGATCCGGTCGAGGCCATGACCGAAGGCGTGGTCTACACGCTCGCGGAGGTGCGTCGCACCCCGCACCTCGGCATCCTGCTGTCGAGCACCTACTCGAACCCGCATCCCGAGGAGATCGCGTCGGAAGAGGCGTGGATGTTCGGCATGGCGATGATCAAGCGGTTCGACGTCGACTGGGAGAAACACGGCTACGACGACGACTCCCTCGCGGAATTGGTCGAATACGTGCTGCGCACGATGCAGTCGTTCTTCGTCTCACCGGGAACGCCGCCACGCTCCGACGACGATCTGCGCCGCTACCTGCGGCGATGGATGGGGACGGCGATCCTCGCCCAGCGCGGGTGGGATCCCGACAACCCCGCGGAGGGCGACCGTTCTCCCGTAGAGTCCGGTTCGTGACGAGCGACGAGCAGCAGATCAGGCGTGCCGATCGCACACGCGACGGCGACCCGCAGAACATTCCCCGCCCGCTGGAGGGTGAAGCCGACCGCATGGTGGTGGAGACGACCTGGGGTGAGGTGCAGCCACTGCAGGTGGCGGCGGGCGTGGCGACCGTCGGTGAACTCGAGGTGATCGAACTGCTCGACCGGGGCGCTGCGCTCGTCGACACGCGGGTGCCCGATTCCCGGAGCGGAGTGAGCCTCCCCGGCGCCGTGAACATCCCGCACGACGACATCGTCGAGAGGAAGGGCGAGCTCGACACCGCCCGGACGACGATCGTCTTCTGCAACGGTCCCCAGTGCCCTCAGTCGCCCGATGCGATCCGGAAGCTGATCGATGCCGGATATCCCGCGTCCGCGCTCGCCTACTACCGCGGAGGGCTGCACGACTGGGCGACTCTGGGCTTCCCCCTCGCCTCGGTCTGACCGGGTCGCGGAAAAGGCTTGCGTTCGCACTGTGACGTATCTAACATCGAAGGTGCGAATCGAGCTTATAAGACGTCCGCGGACGACAGAGAGAAGCTCGTGAAGCAGAGATCCGGCCCGGAGAACGCGTAAAGCGAATCACCGGGCCGAACCCCTGTTCAGGGGAGGATTCGCGGTCGAATCCCGGGTCGGTACCGATCACCGCGACTACAGAAGGGGACGGGGTGGGGGAGCGCATCACGACCGTCGAGAGGGACGGACTCCGGTTCGACATCCGCGACGACGGGCCGATCGACGGCGAACCCATCGTTCTTCTGCACGGATTCCCGCAGGACTCCCGATCCTGGGAGGCGGTCGCACCTCACCTGCACGCCGCGGGGTATCGCACCTTCGCCCCGGATCAGCGCGGCTACTCGCCCGGTGCCCGACCACCCCGCCGCCGTGACTACAGCCTCGACCTGCTCGTCGACGACGTCGCGGCGCTCATCGAATCGGTGCCCGGTGGTCGCGCGCACGTCGTCGGCCACGACTGGGGGTCCGCCGTCGCGTGGGCGCTCGCGGAGCAGCGTCCCGATCTCGTCCGCACCATGACGGCGGTGTCCGTTCCGCATCCGGCGGCGTTCATGCGCTCGTTCGTCACCAGCGGTCAGCTGCTGCGCTCGTGGTACATGCTCGTCTTCCAGCTGCCCTGGATCCCGGAGACCCTGCTGAGCAGGGAGAAGGTCGCGCGGCAGTTGCTGCACGGCACCGGCCAGCCGTCCGCCGCCACCGACCGCGATGTCGCGCGGTTGAAGGACCGCGCCGCGGTGCGGGCCGGCATCAACTGGTATCGGGCGGTGCCCCTGTCGAATCCGAAGTCGTCCTTCGGGAAGATCACCGTGCCCGCACTCATGGTGTGGAGCGACAAGGACACTGCGATCGGATCCGCCGGGGTCGACGCGACCGCCCGCTACGTCAGTGGGCCGTACCGACGGGAAACGCTCGTCGGTACGAGCCACTGGATTCCCGACGAGGAGCCGGAGAAGCTCGCGCGGCTGGTCCTCGAACACATCGCCGCGCACGGTTGATCACTCAGGCGCGCAACCGTTCCTGCCGCAGCAGATCGACCTCGGGCAGATCCAGCGGCGGCAGCGAGTCGACTCCCAGAGCGCGCATCAGGAGATGATCGGCGAGCTCGGGATTGCGGGCGAGCACGGGACCGTGCAGATAGGTGCCGATCACCGAACCCTGTACGGCACCTTCGAGTCCGTCGCCCACACCGTTGCCGACACCGCGGTCGACGCGGCCGAGCCCGGTGGCGTCGGCTCCGAGAGTCGTTCCGCCGCGGTGGTTCTCGAAGCCGGTCAGTGGCTGGGTGACGCCGGACAGCGTGGGGCGGATGACGATCTCGCCGATCGCGCGGGTCTGCTGCGGCGAGGTGGTCGCGTCGAGGATGCCGACACCGTCGACGCGTTCGCCCGAGGACGTCTCGTACCAGTGGCCGAGCACCTGGATCGCGGCGCAGATGGCCAGCACGGGCGCTCCGCGTTCGGCGGCGCGCTGGAGTCCCGGATAACGCTGCAGGTGCCGCGTGGCCAGTCGCTGCGCGGCGTCCTCGGCACCACCGAGGGTGTAGAGGTCGAGGGACTCGGGGACGGGATCGTTCAGTCCGATCTCGACGATCTCGGCGTCGTGACCGCGCATCCGCAGGCGCTGGCGCAGCACCAGGGCATTGCCGCCGTCGCCGTAGGTGCCCATCACGTCGGGCAGGACGAGTCCGATGCGGACGGTCGACTCAGACATGGGCAGCTCTCCTGGCGATGGCAGTGTTGAGATCGCGGAACGCGGTGTAGTTGGCGAGCACCTCCACACGACCGGGAGGGCACGAGGCGATGGCCTTCAGCGGATCCGGCACCAGTGTGTGCTCGACACCCGCGTAGGTCAGGCGGACGGCGAGATCGGTGCCGCGTTCGCCCGCTGCCACCACCTGCACGCCTTCGAAGTGTTCGAAGCGCACGTCCCACAGCCACGACAGGTCCTCGCCGTCGGGCACCTGACCGTTGACGGCGATCACCAGGCCGTCGACGGTCGGGTCGATCATCGACAGGGCCTCCTGCCAGCCGGCGGGGTTCTTCGCGAGCAACATGTGCACCGAGTGCGGCCCGACCTGCACGGTCTTGTAGCGACCGGCGACCTCTTCGACGACCGAGGCGGCCGCGACGGCCTTCGCCGGATCGGCGCCGAGGGCGACGGCGGCCGCGACCGCCTGGGCGGCGTTGCCCCGGTTGGCGCGACCGGGCAGGGTCAGCTTCAGCGGGAGGACGAGGCCGTCCGGCCCGTACAGGTTCTCGTCGTCGACCCACCAGTCCGGTGTCGGCCGCGCGAAGTCGGAGCCCGTGCTGTACCAGTGGTCGCCCTCGCGGACGATGGGCTCGCCCGTGCGCGGGCAGCTCACCGAGTCGTTGGCCCAGCCGGCGCCGGCGGCGACCCACACGACGTTCGGGTTGTCGTAGGCGGCGGACGTGACGAGCACGTCGTCGCAGTTCGCGACGATCACCGCGTCGGGATGCCGCTTCAGGCCCTCGCGCAGCTTCCGCTCGATCATGTTGATCTCGCCGACCCGGTCGAGCTGGTCGCGGGTGAGGTTGAGCAGCACGATCGCGCGGGGCGCGAGGGCGTCGGCGACATGCGGGGTATGGAGTTCGTCGACCTCGATCGCGGCGAGCGGCGCCCGGAGGTCGGTGGCGAGCGCGGCGACGATCCCGGCGTCCATGTTCGCGCCGTCGGCCTGGGTGACGACCGCATCGATCGTCTCGAGCGCGGCTGCGGTCATGCGGGTCGTCGTGGACTTGCCGTTCGTCCCGGTGACGAGCACGGTCTGCCGGCCGTGGCCGAGCTGCTTCATCAGTGCCGGGTCGATCTTCAGGGCGACGAGCCCTCCGATCATCGAGCCCTTACCGCGTCCGGCCTTCTGGGACGCCCACGCGGCGGCTCGGGCTGCGCGCAGTGCGAGCCGTCCACGTGCGGTGATTCCTGTGCTGGTTCCCACGTCGGCGAGTGTTCCACAGGCGTGGGAGCGTTGTGTCGCCGGAGGAGCGTCCTGCTCGTCACACTGCGGTGTCCGCCCTGGGCGGCGAGGGCTCCGACGATGACGATCACACCGCCGATCAGGGAGGACGGTGCCGGGCGCTCGCCGAGCGTGATCCACGCGACGGTGAACCCGACGACCGGCACCATGAGGGAGAGCGGAGCGACGGTCCCGGCGGGATAGCGCGACAGCAGCGAGGCGTAGATGCCGGTGCCGGCGATCGTGCCCGCCAGGACGACGTAGGTGAGTCCGGCCAGCGCCAGGCCTCCGTCCACGGTGGTGACGGCGCTGCCGAGGGTGGACCAGGCCTGCGGGCCCTCGACGAACCAGGAGATCCCGAAGAAGGGGAGCACGGGCACGACGCACATCCACAGCATCAGGCGCATGGGGTCGGAGGCGCCCGCCTTGCGGGTCGCGATGTTGCCGACCGCCCACGACAGACCGGCCAGCAACGCGAGGGTCATGGGGAGCAGGCTCGCGTCCGCGGCGCCTTGCCCCACGGCGACGATCACCATGCCGGACACGGCGACGACGAGACCGGCGAGGCGGATTCCGTCGAGCCGTTCGCGCAGGAACAGTGCGGCGAGCAGGACGGTGAAGGGCGCGGACGACTGCAGTACAAGGGACGCGAGGCCCGTGGGTAGACCGGCCTCCATCGCCCAGAACAGGAAGGCGAACTGGGCGAAGCCGAACCCGGCGCCGTAGAGCAGGAGCCAACGCAGGGGAACGGCGGGTCGCGGGACGAACAGCAGGACCGGGACGGCGATGATCGCGAAGCGCAGGCCGGCGAAGAAGAACGGCGGGAAGTGGTCGAGACCCAGTCTGATCGCGAGGAAGTTGCATCCCCAGAGCACCACGACGGTGAGTGCGAGCAGACGGTCCCGGAACGACATGCCGTCAATTCTTTGCTCAGGAAACAATCAGGACAAGCGAATGTTTCTGAAGAAAATGTGTAGCTTTACTACATGGATGTCGTGCGATTGCTGATACTGCGCGAACTCGCCGACCGCGGAACCGTGGCCGCGACCGCCGCAGCGTTGTCGATGACACCGTCGGCCGTCTCACAGCAGCTCAAGGTGCTCGCCCGGGAGGCGGGAGTGCCCCTGCTCGAACCCGACGGCCGGCGTCTGCGGTTCACCGATGCGGGTCGTGCGCTCGTGGTGCGCGCCGACGAGGTGCTCGACGCCCTCGATCGGGCCGCCGACGAGATGACCGCCTATGCGCGGTCGCCCCGCGGACGGGTGCGCGTGGCGTCGTTCCCCTCCGGAGCGGCGCTCCTGCTGCCGGCCGTGCTCGAGGCGGCCGGGGCGATCGGCGTCGAGTTGGACGTGAGCGACGAGGACGTCCCGGCCTCGGCCGCACCCGCCCTGCTCGCCGACTACGACGTGGTGCTCACCCACCGCGACGAGCGTTCGGCGCCGCTGTCCGGCCCACGTGTCCACGTCGAGACGCTCATGCGCGAACCGATCGATGTCGTCCTCCCTCCCGGGCACCGGCTCGCGGCGCAGGACCGCGTGCAGGTCGACGAACTGGTGGGGGAGGGCTGGATCAGCGTGCGGGGTGGCTTCCCCGTCGACGACGTGTTGCTCTCCGTCGCGGCGGTGACGGGCATCCGAGCGCGGGTTGTGCACCGCATCAACGACTTCCGTGTCATCGAGGAACTTGTCGCGGCGGGGCACGGGGTGGCCCTGTTGCCGCGGTATTCGGTTCTGCATCCGGCATTGGTGCGTCTGCCGCTGGCCGGTGTGCGTGCGGCGCGGATCTACGAGCTCGTCACCCGCCCGGGGGCGGCGCGCCGGCCCGCCGTGGGTGCAGTGCTCGACAGCTTCCGGGCCGCGGCGGCACGGAAGCTGTCGATGTGAACGAACGGGTCATCGCGCGGGATCAGGCGAGTGCCTTGGCCTTCAGTGCGTCGAACTCGGTCTGGTCGATGACACCCTCGTCGAGCAGCTTCTTCGCGTCGGCGATGTGCTCGGCGGGCGACTTGCCGGCGACCGAGCGGATGTAGTCGTCCTGCACGGCCTTGTACTGCGCGGCCTCCTTCGCGGACCGCTCGGCCATTCCGGTGCCGTGGACGATCAGATAGATCAGGCCCGTCAGCCACGGGAAGACGAACAGGAAGACGATCCAGATCGCTTTGACCCAGCCGGACTGTTCGCGGTTGCGGAACAGATCCCCGATGATCATCCACAGCATGATCAGGTACGCGATGAATGCGAAGCAGACGACGATGTACCAGATGATGTCCATGAATTCCATACGCACACTCCGGGTTCGAGCAGAACGACTCTGCGGGACGAGAATTGCGGAATTCGACGGATATCACCCGTGAACGGGTTCGTTCTCGTCGAACATTCGGAACTGTATCTTTCCGGAGAGTGCGGTAATTGCCCGAAACGGTATTTGCGAGATGAATTGTCGGGGTGAAAATTCCCGAAAACGACGAATGCGGTGGACCCTGATGGGCCCACCGCATCCGGTTCGGAGACGGATCAGCGGTGCGAGCGGTTCACCGCGGAGACCATCGCGCGCAGCGACGCCGTGGTGATCGACGGGGCGATGCCCACGCCCCACACCAGGACGGTCGTGCCGTCGGGACGCGTGACGTCGGCCTCGACGTAGGCCGCGGCGTTGGCGTCGTCGCCGGCGGACATGGCGTGCTCGGCGTAACCGCGGACGGCCACCTGGTAACCCAGCGACTCGAGGGCGTCGACGAAGGCCGCCAGCGGGCCGTTGCCGCTGCCGGAGATCTCCTTCTCCACGCCGTCGACCTTCAGCACGGCGGAGATGGTGTCCTCACCGTCGTCGGTCTCGGCCGCGGTGACCTTCTGCCGGATACGCTCGAGCGGCGAGACCGGGGCCAGGTACTCCTCGTGGAAGATGTCCCACATCTCCTTGGGGCTGACCTCGCCACCCTCACCGTCGGTGACCTTCTGCACGGCCTGCGAGAACTCGATCTGCAGGCGACGCGGCAGGTTCAGGCCGTGGTCGTGCTTCATGATGTACGCGATGCCGCCCTTGCCGGATTGCGAGTTCACGCGGATCACGGCCTCGTAGGTGCGGCCGACGTCCTTCGGGTCGATCGGCAGGTAGGGCACGGCCCAGGTGTGGTCGTCGACGTCGACACCGGCGGCCTCCGCGTCGACCTTCATCGCGTCGATGCCCTTGTTGATCGCGTCCTGGTGGCTGCCGGAGAAGGCGGTGTAGACCAGGTCGCCACCGTAAGGATGGCGCTCGTGGACGGGCAGCTGGTTGCAGTACTCGACCGTGCGGCGGATCTCGTCGATGTTCGAGAAGTCGATCTGCGGGTCGACACCACGGCTGAACATGTTCATGCCCAGGGTCACCAGGCAGACGTTGCCGGTGCGCTCACCGTTGCCGAACAGGCAGCCCTCGATGCGGTCGGCACCGGCCTGGTAGCCCAGCTCGGCAGCGGCGACGCCCGTGCCGCGGTCGTTGTGCGGGTGCAGCGACAGGATGATCGAGTCGCGCTTCGCCAGATTGCGGTGCATCCACTCGATCGAGTCGGCGTAGACGTTGGGGGTGGCCATCTCGACCGTGGCCGGCAGGTTGATGATCACCGGGTTCTCGGGGGTCGCGCCCAGGGTCTCGACGACCGCGTCGCAGACATCCTTGGCGTACGACAGCTCGGTTCCGGTGTACGACTCGGGGGAGTACTCCCAGCGCCAGTTGGTGTCGGGGTGGTTCTTCGCCTCTTCGAGCACCAGCTCGGCGGCGTCGGTCGCGATCTTCTTGACGGTCTCCTTGTCGGCGCGGAACACCACGCGACGCTGCAGGATCGACGTCGAGTTGTAGAAGTGCACGATCACGTTCTGCGCCCCGGCGCACGCCTCGAAGGTGCGCTTGATCAGCTCGGGGCGGGACTGCGTCAGCACCTGGATGGTGACATCGTCGGGAATCGCGCCGTCCTCGATGATCTCGCGGACGAAATCGAAATCGGTCTGGCTCGCGGACGGGAAACCGACCTCGATCTCCTTGTAACCCATGCGTACGAGCAGATCGAACATGCGCCGCTTACGGGCGGGGCTCATCGGGTCGATCAGCGCCTGGTTGCCGTCGCGCAGGTCCACGGCGCACCACGCCGGGGCGCGATCGATGATCTTGTCGGGCCAGGTGCGGTCGGGCAGCGAGATCGACTCGACTTCCTCGGCGAACGGCCGGTACCGATAGGTCGGCATCGACGAGTTCTTCTGCTTGTTCCACGACGGCTGGTCGGCCGGGGCCGGCTTGCTCGGCGGGGTGATGGTGCGCGAGCCGGAGGTGAAAGCGTCGGCGGGTGACATGACGTAACTCCAAAGAGAAAAGGGGACCTGTGGGCCCAGATCGAATATCGACCGGCGCGTCGAAACCCCGCGACGGGAAGCCGGTCTGGTCAGATCCCGCCGCGGCGGCCGAGGAGAAGCACGCGCTGCATGCCCTGCAGTGTATCGCGCCATACCCCACCTCGACCAAGTGGCACCTCCCACACGCATGCGTTCCGTGTGACCGGGCAGCGGTGATGTCGTGACCCGATCGATACGAACGCGCCTGACAGAGCGGTACTTGCGCCCCTAGCGTTACCGAACGTAACTCCCGCAACATCAGTAACACCGGTATCTCCGGTAACACGATGGGTGAAGGGCGTATCGATGGGATCGTTGCGCACGGCGATTGCCGGATCGTGCAGTGCACTGCTCGCACTCGGACTCATGGCGGTCTCCGCCCCCGCCGCGCACGGCGAACCCTGCGACTCGGGACTCCCCGGCTCGGGTTCGGGCTCCGGATCCTTCGGCACGGGATCATCAGGACCGCGGCTCGGAAGCAGCGGATCGGGGAGTGGAGGACTCGCACCCGAAGGCCCGCAGGGACCGCTACCGGCACTCGGCCCGGGCCCCACCAGCACCGTCGCCTGGGTGACCGGCCCGCGCAGCCCCAACAGGACCTACGACAGGTTCTCCATCTCGGGAACCGACCTCGGCATCATGTGGGACAACGGTGCGCAGGGCGAGGACCGTCAGGTCCTCATGGCCTTCGGCGACACCTTCGGCGACTGCTCGCTGCCCGACCAGCAGTGGCGCCACAACGTCCTCATGCGCACCACCGACGCCGATCTCTCCGACGGCATCGACGTGCCCGATCCGGTGCCCGGCGACCCACGTGCGGGTTCCCCCGTCCTGCCCTCCGCGCCCGACATCTCCCGCGAACTCGTGGGCAGCCTCGCACTCGACGGCGTCGAGATCACCGTGATCCCCACGGCCGGCATCGCCGTCGACGGCGTTCAATACGTCAACTTCATGTCGGTGCGGTCGTGGGGCGACCACGGCGAGTGGTGGACCAACGCGTCGATGATCGCGACCTCGACCGACAACGGGGAGACCTGGCAGCTCGACCCGGCGACGGCGCGGATCAACCTGCCGCTCGACGTGCCCACGGTGCAGCAGTTGTCCACCGGGAACGAGAACTTCCAGCAGCACGCCTACATCCGCCACGAGGGATACGTCTACGACTTCGGCACACCGCAGGGCCGGTTCGGCGCGGCCTTCGTCTCGCGCGTTCCCGAGACCGCTCTGCTGGATCTGGCCGCCTACGAGTACTGGAGCGGCGACGGCTGGGTGCCCGGCGACGCCGCCGCGGCCACCCCGGTCGTGCCACCCGCCGTCGGGGAGATGTCGGTGCAGTTCCTGGGCGGCGAGTTCGTCATGCTCTACGGCAACGAGGCGAACGGCACGATCGAGATGAGGACGTCCGTGAGACCCGAGGGGCCGTGGAGCGAGGCCCGCGTGCTGGTCACCCACCGTCAGATCGGTGGTCTCTACGCTCCGTTCATCCACCCGTGGTCCACGGATACGGACCTCTACTTCACCGCCTCACGGTGGGGCGACTACAACGTCATGCTGTTGCGCACGACACTTTCCTGAGACGCCCCGGGTCGATGGAAGCCGCGGTCGGTAAGCTGGGCCACTGGACTTGTTCCCGAAACCCGGAGGTTGGCCAGCGTGGCACTCGTCGTCCAGAAGTACGGAGGATCCTCGGTCTCGACGGCCGAGCGGATCCGGCGCGTCGCTGAAAGGATCGTCGAGACCAAGAAGGCGGGCAACGACGTCGTGGTCGTCGTCTCGGCCATGGGAGACACGACCGACGAACTCCTCGATCTCGCACAGCAGGTGTGTCCGGCCCCGCCGGCCCGCGAGATGGACATGCTCCTCACCTCCGGTGAGCGCATCTCCAACTCCCTCGTCGCGATGGCGATCCACTCGCTCGGCGCCGAGGCCCGGTCGTTCACCGGTTCCCAGGCCGGCGTGATCACCACGGGCAGCCACGGCAAGGCGAAGATCATCGACGTCACCCCCGGCCGCGTGCGCACCGCCCTCGACGAGGGCAGCATCGTGCTGGTCGCCGGCTTCCAGGGTGTGAGCCAGGACAGCAAGGACATCACGACTCTCGGTCGTGGCGGTTCGGACACGACCGCCGTCGCACTCGCCGCCGCGCTGAACGCGGACGTCTGCGAGATCTACACCGACGTCGACGGCGTGTTCTCCGCGGACCCGCGCATCGTCAAGGACGCGCAGCGCCTCGAGAAGGTCTCCTTCGAGGAGATGCTCGAGCTCGCCGCGTGCGGCGCGAAGGTTCTCATGCTGCGGTGCGTGGAGTACGCCCGCCGCTACAACGTGCCCGTGCACGTTCGTTCGTCGTACACCACCAAGCCCGGCACCATCGTGTCCGGATCGATGGAGGACATCCCTGTGGAAGAGGCCCTGATCACCGGCGTTGCGCACGATCGCAGCGAAGCGAAGATCACCGTCGTCGGTATCCCCGACACCCCCGGTTACGCCGCCAAGGTGTTCCGCGCCGTCGCCGACGCCGAGATCAACATCGACATGGTGCTGCAGAACATCTCGAAGGTCGAGACCGGCAAGACCGACATCACCTTCACCTGCCCGAAGAGCGACGGCCCGCGCGCGGTCGAACTCCTCACCAAGCAGCAGGGCGACATCGGCTTCACTCAGGTCCTCTTCGACGACCACATCGGCAAGGTCTCCCTCGTCGGTGCCGGCATGAAGAGCCACCCCGGCGTCACGGCCAAGTTCTGCGAGGCCCTCGCCGACGCCGGCATCAACATCGACCTGATCTCGACGTCGGAGATCCGCATCTCCGTGCTCGTGGATGACAACGAACTCGACGACGCCGTGCGCGCTCTGCACGCGGCATTCGAGCTCGGCGGCGACGAAGAGGCCGTCGTGCACGCAGGAACGGGGCGGTAATCGTGACCACCATTGCAGTCGTAGGCGCCACGGGGCAGGTCGGCATCGTCATGCGCACCCTCCTCGAGGAACGCAACTTCCCGGCCGACACGGTTCGGTTCTTCGCGTCGGCCCGCTCGGCCGGTAAGAAGCTGCCGTTCCGCGGTGAGGAGATCGTGGTCGAGGACGTCGCGGCGACCTCCGACGAGGATCTGAAGGGCATCGACATCGCGCTGTTCTCGGCCGGTGGCACTCTCTCCAAGGAGCAGGCTCCGCGCTTCGCGGCCGCCGGGGCGATCGTCGTCGACAACTCGTCGGCGTGGCGCAAGGATCCCGAGGTCCCGCTCGTCGTGAGCGAGGTCAATCCGGAGCAGGTGAAGAACCCGCCGAAGGGCATCATCGCCAACCCGAACTGCACCACGATGGCCGCGATGCCGGTGCTCAAGGCGCTGCACGACGAGGCAGGGCTCCAGCGCCTGATCGTGTCGAGCTACCAGGCGGTCTCCGGTAGCGGCCTGGCGGGCGTCGAGGAACTCGTCGGCCAGGTGCGTGCCGTCGCCGACGAGGCCGACAAGCTCGTCCACGCGGGCGACGCCGTCGACTTCCCGGCCCCGAACAAGTACGTCGCGCCCATCGCGTTCAACGTCGTGCCGCTCGCCGGCTCGATCGTCGACGACGGAACGGGTGAGACCGACGAGGACCAGAAGCTGCGCAACGAGTCGCGCAAGATCCTCGGCCTGCCGGACCTGCTCGTGTCGGGCACGTGCGTGCGCGTTCCCGTCGTGACCGGCCACTCGCTGTCGATCAACGCCGAGTTCGAGCGGCCGCTGTCGGTCGAGCGTGCACAGGAGCTGCTCGCGAACGCTCCGGGCGTCCGCCTCGTCGACGTGCCGACCCCGCTCGCCGCAGCAGGCGACGACGTCTCGCTCGTGGGCCGCATCCGCCAGGATCCGGGTGCTCCGGAGGGCCGCGGTCTCGCGCTCTTCGTCTCGGGCGACAACCTGCGCAAGGGCGCTGCTCTCAACACCATCCAGATCGCGGAGCTGCTCGTCTAAGGCTCTTCGGACCTGCTCGACGGAGCGGGTGGACCTCTTCGGGTCCACCCGCTCCGTCGCGTTTCGGGCCTGATCCGGTAGGCCCGAGAAATATTTACAAGCAGTCTGGACTGTTTGTTGTTTTCCCGTTACGCTGCGAAGCGTGATCCAGGACACTGCGCCGAACGGTGGTCGCACCCAGGCGCAACGCACAGCCGCGACGCGAGCCAAGCTGCTCGACGCCGCGGTCGACTCGCTCGTCGAGCACGGCTATTCGGGAACCAGCACGCAGGGCATCGCCAAACGTGCCGGAGTCTCGCGAGGCGCCCAACTCCACCACTTCCCGACGAAGGAGAGCCTCGTCGTCGCGGCGGTCGAGCACCTCGTCGACAAGCGGCTGCAGGAGATCCTCGAGACACGACCCGACCCGGAGCACGGCTTCGAAGCGCTCATGGACGCCTTCTCCGGCCCGCTCTTCGCCGCAGCGCTCGAACTGTGGGTCGCGGCGCGGACCGATTCGTCCCTGCACGAGGCGATGATCCCGCTCGAACGCAAGGTGTCGGACGCGCTCCGCACGGGTTGCCTGGAGATCATGGGCGACAGGGTCTCGCCCGAGCACATCGACCTCAGCATCGAAATCGCCCGGGGCTTCGCCGTCTCGGCCCTCATGCGTACCCCCGAATCCGATCGAGAATTCCGGGAGCGCCTGCTCCCGGTCTGGAAGGCGCTGGTGATGAAATGAGTCTCGCACTGCGTCCCGATCACGTGCACACGCTCGTCGTCGGCGCGGGCTTCGGCGGCATCGGTATGACTGCAACACTGTTGCGCGAGAACCCCGACGCCGACGTCCTCGTCCTCGAGCGCGGTGACGACGTCGGCGGAACCTGGCGCGTGAACACCTATCCCGGTGCCGCATGCGATGTTCCGAGCGCGCTGTACTCGTTCTCCTTCGCGCCCGAACCCGATTGGTCGCGAGCGCACGGCACCCAGGAGGAGATCTACGCGTACCTTCGCCGTGTTGCACGTGAGCAGGGCGTGACCGACCGGACGATGTTCGGATGCGAACTGCGCGAGGCCCAGTGGGACGCCGAGCGTGCCGTGTGGCGGATCTCCACCTCCCGCGGCGACCTGACCGCCGACGTGCTCGTCGCCGCGACCGGCGCCCTCTCCACACCCACATACCCGAAGGTTCCCGGCCTGGAGTTGTTCCGCGGCAAGAAGTTCCACTCGGCCGAGTGGGATCACGACCATGACCTCACGGGTGAGCGTGTCGCCGTCATCGGTACCGGAGCGTCTGCCATCCAGTTCGTGCCGGCGATCGTCGACCGCGTCGAACATCTCACGCTGTTCCAGCGCACCGCCTCCTGGGTGATGCCCAAGCACGACCACGTCATCGCGCGGTCGGTCCGCACGCTCTACCGGCGCCTCCCCGTGGCCCAGAAGCTCATGCGCGGATTCGTGTACGGACAGAAGGAGATCTACGTCGTCGGCATGACGAAGTCCTTCGCCCGCAAGTACTTCCTCCCGCTGTTCGAGGTCCGGGCTCGCCGGGTGCTGCGCAAGAGCGTGCGCGATCCCGAACTGCGCAAGCGCCTGACCCCCGATTTCGCGATCACCTGCAAGCGGATCCTGTTGTCCAACGACTGGTTCCCTGCCATCACCCGCCCGAAGGTGGACGTGGTGTCCTCCGGTCTGACGGCGGTCACCGAGAACGGTGTCGTCGACGACAAGGGCACCGAGTATCCGGTCGACACCATCATCTTCGGTACCGGTTTCACGCCGACGGAACCGCCGGTCGCACATCATATCCGCGGTGGCGACGGCCGCACCCTCGCCGAGACGTGGGACGGCAGCCCCTCGGCCTATCTCGGTATCACCGTGCCCGGCTTCCCCAACCTGTTCCTCATGTACGGCCCCAACACCAATCTCGGCCACAGCTCGATCGTGTACATGCTCGAATCCCAGGCCAACTACATCTCCGACGCGCTGCGCACGATGGAGCGTCGCGGAATCTCGGCCGTGGAGGTGCGCGACGACGCGGTGCGCCGCTACACCGCGGAACTCGACCCGGCGTTGAACAACACGGTCTGGAACCAGGGTGGCTGCAGCAGCTGGTACATCGACGAGAAGGGCCGCAACTCCGTGATGTGGCCGACCTTCACGTGGCAGTACCGGGCGAGGACCAAGCAGTTCGACCCGGAGAGCTACACCGAGTACCGCGCGACGGCAGGAGCGAGCGCATGACCCATTACGACGTCCTCGTCATCGGATCCGGATTCGGCGGCAGCGTGGCAGCACTGCGCGCCACGGAGAAGGGATACAAGGTAGGAGTTCTCGAGGCCGGGCGGCGCTTCGAGGACGACGAGCTGCCCGAGACGAGCTGGCGGCTGCGCAAGTACCTGTGGGCTCCGCAGCTGGGGTGCTACGGGGTGCAGCGCATGCACCTGCTGCCCAACGTGCTCGTCATGGCCGGAGCGGGTGTGGGTGGCGGGTCGCTGAACTACGCCAACACCCTGTACAAGCCGCCGACGCCCTTCTTCCGCGACCCGCAGTGGGGTCACATCACCGACTGGGAAGCGGAACTGACCCCGTACTACGACCAGGCGGCACGGATGCTCGGCGTCCGTCCCAATCCCAGCACCACGCCCGCGGACGAGGTGATGCGTCAGGTCGCCGACGAGATGGGTGTCGGCCACACCTACACGACCACCCCGGTCGGTGTGTTCTTCGACGAACCCGGTAAGACGGTGCCCGACCCGTTCTTCGGCGGAGCCGGCCCCGACCGCACCGGCTGCACCGAGTGCGGCAGCTGCATGACGGGTTGCCGTGTGGGAGCGAAGAACACGCTCGTCAAGAACTACCTCTACCTCGCGGAGAAGGCCGGCGCGCACATCCACGCCCTCACGACGGTGACCCGTGTGGTGCCCCGTGCCGGCGGCGGGTACGAGGTCCACACCCGCAGCACCGACGGCATCAGGAAGCGCCGCAAGATCTTCACGGCCGACCAGGTGGTGATCGCGGCCGGTACCTACGGCACGGCGCGCCTGCTGCTCGCGAGCCGCGAAACCGGCGACCTGCCGAACCTGTCGCCGGCTCTCGGCACCGTGGTGCGCACCAACTCCGAGGCGGTGCTCGCCGCGACCGCGCAGGACCGCGTCGTCGACTACACGCAGGGTGTGGCCATCACGTCGTCCTTCCACCCCGACGACCACACCCACATCGAACCGGTGCGGTACGGCAAGGGCAGCAACCTGATCGGCCTGCTGCAGGCGCTGCTCGTCGACGGTGGCACGCGGATGCCGCGACTGCTGAAGTTCTTCGGTGTCGCCGCGAAGAATCCCGCTGCCTTCCTCCGCTCGCTGTCGGTGCGGAACTGGTCGGAGCGCACGGTCATCGCTCTCGTGATGCAGACCGACGACAATTCGCTCGAGCTCGCGACCCGGCGCACGCCGATCGGCCGCGGCCTGACCAGCAAGCAGGGACCGGGCACCCCGCCGCCCGAATGGATCCCGGTGGGCCACGAGGCGGTTCGCCGCGTCGCCGACAAGATCGACGGTGACGCCGGCGGTTCGATCGCCGATCTGTTCAACATCCCGATGACCGCGCACTTCCTCGGCGGGTGCGCGATCGGCGATTCGCCGCGTACCGGCACCGTCGACCCGTACCTGCGGGTCTACGGACACGAGGGTCTGCACGTCGTCGACGGCTCCGCGGTGAGCGCCAACCTCGGCGTGAACCCGTCCCTCACGATCACCGCGCAGGCCGAACGTGCGCTGGCGCTGTGGCCGAACAAGGGGGAGAAGGACAACCGCCCCCCGCTGGGGTCGGCCTACGAACCCGTGCAGCCCGTGCCGCCCGTGCGACCGGCCGTGCCCGTCGAGGCTCCGGCGGCGCTGCGACTGCCCATCACCCCCGTTCGGAAGGAGAGCGCCCGTGCTCTGGACAGTGCCTGAGAGCGAGGACGAACGCACCGACTATCCGGTCTCGCCGCCACCACCCTGGCCGGCCGCCGTGCGGGCCACCCTGTGGTGGCATCGCAGCACCCCGGATGCCGCCCAGTACGGGCCGACCGGCGCGATCCTGCCCATCACGCTCGCGATGATGGTCGACTATCTCGACTCGCCGGTCGGGCCGTACCGCGAGGTGCTGGCCAGCCCGGTGCTGCGTCGCGGCCTGATCCCGGCGATGGCGGTGCCGTTCATCGCCGTCGACTCCGAGCCGTCGGTGCACGGTGGTCGCGAGCACTGGAAGCTGCCGAAGGTGCTCGCGAAGTTCGACGGCGACGTCCTCGGCGACTTCTCCGCGACCGGCGCCCGATGGAGCGTGGCCACCTCGGCCGCGCCGAAGGGTCCGGAACTGCCGATCGCGGGTGGGCTGACCTTCGCCCAGCCGATCCCCGGTGGCGCCGTCGAACGTGCCACCGCCCGGTTGCGGGGGAAGTTCCGCTACGCGCGGGTGACCGTCGCGGCGGAGGGACCGACGCTGAGCCACTGGCTGCGCCCGGGCACCCACCACGGCATCGTCATCACCTCCGGGCGGATGTCCACGGGCGCGTCGCGAGTCGTGTCGCGCATGTAGGTCAGCGCCGCACCGATCCTTTTCTTGACTTATTCCAGAAAAGGGGCATACTTGGTGTCATGCAACAAGGACACGAGCATCACTTCGACCCCAAGGAGCAACTGCGCTCCGTGGGTCTGCGGGTGACCGCTCCCCGCGTTGCCGTACTGAGAACCGTTGCCGAGCATCCGCATTCCGATGCGGATGGAATCGCCGCCCACGTGCGCGACGAACTCGGCTCGGTGTCGACGCAGGCCGTGTACGACGTACTCAAGGCATGCGTGGGGAACGGGTTGCTCCGCCGGATCGAACCGGCCGGATCACCCGCGCGGTACGAAACCCGCATCGGCGACAACCACCACCACCTCGTGTGCCGCGCCTGCGGCACGGTCGTCGACATCGACTGCGTCGTCGGGGCCGCACCCTGCCTGACGCCGTCCGACGACCACGGCTTCGTCATCGACGAAGCAGAGGTCACCTTCTGGGGCCTGTGCCCCGACTGTCGCGCCGACTAGCGCCCACTCGCTTCACCGGTGGTCCGGTCCCTCCGCGGGCCGAACCACCGGCTTCGTGTCCCGAGACCCGGAACACACGTATTCGGAGGTCATCATGACGAATGCCCGTTACACCACGAACAACGTCGGTATCCCCGTCGCCAGCGACAACGAGTCGCTGACCGCGGGTACCCAGGGACCGATCCTGCTCCACGACCACTACCTGGTCGAGAAGCTCGCACACTTCAACCGCGAGCGGGTGCCCGAGCGTGTCGTGCACGCCAAGGGCGCCGGCGCGTTCGGTGAGCTCGTCGTCACCGAGGACGTCTCCGCCTACACGAAGGCGAAGCTGTTCCAGCCGGGCGCGAAAACCGAGATGCTGGCACGCTTCTCGACGGTCGCCGGTGAGCAGGGCAGCCCCGACACCTGGCGCGACCCGCGCGGTTTCGCCCTGAAGTTCTACACCGAGGACGGGAACTACGACCTCGTCGGCAACAACACGCCGATCTTCTTCATCAAGGACCCGATCAAGTTCCCCGACTTCATCCACTCGCAGAAGCGTCTGCCCGGCTCCGGCCTGCGCGACCACACGATGCAGTGGGACTTCTGGACCCTGCGTCCCGAGACGGCACACCAGGTCACCTGGCTGATGGGCGACCGTGGCCTGCCGCGCACGTGGCGCCACATGGACGGCTTCGGTTCGCACACCTACCAGTGGATCAACGCCGACGGTGAGCGCTTCTGGGTGAAGTACCACTTCAAGACCGACCAGGGCATCGAGTTCCTCACCCAGGACGAGGCCGACCGCCTCGCCGGCTCGGATCCCGACTACCACCGCGCCGACCTCTACAAGTCGATCGAGCGCGGCGAGTTCCCGAGCTGGACGCTCCACGTGCAGATCATGCCGGTCGCGGAGGCGGAGAACTACCGGTTCAACCCGTTCGATCTGACCAAGGTGTGGTCGCAGAAGGACTACCCGCTGATCAAGGTCGGCACGATGACCCTGAACCGCAACCCGCGCAACTTCTTCGCGGAGATCGAGCAGGCCGCGTTCGCCCCGTCGAACGTCGTGCCGGGCATCGGTTTCTCGCCCGACAAGATGCTGCTCGGCCGCGTGTTCTCCTACGCCGACGCCCATCGCTACCGCATCGGCGTCAACCACGCACAGCTGCCGGTGAACTCCGCGAAGGCCGCCCGTGTCGACTCCTACAGCAAGGAGGGCAACATGGCCTACACCTTCAACGATCCGCAGACTCCGGTCTACGCACCGAACAGCTTCGGCGGTCCGCACGCCGATCCCGAGCGGGCCGGTGACGAAGGTCTGTGGAACTTCGGAACCGAGGCCGTGCGTGCGGGATACGTGCAGCATCCCGAGGACGACGACTTCGGTCAGGCGGGCACCCTCGTCCGCGACGTGATGGACGACGCGGCACGCGAACGCCTCGTGAACAACATCGTCGGACACGTCCTCGGCGGTACCTCGGAGGCGCTCTACGAGCGGATCTTCGAGTACTGGCGCAATGTCGACGAGGAGCTCGGCAAGCGGGTCGAGGCGGGCGTGCGCGCCGGAGCCTGACCCGTCACCGGGGGAGATGGGGCGGGATCAGAGCAGTCCCCACCAGTAGATCAGGGCTGCCAGCGCCAGCACGATCAGCGTGGTGTCCATGTCGCTCTCCCTCCATCCGACGGCAACAACTCCATCTTCCTCGCAAACGAGGAATTCGGCACAGACGGCAGGGCCGTCCACCTCTTACGGTGGGCGGCCCTGCCGGCGCCTGCCGAACATATCGGCTGTTCGAACACGCGTGTGACAGCTGTGTCGGCTGTGGTTGTTAGGTTGGAGATCCGGGCCGGCGTCGTCACGCGGGGCCGTGTTCGCGCTAGTTCGTCGAAAGGTGTTGTCCGACATGGTGATGGGTCCTACCCATGCAGTATCCGGGGCGCTGGTGGGGCTCGTCGTCGCCGATCTGCTTCCTCCCGACTGGGGTGCACCCGCATCCACCGCGGAGACCTTCGCCTTCGCGGCGGTGTGTTCGGGGGCGGCCCTGCTTCCGGATCTCGACACGGCGCAGTCGACGGTCGCGAGGTCGTTCGGACCCGTGAGCCAGACCTTCGCCAAGGGCATCGACGCGGTCTCGCTCGGCTACTACTCGCTCACCAAGGGCAGCCGCGACCGGAAGCGGCGCGGCGGGCACCGCACCATGACGCACACCGCGCTGTTCGCGGCGCTGCTCGGCGCCGGAGTCTCGGCGCTCGTCGCGAGCTTCGGCAGGGAAGCGATCATCGGGGTCCTGTTCGTCACTCTCGGTCTCGCGCTGCGCGGGCTGTTCGGGTCGTGGGCGAAGAAGCGCGGATGGGTGGTCGTCACCCTGAGCGCGGCGGCACTGTCGATCCTGTCGTGGACGTGGTTCCCGCAGGAGGTCGCGTCCACTGGCCTGGGGGTCGCGGTGGCCCTCGGATGCGCGACGCACTGTCTCGGCGACGCCATCACCAAGGAGGGCATCCCCTTCCTCGCGCCGTTCGTGCCCTGGCGCGGGTCGCGCTGGTGGGAGATCAAGCTGCCGTCGGCGTTGTCCATCCGTGCGGGTGGCCCGTTCGAACTCGGCATCCTCGGTCCGGCCCTCACCGTGGCGGCGGTCGCGATGGCGGTCTGGTCGGTCGACGGCGCGCCCGAACACATCCTCGGCACGTTGGAGGCGTCGGGCCTGTCGTTCTGGAGCGAAGGTGCCGCACACCGGTAGCGGTGCTGGAGAATAAAGGGAACTTGTTCTATTTTTGCGGAGTCCGTGCCCGCAGAACAGAACGGAACCCGCCCTCGTGAGCGTTCGAGCCTCTGGTCCCACCGTCAGTCGTCGCGGTCTTCTCGGAGCAGCCGCAGGAGCAGCTGTCCTTGCAGGCACGGGATGGACGCTCGCGGGTGCGGTACCGCTCGGCGACCCGGCCGCGACGATCCCCGCGCCGCCGGACTTCCCGGCCGACATCCCGCTCTCGCAGCAACAGTTCGTCAACTGGGCGAAGACCATCCGGTTCGACGCGGTGTGGACCGCGACCGCGCGCACCGCCGACGACGTCGTCCGCCTCGCGAACTGGGCACACGCCCACGGCTTCCGGATCCGTCCCCGAGGATCGATGCACAGCTGGAGTCCGCTCACCCTCGAGGCCGGGCAGGACATCGAGAACGTCGTGCTGGTCGACACCATGTCGCAGCTGAACCAGGTCGTCGTCGACGCGGGCGCCGCACCTCCGCGCGTGACGGCCGGCGGTGGCGCGAGCATCGAAGCGATCCTCACCGCGCTCGAAGCCAACGGACTCGGCTGGGCCAACTCGCCCGCCATCGGCGACATCTCCATCGCAGGGGCACTGTCGATCGGTGCCCACGGCGCCACCTATCCGGCAGCGGGGGAGACGGTGATCCCCGGCCAGTCGTTCGGCTCCCTGTCCAATCTCGTCCTGGCCCTGACCGCCGTGGTGTGGAACCCGTCGGCCGGTGCCTACGAACTCCGCGACTTCCGCCGCGCCGACCCGGAGATCGGACCCCTGCTCGCCCACCTCGGACGCACCTTCGTCACCTCGGTGACGCTGCAGGCCGGAGCGAACTACCGGGTGCGCTGCCAGAGCTTCACCGACATCCCGTGGCGCGAACTGTTCGCACCGCCCGGCTCGCCGGGACGCACCTTCGAGCGTTACGTCGAGGAGCACGGGCGGGTCGAGGCGATCTGGTTCCCCTTCACCGAGACGCCCTGGCTCAAGATCTGGTCGGTCTCCCCGGAGAAGCCCGCCGCCTCCCGTGAGGTGCAGGGCCCGTACAACTACTATTTCTCGGACAGCCTGCCCGAGGAACTCACCGACCTGCTCGGCCAGGTCGTGCGCGGTGCCCAGGGCGTCACACCGGCCTTCGGTGCGTCGCAGTTCGGTGCAGTGGCCGCGGGACTCGCAGCGACCGGCACGAGCGATCTGTGGGGTTGGTCCAAGGACCTGCTGTTCTACCTGCGCGCCGCGACCCTGCGCGTGGTCGCCGGTGGCGGTGTCGTCGTGACAAGACGCGACAACATCGCCCGCGTCATCAACGAGTTCACGACGTGGTTGCACGAGCGGATGACGCATTACGCCTCGCTCGGTCAGTACCCGGTGAACATGCCGTTCGAGGTACGTCTGTGCAAGGTCGACGACGCCGACGAGGTGCTCGTCGACGCCGCCGGTGTGCCCGACCTGTCGCCGGTGCGTCCCCGCCCCGACCGGCCCGACTGGGACACCGCGATCTGGATGAACGTGGTCTCGATCCCCGGAACGGCCGGGATGCCGGCCTTCTTCCGCGAGATGGAGCAGTGGATGGCCGCCCACTACTCGGGCGACTATGCAACCTTCCGGTCCGAGTGGTCGAAGGGCTGGGCGTTCGACGATCAGGGCGGCTACCGCGACCCCGATTTCCTCGGGGACACGGTGCCGGCCATGTACCGCACCGGATTGCCGTCCGGGCAGGGCTGGGACGCCGCGCTCGCGGCCTTCGAGCAGTACGACCCGCATCGGGTGTTCAGCAACCGGTTCCTCGACCGCCTGCTGCCCTGATCGTCGACGAACGATGAATCAGTCCTCGTCGGAGTCCATCGGTAACGGTCCCGGCTGCTCCGTCTGCTGGGGAGCGGCGGGAACCCATACCCGTAGCGGCTGCACCACCTCGCCGTAGAAGGCGTCGGCCGACGACGTCACGCTCGTGATGAAGCCGGTCGCGGTACCGGACGAGCGGCGGCTGCCCAGCGGGAACGTCTGCTCGAGAGTGAAGGACACGATGTCGCCGGCGCGACCCTCGGTGAGGACTCGAGGGTCGGTACGCACGGTGTCGAGATGTTCACACGCTTCGTTGCCACGCTCGGAGAACACCGCTTCGAGCTGCACGTTCCCAGGTGCGGTCTTCAACTGCTTGACCAGCCACGACACCCGCTTGCGTGATGTCCCTTCGTCAGGTGCATCGACGGTCGTGCGACAGCGGACCTTGTTGGTACGCAGGTCCGCCGAGACCACGAGATCACCTGCGGTATCCGGAATTCGCAGCACGGCTTCGAAGACTCCGTCGGTCGCGAGGCGGTCGGCGACGTGGGCGTTCCGTGCGTCCGGATCGGTCGCGAAGCGGCGCGGCAGCACATGGGTCACCGGGACGCCGAGTTCTGCGGTGAACCGGAGCGCCAGGTGGCGAGCCAACGCGACCCAGGTGCTCGCAACGGCGAGCGCCTTGGAGTCACCGGCCCGGAGTGTGCCCGCGGTGACGGCGTCGCGAACAGCGACCCAGTGGCGTCCCATATCGACGAATTCCGAGACCCCGCTGCGAGGGTGATCGATATAGCGCAGGAACTCACGCAGGATCCAGTCCTGGAGATCGCTCTCCAGTTCGCCGTGGGACAGCACCATGCGTGCTTCGTGAGCGATCTCCGCCCATGCGATGTGCCGAAGCGAGACCTTGGTGAGCTTGCGCCGGTCCACTGCGACGGGCAGTTCCCCCGCAGACGCGGGAATGTCGTTGGAGATGCTGACGACGACGTCGTACTTCTTGCGACGCGCGACATCGAGGTAGTTCTCGAGCTGTTCACGCTTGAGTTTGCCGTTGCCCGTCTTCACCTCGACCAGGGCCGTCCACCGTCGGTTTCCTCGCGCGACCTTGAGTACCGCATCGGGTACCACCCGCGATTCTCCTCGCTCGTACGGCACCTCCAAGTAACCCTCGAAAGCGCCGGCGGGAGCGCCGAGACGAAGGCACACGGCACGAGCGAACGGGGGCACTGCCTGCATGGTCGCGACGAGCGCGGAAGTCGCTCTACGTTCCTGTTCGTCACCCGCACCGATTCCGGCTACGGAGAAGAGGCGCGCGGGTTGCCAGCTCTCCTGCTCGGCTTGGGAGAAGGTGATCGGCTTCGGCTTCCGGGCAGCTCGTTTGGTCGTACGTACGCCGGACTGCTTTCGTGCGGGAGTGGCGGTCGTCGCGGCAGGAGCGGGCTCGGGAGTCTGCGGAGGAACGGTGATTTCCTCATCTGACGAGACCGAAGTCGTCGAGGGAGGAGTCCGGTCGTCGTCCTCGGTGGCGTCGTCCACCTCCACGCCGTAGTCCTGTGCCAGTCCGGCCAGACCGGATGCCCATCCCTGTCCGATCGCACGGACCTTCCAGACGCTGTCCCGGCGGTAGACCTCGCCGAACACGAATGCGGATTCGGTGTTCGCGTCCGCAGTGATGTACTCGGCCACGGGGCGACCTGTCGGATCCACGACCCGCAGGGTCAGCTTGCCGAGGTCGCCGAAGGTGCCGCCGTAGAGGCTTCCTGCCAAGGCGATCGTGTGTACATCGTCGGGCACCGTCGCGAGATCGATGCTGATACGTGCCTGCGCGCCTTCCTCCGTCGCTCCGTTCCCCAGAAAACGGACGGAACCGTCGGCCGATTCCGGCTGGTTGTAGAAGACGAAATCCGCGTCGGACCTCACCTTGCCCGAATCCGCGAGGAGCAACGCCGAGGCATCGACCTCGGTGTCCGCTTCCGTCCATCCCAGGACGATGTCGACTTGCGAGACGTCTGTCGGAAGCGGCATGTTCTGCCCCTTGACGAGAACCGGGAAATCCATCGGGGCACCTTCGTTCCAGTGTCGGTCGTGCGCGCGATATCGAGCGCTACGGACACATCGAAGGGAACGGCTCCGATGTTTCACGGTGCACGCGAGTAGCTCGTCAGGACCGGGATGCGCCGCAGCAGTCGGCCTGCCTCAGCACCCCGTGTGCGAGAAGGCCCGCATATAGCCGGCGGTCTGGTAGGCATACGCCCACGCCCAGTACGACAGGGCGATGTCGGCAGGGCTGGCGGCCATGATGAGCTCGCCGTCGAAACATCGGTCGAGGATGAAGCGTGCGCGGGAGACGTGCGGCACGAAGGTCACGACGATGACGCTCTCCCAGCCGCGCTGCTCCGCGAGTCGACGCAGTTCCATCGCTTCACCGCGCGTGGTCGGCGGATCCGGCTCGAAGCACGTGACGGGGAATTCGTAACGCGGGTGGTCGCACAGGTCCGTCAACCAGACGTCCTTCGTGCCGTTGGGATTCGACACCACGACCTCGGGTGCGAAGCCTTCGAGTGCGAGTTCGAGCGCGTAGGGATAGCGCTCGTAGATCGCACCGCCGAGGACGAAGATCGCATCGGCCCGGCGATACGGGCTGAGGTTCTCGATCTCGATCTGCGGGGCCACGTAGACGGGCACTCCCGCGGCGACGAACGCGCACGCGACGAGCACGAGGACGGCGAGCCACCGTCGTCGCCGTGGTCGTGGCCTGGTGAGGGTGGAACCTCCGGAGTTCTCCGGCGCGTCCTGCTGGGAGGCCCTGTGTCGTCGCGTCATCCGCTGATTTCCGTTCCCCCCGACCGGAGCCGGAGCGTCTCGCGAGTGCGGTGCCGCGTTTCAGTTTAGGGCATATAAGTCTGTTTTTCAGGCTCAAAACAAACTTGAAGAATCTTTTGCTGATGAACGGTGCTCGCTTTCCTCGCGGGCGCAGATCGAGAGGGCTACTCCGTGAGGCGATGGCGGCGAAGAACGAACCGTCCAAGAGGAACGGGACGGATTGATGTTCGTGAACGATCCGCCATTCGTCGCCCATCGGTCGAGACCGCTCTTGTCACTCGGATTCATCGGAAGTCACGTCGGGACCGAGAATGCAGTCAGGGCACCTTCTCCGTGAGGAGAAAGTGCCCTGACGAGTTCTTCCACGAGTCGGGGTGGCGGGATTCGAACCCACGACCTCTTCGTCCCGAACGAAGCGCGCTACCAAGCTGCGCCACACCCCGTATTGAACCTCGGTCAGCTTACAACACGAGGCCGCAGAAGATTAAATCGGCTGGTCAGCGACGTAACCCGGCGCGCTCGGCCGCATCACCGCTGGCCTGCTGCGCGGTGTCGCGCGAGGCCGGAACGAGGGTGAGCAGAGTGGCCTCCGGACGGCAGAAGAACCGGGCAGGAGCGAACGGCGAGGTGCCGATGCCCGCAGAGACGTGCAGTCGCATGCGGGCACCCCAGCGCGACGCGCCCTTCACCCGCGACCGGTCGATCCCGCAGTTGGTCACCAGCGCGCCGTAGAACGGCAGGCACAGCTGACCGCCGTGGGTGTGGCCCGCGAGGACGAGGTCGTAGCCGTCCTCGGCGAAGCGATCGAGCACCCGCGGCTCGGGGGAGTGCGTCATGCCCAGCCGCAGATCGGCCGAGGGATCGGCCGCGCCGGCGATCGTCTCGTACCGGTCGCGGTCGAGATGCGGGTCGTCGACACCACCGACGGCGATGCGCACGCCGCCGACCTCGATGTCGCGGCGCACGTGCGTCATGTCCTGCCAGCCACGCTCGGTGAACGCCGCACGCAGGTCGCCCCACGGGAGCGGAGGACCGTAGACGCGGTCGTGCTCCTTGTCGAAGTAGGCGAGCGGGTTCTTCAGCACGGGAGCGAAGTAGTCGTTGCTCCCGAAGACGAACAGACCCGGGCGGGCGAGGAGTCCGCCCAGCGCCTGGACGACGGCCGGAACGGCCTTCGGATGCGACAGGTTGTCGCCCGTGTTCACGACGAGGTCGGGCTCGAGGCCGTCGAGCTCGCGCAACCAGTTCTGTTTCAGCTTCTGGTTGGGAGTCATGTGCAGGTCGCTGATGTGCAGGACCCGCAGTGTCGACGCGCCGGGCGCGAGCACCGGCACCGTGACCTCGCGAAGAGTGAACGCGTTCCGTTCGATCAGCGTGGCGTAACCGAGGCCGAGAGCGGCGGCGCCGGCAGCACCGAGGGTTACGCGGCGAATTGCAGACAGGTCAGGCACTTCTCCAGCGTACCGCCGTGCGTGGACCTCGCACGTGGTTCGCCTGCCCCGCGTAGCGTTTCCGGCATGAGCGACACCACATCCTCCCTCGAATCCAGGCTGCGGACGGACCTGACCGCAGCGATGAAGGACAAGGACAAGCTGCGGACCGAGACGCTCCGGATGCTGCTCGCAGCGATCCGGAACAAGGCGGTGTCCGGCAAGGAGGCGCGTGAGCTGTCCGACGACGAGGTGCTCGAGGTCCTCGCGAAGGAGTCGAAGAAGCGCGGCGAGGCCGCCGAGATCTACACCGAGAACGGACGCGGCGAGCTCGCGGCCAAGGAGCACGCCGAGGCGCGGATCATCGACGAGTACCTGCCCACCCCGCTGACCGATGCCGAGCTCGTCGATGTCGTCGACACCGCCCTCGCGCGCGTCGCGGAGGAACTCGGCGCGCGGCCGGGTCCGAAGAACATGGGCCAGGTGATGAAGGCCGCTACCGAGATCGCGGCAGGCAAGGCCGACGGCAAGCGCCTGTCCGCAGCCGTGCGTTCACGCCTGTAACCGAACGGAAGCCCTGCGGCTCAGTTGTCGGGGCGGCTCGGTGTCGTCGTGGGAGTGGACTCCTCCTCCGCCGGCGGACTCGACTCGCTCTGCTCGAGCTCACGTCCCGGGATGGGCGCGGGCGTCGACCGGCGGGTCGTGTCGGGCACCTCGCGGTCGCGCGGGCGGGCCGGGGTGGCGCTCGTGGTGGGAGCCACGCGGACCGATCCGTCGCTGATGAACAGCGTGACCGTCGATCCCGGGACGGCCGAGCCGCTCGGGGACGTACCCGTCACCGTTCCGGCGCGTTCCTCACCGGCGATCGTGGCCTCCGAGACCGAGAATCCGGCGTCCTGCAGTCGCTGCACAGCGCGGTCCTTCGACAGGCCCGTCACGTCCGGAACCTGGGCGTTGCCCGCGCCGCGGACGTACCGGGGATCGGGGGCGGGCAGCTCGATGGAACCGAACTTGTTCGCCACCGGCAGCATCGCCGAGAACCACGTCCGCGCCGGTTCGGTACCGCCGAAGAGGTTGCCGTCGTAGCAGGGGCGGACCGGACCCGAGCAGATCTGGCCGGGGGTGGGGGAGTCGCCGTAGGTGTAGACCACACCGGCGAACCGGTTGGTGAAGCCGAGGAAGGCCGACGACATGTGCGACTCCGTCGTACCGGTCTTCGCCGCGACCGGCAGGTTCCAGCCCACCGACCCCGCGGCACCCGAAGCGGTACCGCCGGCGGAGGTGTCCTTGCTCATCGCCGTCGCGAGGGTGTCGGCGAGGCCGGGCTCGACCACCTGCTCACACGCCTGCTGCGTGATCGGCACGGGCTTGCCCTCGCGGTCGAACACTTCCTCGATCGGGCTGGGCGGGCACCACTTGCCGTGCGAGGCGAGTGTCGCCGCGACGTTCGACAGCTCCAGCGCGTTGATCCACGTCGGGCCGAGCGTGTACGACCCGAGGTGCTGGTCCTTCTGCATCTCGGCCATCGACTGGTCGCCGAAGCCGGAGGTGCGGGGCTGCAGGTACGACCGCAGGCCCAGGCGCACCGACATGTCGACAACCGCGTCGACGCCGGTGGCCTCGATGAGCTTGACGAACGCCGTGTTCGGCGACTGTGCCAGCGCGTCGGTCACCGACAGTCGCGACGGATAGGGGGCGGCGTTCTCGACGCAGTAGTAGTTGGCCGGGCAACCGCGGGCACCGCCGTCGCCCAGACCGCGGGCGTTGTAGCGGGACGGGACGTCGAGCACGGCAGAGGTGCCGAGACCCTGTTCCATGGCGGCGGCGACGGTGAAGATCTTGAAGATCGACCCGGCGCCGTGACCGGCCAGCGAGTAGGGCTGCGGCTGGACCGTCTCCTTGGCCTCGGCGTCGAGACCGAACTTGCGGCTCGACCCCATGGCGAGGACCTTGTGCGAATCCTGGCCCGGCTCGATCACGTTCATCACCGAGGCCACGTCGTCGACGGTGGGGCTGGTGAACCGGTCGAGCGACTCCTTGACGGAGTTCTGGACCTCGGGGTCGAGGGTCGTGCGGATGAGATATCCGCCCCGGTCGATCTGCTCGCGCGACAGGCCGGAGTTCTCGAGGTACTGCAGCGCGTACTCGCAGAAGTAGCCGCGGTCGTCGGCGGCGATGCAGCCGCGGGGGAGCGTGTTGGGCTCGGGCAGCACGCCGAGCGGCAGTTCCTTCGCAGCGCGGATCTCGTCGGCGCGCTCCGGAATGTTGTCGATCATCGTGTCGAGCACGATGTTGCGACGGGCGAGCACACCGTCGGGATTGGTGTACGGGTTCAGCGCCGAGCTGGACTGCACCATGCCCGCGAGCATCGCGGCTTGCGGGATGTTCAGGTCCTTCGCGTCGATGCCGAAGTAGGTCTGGGCGGCGTCCTGGATGCCGAACGACCCGTTGCCGAAGGGGACGAGGTTCAGATAGCGGGTGAGGATCTCGTCCTTGGTGAGCTGATCGTCGAGGGTCAGCGCCATGCGGATCTCACGGATCTTGCGGGCCGGCGTCGTCTCGATCGCCGCGCGGCGTTCGGCGTCGGTCTTCGCGATCACGTGCAGCAGGTAGTTCTTGACGTACTGCTGGTCGATCGTGGAGGCGCCCTGCTCGACCTGACCGCTCGTGGTGTTGGTGAGGAACGCGCGGATCGTGCCCTGCCAGTCGACGCCCTGGTGCTCGGGGAACCGCTTGTCCTCGATCGAGACGATCGCCAGCTTCATCTCGTTGGAGATCTGGTCGCTGGGCACCTCGAAGCGACGCTGGTCGTAGAGCCACGCGATCGGCTCGCCCGCCTTGTCGACCATGGTCGTCACGGCTGGGACGACACCTTCGACGAGCTCTGCGGAACTGTTGTCGACGGTGTCCGCGGCGCGGTTCGAGACGTACCCGAATCCACCCGCTGCGGGGAAGAGCATCCCTGCTACGAGAACGCCGCCGAGGGCCGTGCAACCAGCGAGCTTCGCCACCGTTCTTCGGATCGACACGCCTACACACTACGTGGCGGGGGACCGGCCGGCCGTTTCCAGGGAGCGGGCGTGGCACGACGGGCGCTGTGAAAACGCCTCCGACGTGCAACTTTGTACGTACGTACCAGAAAAGGTTTCGTTCGCCTTGCGCGTGGGCATCAGTTTACCTAGATTGAGACATCAGTGTGACGCAGATAACACCTTGACGGGCAGGTTTCGCGCCGTCGCGGCACACGGGCGGCGCAGACCTCGAACACCGCGAACCGGCGTTCGGAAAGTAAAGGGGCAACTGAATGCACATGACCACCCCGACGACCCGACTCGACGTCGATCAGGCCGAAGCGCGCATCGCTTGGGTCTCCAAGGCTCGCTGCCGCGAAGTCGATCCCGATGAACTGTTCGTGCGTGGCGCAGCACAGCGCAAGGCTGCGGTGATCTGCCGGCACTGCCCGGTGATGCTCGAGTGCGGGGCGGACGCCCTCGACAACCGTGTCGAGTTCGGCGTGTGGGGAGGCATGACGGAGCGGCAGCGTCGTGCTCTCCTCAAGCAGCATCCCGAGGTCGAGTCCTGGGCCGATTTCTTCCAGGCGCAGCGACAGCACCAGAGCGCGGTCTAGTCACCACCTCACCGGTACGAACCGCCGAGATCATGACCCGCGAGACATCACGCCTCGCGGGTCAATTGCTCACCCACCGCCCGCAGCGCCTCGAGATCCGAGACCTCGAAGGGCAGCGAGGGCACCCCGACCACGGGGACGGCGGGATTCGCCGCGGTGAAGTTGCGTAGCAACCGCAGCTCCCGCTTGGCGATCACGGCCCGGTGCGCGTGGATGCGGAGAACGGCCTCCGCGGCCTTCGCGTCCACGCCCTCCTCCTCGGCGAGCTGGTCCGCTGCGGCAAGGGCGTGATCGGACGGCAGCGCCGACAGTGTCGGATGGGTGCGGTTGAGCACCAGGCCCGACAGCGGCATGCGATCGCCCGAGAGTCGCTCGACGAAGAACGACGCCTCGCGCAGCGCATCGGGTTCGGGTGCCGCGACCACCATGAAATGGGTTCCCGGCTGCTGCAGCAACCGGTAGGTGCGGTTGGCGCGCTCGCGGAAGCCCCCGAACATCGAGTCCAGCGACTGCACGAAGGCCGACGCGTCCGACAGCATCTGGCTCCCGACGATCGTCGAGACCGCCTTGAGCGCGAGCCCCATCGCGCCGGTCACCAGGCGGCCGAAGCCACGCCCGGGTGCAGTGAAGATCCGGATCATCCGGCCGTCGAGGAAGGCTCCGAGTCGCTGGGGAGCGTCGAGGAAGTCGAGCGCGTTCCGGGACGGCGGGGTGTCGACGATGATGAGATCCCACTCGTCGCTCTGCGCGAGCTGACCGAGCTTCTCCATCGCCATGTACTCCTGCGTGCCGGAGAAGGACGACGCCACGGTCTGATAGAAGGGGTTGTCGAGGATCTGCTGCGCCTTCTCCGGCGTCGAGTGCTCGAGCACCATGTCGTCGAAGGTGCGACGCATGTTGAGCATCATCGCGTGCAGCTCGCCCTTCGCCTCCGGCCCGAGCTCCACCTTCTGCGGGGAGTTGTCGAGCGAGGCGACCCCGAGGGCCTGCGCCAGTCGCCGCGCCGGGTCGATCGTGAGCACCACGACGCTGCGGCCCCGCTCGGCCGCGCGCAACGCGAGCGCCGCGGCGGTGGTCGTCTTGCCGACACCTCCCGATCCGCAGCACACGATCACCCGGGACGAGCGGTCGTCCAGGATGCGGCCGACGTCGAGGGCCTTCCGGATCGGTGCGCTCATCGGACACCCTGCTCGGCGAGGGCGTCGGCGAGTTCGTAGAGGCCACCGAGATCGACACCGTCGGCCAGGGCCGGTAGGGACATGCGTGCCACCTTCACTTCGTCGAGTTGAGCGGCGCTCACCTGTTGCGCCTGGAGTACCGCGGCGTGCTCGATGGTCTCGGTCAGCAGGCCGGCGAAATCGTCGTCGGACAGCTTGATGGACACCTTCTCCAGGGTCGTCCGGACCGCGGGCCCCGCGATGCGGCCGGCGGCGACGTCGTCGACGAGTTCCTCGGGCAGGTGTTCGGGGGCGGTGCGGTTGACGATCACCGTGCCCATCCGGAGATCGGCGGCCTCGAGTTCGTCCACCGCGTCGGCCGTCTCCTGCACCGGCAGAGCCTCGAGCAGGGTCACCAGGTGGACCACGGTCTGGTCGGAGTGCAGCAGCCGGACCACGCCCTCGCTCTGCGACCGGATCGGACCGGACTTCGCGAGATCGGCCATGGCCTTGGTGACGTCGAGGAAGCTGCCGATGCGGCCGGTAGGCGGGGAATCGACGACGACCGCGTCGTAGACGGGGGTACCCGACGCGTCGGTCCGCACCACCGTCTCCTTGATCTTGCCGGTGAGGATCACGTCGCGCAGACCCGGCGCGAGCGTGGTCACGAACTCGATCGCCCCCATCCGTCGCATCGCGCGACCTGCGAATCCGAGGTTGTAGAACATGTCGAGGTATTCGAGGAAGGCCGCCTCGATGTCGATCGCGAGAGCCGACACCTCCCCGCCACCCGGCGCGGTCGCGATCTTCGTCTCGACCGGCGGGAGCGGCGGCACGTCGAACAGCTGCGCGATGCCCTGACGTCCCTCGGTCTCGACGAGCAGGACCTTGCGACCTCCGGCGGCGAGCGCCAGCGCGAGCGCCGCGGCCACGGTGGACTTCCCGGTGCCACCCTTGCCGGACACGAAGTGCAGTCGCGCCTGGGCGGCGCCTGCCGGCCATTCGCCGGAATGTGATGTCGGAGATGCCACGATCACGAGCCTATAAGTCGTGGACGGTGAACGGTGCCGGATAGGGTCAGGACATGAGTGAAACCACCACATGGGAATACGCAACCGTGCCGCTGCTCACGCACGCGACCAAGCAGATCCTCGACCAGTGGGGTGCCGACGGCTGGGAGCTCGTCACCGTCCTGCCCGGCCCCACCGGTGAGCAGCACGTCGCCTACCTCAAGCGTCCGAAGGGCTGACCCGTGTCGCACAACACCTGGAGCGCACGCCTGACCGAACTCGGCATCACCCTGCCGCCGGTCGCCGCCCCGGTGGCGGCCTACGTGCCCGCCGTCCGCAACGGCGACGTCGTCTACACCTCCGGTCAGCTGCCGCTGGTCGACGGGAAGCTGACGCACACCGGCAAGGTGGGTGCCGAAGTGTCGGCGGAGGAGGCGAAGACCGCGGCCCGCACCGCCGCGCTCAACGCGCTCGCCGCCGTTGATGCTCTCGTCGGACTCGACAACATCGCGAGCGTCGTGAAGGTCGTCGGCTTCGTGGCGTCCGCCGAGGGCTTCACCGGTCAGCCCGGCGTCATCAACGGCGCGTCGGAACTGCTCGGGGAGATCTTCGGTGAGGTCGGTGCGCATGCCCGCTCGGCCGTCGGCGTCGCCGAACTGCCCCTCGGCGCTCCCGTCGAGGTCGAGCTGATGGTGGAAGTACGCTGACGCCACCCTCCCCGACCGAGGGCGGCTCCCGACGGACCCGACACGAGAGGCACAAGTGATGGCGCTGGTCCACCCCGCCTACGCGCAGTTGCGGCAGGTCACCGAGAACGCCGCGGTGATCCTGGCCGAGAACCCCTCGATCATGTCCCTCGAGGGAACGAACACCTGGATCCTCCGGGCGCCCGGCAGCGACGAGTGCGTCGTGGTCGATCCGGGTCCCCTCGACGAAGGGCATCTCGAGCGGATCGCGCAGGTGCCGGTGGCGGCGACCCTCATCAGTCACCGCCACTTCGACCACACCGAGGGTGCCGAGCGTTTCTCGCAGCTCGCGGAATGCCCGGTGCACGCGGTGCTGCCGGAACACCGCCACGGCGGTGGGCAGCAACTGTCCGACGGCGACGTCGTCGAGGCGGCGGGTCTGCGCATCCGGGTCGTCGCGACCCCGGGGCACACCGCCGACTCGCTGTCGTTCGTGATCGAACAGGACCGCAGTGTGCTCACTGCCGACACCATCCTCGGCCGCGGTACGACCGTGCTCGACGACTCCGACGGCGACCTCGGCGACTACCTGCGGTCGCTGAGGTCGCTCATCGGACTCGGCGGCGGCTACACGGTGCTGCCCGGGCACGGCCCCGAGCTGCCCGACCTCGAGACGATCGCGCGGGAGTACCTCGCACACCGGGAAGGCCGGCTCGAGCAGGTGCGCGGTGCACTGCGAACCCTCGGCACCGACGCCTCCGCGCGGCAGGTCGTCGAGCACGTCTACGCCGACGTCGACCCCTCGCTGTGGGGTGCGGCGGAGAAGTCGGTCAACGTGCAGCTGGAGTACCTGCGCAGCCACAGCTGAACCGGAGCAACCACGGCCGGCTGAGGTGAGACACACGAAAGGCCGGGACGCAGAGCGTCCCGGCCTTTCGGCGATCCGTGGGTCAGCGAGCGCGACGCGCCAGACGCTCCGAGTCGGAGATCAGCACGCTCTTGCCCTCGAGACGCAGCCAGCCGCGGTGCGCGAAGTCGGCGAGGGCCTTGTTCACGGTCTCGCGGGACGCGCCGACGAGCTGCGCGATCTCTTCCTGCGTCAGGTCGTGCGTGACACGCAGGGCGCCGGCCTCCTGGGTGCCGAAACGCTGAGCGAGCTGCAGCAGCGCCTTGGCGACACGACCGGGGACGTCGGTGAAGATCAGGTCGGCGAGGCTGTTGTTGGTGCGACGCAGACGACGGGCCAGCACGCGGAGGAGCTGCTCGGCGATCTCGGGGCGCTGGTCGATCCATGCCTTGAGCGCGTCGCGGTCCATGCTCACGGCACGCACCTCGGTGACGGTGGTGGCGGTGGAGGTGCGTGGACCCGGGTCGAAGATCGACAGCTCGCCGAACATGTCGGACGGGCCCATGATCGTCAGGAGGTTCTCGCGGCCGTCGGGCGAGCGACGCCCGAGCTTCACCTTGCCGGAGACGATGATGTACAGCCGGTCGCCGGGTTCACCCTCGTTGAAGATGACATGGCCGCGCGGGAAATCTACAGGCTGAAGCTCTTTGATCAGCGCCGCAACCGCCGAGGGCTCGACTCCTTGGAAGATGCCTGCTCTGGCCAGGACCTCGTCCACGTGCGCTCCTTTTGGGAATGATTCGTCATCTACTGCCGGGTCTGCACGTCGACGGACTTCCCGGGCAGGTCACCTGTCAGGCGTACGAGCGCCCAGTCTATCGTGCGCGCTGCACGAGTGAGTGACCGATACCACGGAAGCGGTCGACGAAACCGATCATCGGCACTTCGAGGCTACCGGCAGGTAGTCGTTCAGCTGGCGCGGCGCGCGCGGAGATGGTCGTCCGAATCATCCGCTCCGTCGGCGCTCGGTCCGCGGCGCCGGCGACGCTGGAAGCGGGCCAGGGCCCCGGGGAAACCTTCCCGAGCGAGTGCCGCGACATCGGCCTGGTCCGCCTTGTCGAGGAACTCCTCCACTTCCTGCTCACGGACGGACAACCGACTCAAGCGCGCTTCGACACGTTCCATGGACAGTGCGAACAACATGAGCAGCACCGGGAAGAGGACGACAGCAAGAGCTTGCATACCCGGAAGTAAACACCGGAAAGATCTCGGAAGAGACACGGGGCCGGATCCTGGGGAGAGTGTTTACGTAGAGTGGATCAGGTGCATGCCTCCCAGTCCGAGAGCCCCGAGACGGCCCCGCGCCGAGTGAACGGAAAGGCTCGCGGACCGGAGTCGCGACTGGCCCTCGTCCGTCGCGCGCGACGGATGAACCGGCGCCTCGCCGAGGCTTTTCCGCACGTCTACTGCGAACTGGACTTCACGAATCCGCTCGAGCTCGCCGTCGCCACGATCCTGTCGGCGCAGTGCACGGATGTGCGGGTCAACCAGGTGACCCCCGCTCTGTTCGCCCGGTATCCCGACGCCCGCGCGTACGCGGAGGCGGACCGCGCCGAGCTCGAGGAGTACATCCGCTCGACCGGCTTCTACCGCAACAAGGCCAACTCGCTCATCGGTCTCGGCCAGGCTCTGCTCGAGCGGCACGACGGCGAGGTTCCGGCCCGGCTGAAGGATCTCGTCGCGCTGCCCGGCATCGGCCGCAAGACCGCCAACGTCATCCTCGGTAACGCCTTCGATGTGCCGGGTATCACGGTCGACACCCACTTCCAGCGGCTCGTGCGTCGCTGGGAATGGACCGACGAGACCGACCCGGTCAAGATCGAGCACGCGGTGGGTGTGCTCATCGAGCGCAAGGAATGGACGCTGCTGTCCCATCGCGTGATCTTCCACGGTCGGCGCGTGTGCCACGCACGCAAGCCGGCATGCGGGGTGTGTGTCCTCGCGAAGGACTGCCCCTCCTACGGGACCGGGCCCACCGATCCGCAGACCGCGGCCACGCTGGTGAAGGGACCGGAGACCGAGCACCTGCTCGAGCTGGCCGGGCGGTGACGGAGTGCGTCCTTCCACAGCAGGCCGCTGGAGCCTGGCAGCTCTCGTCGTCGTCATCGCATTGATCGTCGCCATCTGGCCGCGCGACCGCAGCGACCCTCCGCCGGCCACCGGCCCGGGACCGGCCGCACCCTCGACCGCACCCATGGACCGCCGGCCCCAGGACGGCGCGCAGGCCCTCGCTCCGCTGCGGGAGACCGCCGCACTCGATCCGTGCCCGCAGCCGGGCGGGTCCACGCCCGCTCCCGCCGGTCCGCTCGCCGGTCTGGTCTTCGAGTGCGTGAGCGACGGATCCTCCGTCGACCTCGCGGCCGCCCTCGCCGGAAAGCCCGCCGTGGTGAACCTGTGGGCCTGGTGGTGCGCTCCCTGCGCCGAGGAACTGCCGGTCCTCCAGGACTACGCCGCCCGGGTGGGCGAGGAGGTCACCGTCGTCACCGTCCACACCGACCCGAACGAGTCGAACGCCCTCGGCCGGCTCGCCGACTACGACGTGCACCTGCCGGGTGTGCAGGACGGCTCGGGTCGCGTACAGGCCGCGGTCGGCGCGCCCGCCGTCCTTCCCGTGACGGTGCTGCTCCGCGCCGACGGGTCGGTCGCCGCCGTGCTCCCCATCCCGTTCCGGTCGGCCGACGAGGTCGCCTCGGTCGTCGAGGAGCATCTGGGGGTGGCCGCATGATCCCCGAATGGCTCCGGCGTGTCGCCTCGGTGTCGCCGACCGACCCGCACGGTCTCAACCCGATCCTGAACCGTCGCGCCCCGCGCGACGCGCGGGTGCGGCAGGCCTCGGTGCTGGTGTTGTTCGGCGGGTCGCCGGAGGCCGATCCGATGGCCCGCGGCGGACTTCCCGCCGACGCCGACGTCCTGCTCACCCAGCGCGCCGCGACGCTGCGGCAGCACAGCGGGCAGGTGGCCTTTCCCGGAGGCGCCGCCGATCCCGAGGACTACGGCGCCATCCACACCGCACTTCGTGAAGCGGAGGAGGAGACCGGCCTGGATCCGTCCGGGGTCCGGCCGCTCGCCGTGCTCCCCGAACTGTTCATCCCGCCTTCCGGCTTCGACGTGACTCCCGTGGTCGCCTACTGGGAGACCCCGAGCCCGGTCGGAGTGGTCGATCCGAAGGAGGCGACCCGCGTGGTCCGGGTGTCGCTGCACGAGTTGCTCGACCCCGACAACCGTTTCCAGGTCCGGCACCGTCTGGGCTATCAGGGCCCGGCCTTCCAGGTGGACGGGATGCTGGTCTGGGGTTTCACCGCGGGTGTGCTCGCGGGTCTGTTCGCGGTATCGGGGTGGGAGATCGAGTGGGATCACCACGACGTCCGTGACCTCGACGTCGTACTCGCCGAACTGGAGACGGGGGTGGTCGAATCATGACCGGATCGGGCTGGATCGATCTGATCATCGTGGTGATCGTCCTGATCGCCGCGTCCTCCGGGCTCCGGCAGGGCGCCGTCGCCTCGGCGCTGGCCTTCCTGGGTGTGCTGCTCGGTGCGGTCGCGGGCATCCTCATCGCCCCGCACGTGCTCGTGCACATCGACGATGCGCGCATGCGCATCCTTGCCGGCATCGGTCTGATCGTGGTGCTGGTGGTGATCGGCGAGGTGGCCGGCATGGTGCTCGGACGTGCCGCGCGCAGCGGCATCCACAGTCCGGGTGCGCGGGCGGTCGACAGCGTCGTCGGTGCCGGTCTGCAATCGGTCGCGGTGCTCGTCGCCGCGTGGCTGCTCGCCATCCCGCTGACCGCCACGACCCAGCCCGCCGTCTCCGCAGCCGTGCGGGGATCCCAGGTGCTCGGGACCGTCGACGATGTCGCCCCCGACTGGATGCGTGCGATCCCCAACGAGTTCTCGGCGTTGCTCGACACCTCGGGTCTGCCCGAGGTGATCGGGCCGTTCGGGCGTACCCCGATCGCCGAGGTGGAGGCACCCGACGGCGGTCTCCTCGAAGGATCGGTCCCGGCCCGGCTGCAGACGAGCGTGCTGCGCATCAACGGTGTCGCACCCAGCTGCCAGAAGGCACTGGAAGGATCCGGTTTCGTCGTGGCCCCCGAACGGGTGATGACGAACGCGCACGTCGTGGCCGGAACCGCAGCGGTGACCGTCGATACGGACGGCGGCCCGCTCGAAGCGACCGTCGTGCTGTTCGATCCGGAGGTGGACGTCGCGATCCTCGCGGTGCCGGGACTGACCGCGCAGCCGCTGGATTTCGCCCCGGAGCCGGCGGAGTCGGGTGACGACGCGATCGTGCTCGGCTACCCGGGCGGCGGTCCGTACACAGCGAGCGCGGCGCGGATCCGCGAGACGCTCGACCTGCAGGGCCCGGACATCTACCGCGGCGGCACCGTCGAACGCGAGGTGTACACGGTGCGCGGCACGATCCGGCAGGGCAACTCGGGGGGTCCGCTGGTCGATCCGTCCGGCGATGTCCTCGGCATGGTCTTCGGCGCGGCGGTCGACAACACCGACACCGGTTTCGTTCTCACCGGTGCAGAGGTGAGCCGGCAGCTGGAGATGGCCGGGGTGAATCAGCCGGTCGCGACCGGCGCCTGCATCGTCTGACGCCGGCCCGTCCGGAAGACGGGCAGATCAGTCGAGTCCGCGGACGAAGTCGGCGAGCAGTGCCGTCACCGCTTCGGGCTTCTCCTGATGGGCGTAGTGGCCGGCCCCGTCGACGAATCTCAGGATCCGTCCGGGGGCGTGCCGCACGCAGCGTCGGAGGGTCGCGGCGAGCACGTAGGGATCCAGCGCGCCGTGCAGCTGCAGGATCGGCAGGGTGAGCTCGACGTCCATGGCCTTCATGAAGCGGCGACCGTCGGGACGCCACTGGCTGCGGAACGCCCAGCGCTGGTATTCGAGGGTCAGGTGCGCCGTGCCCGGGATGCGGATCGCGGTGCGCAGCCGGTCGACGACATCGGCGAACTCGTCGGTGCGTCGCCAGTCCGGGCCGCACCGCACACGCATCAGCCGTTCGATCTCCAGGCCATTGTCGCGAACCAGCTTCCGTTCGGGACGCCACGGCAGCTGGTAGGCGAGGAAGGTCGGCACCAGAGCCTTGCGTTGCGCGCGGTCGCGCAGGGTCGCGTCGCGCAGCGAGATGGGGTGCGGGGAGTCGACGACCGCGATGGCCCGCACGACATGCGGATGGATCACCGCGGTCGCCCAGCACACGAGGCCCCCGTCGGCATGGCCCACGAGGACCGCCTCGGTGTGCCCGAGCGCGCGGATCAGTCCCGCGATGTCGTTCGAGAGCGTCCAGCCGTCGTATCCGCGGGGCGGCTTGTCCGTGTCGCCGTAACCACGCAGGTCCACCGCGACCGCCCGGTAGCCGAGATCGGCGAAGGCGGTGAGCTGGTGACGCCACGACCACCACAGGTCGGCGAAGCCGTGCACGAACACCACGAGAGGTGTGTCCGGGTCGTGCGGACCGGCTTCGACGGCATGGAAGCGGATGCCGTTGGCGTGGATGTCTCGATGCGTCCACGGTCCGGGATACCGGACCGTGGACGGGTCGGGGACGGGCACTGGCTCTTCCGGTTCGTCAGCGGGTGACGCGGCGCGGCGCGGCGTGGCGCGGGCCGTCCGCATCGTGTCCGTCCTGGCTGCTCGGGAGGATCGACGCGGTCTGCTTGAGCGAGTCGATGGTCTTGTTCGGTGCGCGCAGCTTCCGGACCCGCATATAGCCGATCAGGGCCAGCAGGCCCGTCACCACCAGCATGATCAGGAAGACGATGAGGAAGGCGAGCCAGCGCGCCACCCAGACATCGAGGAGTTCGGCGAGAAAGAAGAAGAAGAAGAACGAACTGAAGGTCAGCACGGCGAGCGCGAGGATGAAGAACAGGCTGCCCTGCACGCCCTTCTTGACCTCGCCGGTCACCTCGGCCTTGGCGAGCTGGACTTCGGCGCGGAACAGTGTGGACAGCTGTGTCGCTGCGTCGCGTACCAGTTCGCCCACACTGGCATCGCGGGGTGTCGGAGCGTCCACCTTCGTCAACGGGATGCCCGAAATGCTCGACGGGACTCCGTTCTCCGGACGATTCGCGTTCGTCACGCTCACTACTCGACCCCTTCGGTTGGTTCGTTCCGTTGGCGGTGGGCGCGCCCACGCCGTAACAGTAGCGCCGACCCGAGGACAGAGGCGATCAATGATGTCACCAGCACGGCGGCCTTGGCGATCTCGGCGGGCTCGCCACCGTGGATGTCGCCGAGCGAAAGTTCGGCGATGAGCAGGCTCACCGTGAACCCGATGCCGCCGATCACGGCGAGCGCGAGCACGTCTCCCCACATCAGCCCGGTCGGGCGGGTGGCGAGACCGAGCCGGATCGAGATCCAGGTGGCGCCGAAGATCCCGACGGTCTTGCCGAGGAGCAGTCCGAGGACGACGGACTGGCCGACAGGATCGGTGAACACCTGGCCGAGCATCTCCGCACCGATGGGTACACCGGATGCGAACAGGGCGAACAGCGGGACGCACAGACCGGCGGACCACGGTTGGATGTGGTGGACCAGCCGCTCGGCGGGTGCGTAGTCCTCCCCGGGATCGGTGCGGACACGGGTGAGCAGGCCGAGGAGGACCCCGGCGACGGTCGCGTGGATGCCTGCGTTGTGCATGGCGTACCAGGTGAACAGTGCGAGCGGCACATACAACCACGGCGTGGTGATGCGCTTCTGCTGCGCGAACCAGTATGCCGCCGCTGCGGCCACTGTGGCGAGCAGCCACGCGACGGCGAGTCCCGAGGTGAACAGGATCGCGATGAGCGCGATGCCGATGAGGTCGTCGACGACCGCCAGGCTCAACAGGAACACCCGGGCGCTGGTGGGGATGCGCGAACCGGTGAGGGCGAGCACGCCGAGAGCGAAGGCGATGTCGGTCGCGACGGGGATCGCCCAACCCCGGTCCATTCCCGGCGCACCCCAGCCCACGACGGCTGCGATGACGGCAGGAAGGATCACGCCGCCGCATGCGGCGATCACGGGCAGGATCGCCTTCCTGCGATCGGCGAGTTCGCCTGTGACGAGTTCGCGCTTGAGTTCGAGGCCCGCGACGAAGAAGAAGACGGCGAGCAGGCCGTCCTTGGCCCAGTCGCCGACCGAGAGGTGCAGGTGCAGGAACTCCGGGCCGATCTCGAAGTCCCGCAGAGCGAGATAGGAGTCGCCGAAGGGGGAGTTGACCCAGATCAGCGCTATCGCTGCGGCGATGAGCAGCAGTGAACCGCCGACCGTCTCGGTGCGGAGGAAGCGACCCAGAGGTGCGGTCCAGGTGGGTGAGGAGGTGTCGGACACGGGCGTCTTTCGCTGGGCGGATACGGGCACGGGCGAACCGTCGCCGACCAGACTTCCCGGTACACCGGGGAAGAGTCTAACGCCGGACGGAGGGCGTCCGTAGGGGTGTCCGATTTGCGGTGGGCGGAAACTCGGGTGTTCACTTTCCTAGTAAGTGGGATCTGGTCTCAGAATGTGAGTGGAGTAGTGGGGATGGTTCAGTGAGCACATCGGTCGGAGTCGAGGACGGGGGTTCCTCGCTCGTCGCAGGCGTTCCGCGCCGGCGCATCGTCGTCGCCAGCATGGTCGGCACGTCCATCGAGTTCTACGACTTCTACATCTATGCGACAGCCGCCGTCTCGGTCTTCCCGCACCTGTTCTTCCCGCAGGGCAACAGCACGACCGCGCTGCTCGCCTCCCTCGCGACCTTCGGTATCGCTTTCGTCGCCCGCCCGGTCGGATCCGTCGTCTTCGGGCACTTCGGCGACCGCATCGGCCGCAAGGTCACGCTCGTCGGCTCGCTCCTGACGATGGGCATCGCGACCTTCCTCATCGGCCTGCTGCCGACCTATCACCAGGCCGGGCTCATCGCACCGGCGTTGCTGGCGCTCATGCGCTTCTGCCAGGGCCTGGGTCTCGGTGGGGAGTGGTCGGGTGCGGCGCTGCTCGCCACCGAGACGGCCGAACCCGGCAAGCGCGCCTGGGCGGCGATGTGGCCGCAGCTCGGCGCACCCATCGGCTTCATCGGCGCCAACGGCCTGTTCCTGATCATCACGCTGGCGCTCGGCCACGACAACGGCGACCCCGACCTGTCGAGCGCCTTCCTCGAATGGGGCTGGCGCATTCCGTTCCTGCTCAGCGCGATCATGGTGATCATCGGGCTGTACGTGCGGCTCAAGCTCGAAGAGACGCCGGTCTTCGCCAAGGCCGTCGCCGAGGGCAAGAAGGTCAAGACGCCTCTCGCCGAGGTGTTCAAGAACAGCTGGCGTGAGCTGATCATCGGCACCTTCGTCATGCTCGCGACGTACACGCTCTTCTACATCATGACCACCTGGGTTTTGAGCTTCGGAACGGGCAAGACCCCCGAGGAAGGTGGCCACGGTGCCGGTTTCCAGTACGCGGACTTCCTCGTGCTGCAGCTGGTCGCGGTGCTGTTCTTCGCCGCGGCGGTTCCCGTCGCCGGGTGGCTCGCCGACCGCTACGGTCGCCGCTCGACCCTGCTGGTCGTCACGGGCGCGATCATGGTGTTCGGCCTGTGCTTCCAGTTCCTGCTGTCGAGCGACGGCATGAGCTCCGGACGCATGCTGTTCTTCCTCATCGTCGGCATGCTGCTCATGGGTCTGACCTTCGGGCCGCAGAGTGCGATCCTGCCCGAGCTGTTCCCGACCAACGTCCGCTACACGGGTTCCGGAATCTCGTACAACGTGTCGAGCATCCTCGGTGCCGCGGTGGCCCCCTTCATCGCGACGTGGCTGGCCACGAGCTACGGCGTCGGCTGGGTGGGCATCTACCTGCTGATCGCCGCGGCGACGACCTTCGTCGCGCTGCTCGTCGTCAAGGAGACCCGCGACCGGTCGCTCGACGAGGTGTAGTCGTACCGACCGCGAAAGGCCCCCTCCGGATCCGATCCGGAAGGGGCCTTTCGCGGTCGGCTACTTGCCGCGGATCGCGTCGAAGACGGCCGGATCGACGAGCGTCGAGGTGTCGCCGAGCTCGCGGCCCTCGGCGACGTCGCGCAGCAGGCGGCGCATGATCTTGCCCGACCGGGTCTTCGGCAGTTCCGGCACAACGGTGATCTGACGGGGCTTGGCGATCGGGGAGATCTCCACCGCCACGTGATCGCGCAGTTCCTTGATGAGCGTGTCGCCGGTGTTCTCGACGTGCTCGCGCAGGATCACGAACGCGACGATGCCCTGGCCGGTGGTCTCGTCCGCCGCGCCGACGACCGCGGCCTCGGCGATAGACGGGTGCGACACGAGCGCGGATTCGACCTCCGAGGTGGAGATGCGGTGACCGGAGACGTTCATGACATCGTCGACGCGGCCGAGCACCCACAGCGCTCCGTCGTCGTCGTAACGCGCACCGTCGCCGGCGAAGTACCAGCCCTGCTCGGCGTAGCGCGACCAGTAGGTCTCGCGGTAACGCTGCTCGTCGCCCCAGATGCCGCGCAGCATCGCCGGCCACGGCTGATCGAGCACCAGGTAGCCGTTACCGCCCGCGCCGAGCGGGGTGGCCTCGTCGTCGACGATCTTCGCGGAGATACCGGGCAGCGGCGCCATCGCCGAGCCGGGCTTGGTGGCCGTGATGCCGGGCAGCGGCGAGATCATGATCGCGCCGGTCTCGGTCTGCCACCAGGTGTCGACGATCGGGGCCGAATCCGCGCCGATGACCTCGCGGTACCAGCGCCACGCCTCCGGGTTGATCGGCTCGCCGACGCTGCCGAGCAGACGGATCGACGACAGGTCGTGGGCGTCGGGGATCTCGCGACCCCACTTCATGAACGTGCGGATCAGCGTCGGGGCGGTGTAGTAGATCGACACCCCGTACTTCTCGATGATCTCGAAGTGCCGGTGCTCGTTCGGCGAGTTGGGGGTGCCCTCGTAGACGACCTGGGTGACACCGTTGCTCAGCGGGCCGTAGACGATGTAGCTGTGGCCGGTGACCCAGCCGATGTCGGCGGTGCACCAGTAGACGTCCTTGCCCGGCTTGTGGTCGAAGACGTAGTGGTGGGTGTACGACGCCTGCGTCAGGTAGCCACCCGAGCTGTGGATGATGCCCTTGGGCTTACCCGTGGTGCCCGAGGTGTACAGGATGAACAGCGGGTGCTCGGAGTCGAACGGCTGCGCTTCGTGCTCGGGGGAGGCCTTCTCGACGGTCTCGTGCCACCACAGGTCTCGCCCTTCGGTCCACTCCACGTCGATGCCGGTGCGCGCGACGACCAGCACGTGCTCGATCGACTTTGCGTCGGCGACGGCCTCGTCGGCGGCGTTCTTGAGCGGCGCGGCCTGGCCGCGCCGCCACTGCCCGTCCACGGTGACGAGCAGCTTGGCCTGCGCATCGTCGATGCGCGACCGCAGCGCCGACGACGAGAAGCCGCCGAACACCACCGAGTGGGTCAGGCCGAGGCGCGCGCACGCGAGCATGGTGACGATGGCCTCGGGGATCATCGGCATGTAGATCGCGACGCGATCGCCGGCGACCAGGCCGAGCTCGGTGAAGGTGTTCGCGGCGCGGGAGACCTCGGCGAGGAGGTCGTTGTAGGTCAGCGACCGGCTGTCGCCGGGCTCGCCCTCGAAGTGGATGGCGACCCGATCGCCGTTACCGGCCTCGACGTGCCGGTCGACGCAGTTGTAGGCGACGTTGAGCTTGCCGCCGACGAACCACTTCGCGAACGGAGCGTTCGACCAGTCGAGCACTTCCGTCCAGGGCTCCGCCCAGTCGAGTCGTTTCGCCTGTTCGTCCCAGAATCCGAGCCGATCGGCGTCGGCCGCGGCCTGCAGTTCCGGACCGGCGTTGGCCGTGGCGGTGAACTCCGGGCTCGGCGGGTACGCCTTCGATTCGTGCTCCTGGGCTGCGCTCGTCATGGTGCAGGGCCTCTTTCCGGGATGGTTCCATTCGGGCTCTTGTGAGCGTAATCATCTGTGACCGGCGCCGCACCGTTGCATCGATATGCAACCCCGTCACTTTCGCTCATCGGTCGAATTCGAGCGACGAACGGCATTCGGGCACGACCGGTGAACCTCTCGTCCGTCCACCGCGTGTGCGCCGGTACCGTCGTCGGCGTGACCGACCCTCTTCAGCCTCTCGTCGACCTTCCGGGCGTACGCGACGCCGCCGACCGTGCCCGCGACGCGCTCGCGGAGGTGCATCGTCATCGAACCAATCGGCGTGGTTGGGCGAACACCGCCGCGGAGGCATCGGTGCGGGCCGCCCGCGCCTCGGCGTCGATCGACGGCGGGTCGATGGAACTTCCGCAGCCGGGGGAGAGTGGCGATCCGATCCTGGCCGGAGCGCTGCGGGTCGCGCAGTCGCTCGACGGCGACGCGCTCGACAACATGGTCGCGACGTGGCGACGTGCCCCGCTTCAGGCACTGGCCCGCCTGCACCTTCTCGCTGCCGCGGATCTCGTGGAGGACGCCGAGGAGCTGGGTCGTCCGCGGACGGAGCCGGGGGTCGCCGAGCGTCTCGACGGGCTCGCGCAACTCGTCACCGGGGGGACGAACGCCCCGGCGCCCGTTCTCGCTGCGGTCGTGCACGGTGAACTGTCCGTCCTGAAGCCCTTCGGGGTCGCCGACGGCATCGTGGCGCGGGCCGCGTCCCGGCTCGTGTGCGTCGCGTCCGGACTCGATACGCGCAATCTGGGCGTACCGGAGGTCCACTGGATGCGCCGGTTGCAGGCCTACCGCGACGGGGTCGCCGGATTCGGGGCGGGAACCGTGGAGGGCGTCGGCGGCTGGGTGCTCTTCTGCTGTGGGTCGCTCGAGGCCGGGGCTCGTGAGGCCGGCTCGATCGCCGAGGCGTTCGCCGGCTGAGTGCCGGGCGGGGCTTCGCCGGCCGAATCGCGGCCTGTGCGCGAAACCCCCTGCACGCGAAAGCGGGTGGCATATCGATCGAGATCGATTCCGCCACCCGCTAGCACGGGCGGTCCGAGTTACCATGCGTGCTGAAATGGGTTGTGATTCAACGGCCTCGGCGATGATCCGGGTATCGTCGATTCGTCCTCGCAACGGGTGCGGGGTACTCGTCTTCGAAAATCCGGAACTCGCAGGCCCACAACACTCGTGCCCTTATAGTGGCATCGGCTTCGCGTGGGTACTCGGTGTCCGTGCTGGGAAGAACAGTCGGGAGATCGAATCTTCTCTTCCGATTCGGTCTTGGCCTTCCGTCCTTCCGTAACTCCTTTCTACCCCGTCCACGAGATGTCGGCAAGCCCCCGACGGCAATGTTTGTTCTCGATTTCGCGGCGAGTGACCCTGAGTGTCAACGCATCCGGCGCTCGGCCAGTCGGCGGGTGGCACCCAGTATCAGTGCGGTCGCTCCAAGGGTCGCGGCGAGCGTCGCCAGGGCGCGCGGCGACGGACGGGCACGACGTCCGAGCGGTACGGGCCGGGCGAAAGTGAGAACAGGCCAACCGTTTTCGTTTGCTTCCCGGCGCAGCGGGCGGTCGGGGTTGACCGCGCGCGGATTGCCGACCTCCAGCAACATCGGCAGGTCGGTGGCCGAATCGGAGTACGCGTAGCTGCGGGAGAGATCGTAACCGTACTGCTCGGCGAGCTCGCGGATCGCGACCGCCTTCGCCTCCCCGAAGCAGTAGAACTCGAGCTCGCCGGCGTAGCGGCCGTCGACGATCCGCATCCGGCTCCCCGTGCTGTGGGAGGCACCGAGTGTCCGGGCGATCGGAGTCACCACTTCCTGGCCGGATGCGGACACGATGATCACGTCGTGACCGCGGGCCCGGTGATCGGCGATCAGATCCTTCGCCTCCGCGTAGACGAGCGGTGTCACGACGTCCTGCAGGGTCTTCTCGACGATCGATCCGACCTGCTCGACATCCCATCCTTTGCACATGTGCGCGATGTGTTCTCGCATCCGGTCCACCCGGCCCTGATCGGCCGCCGACAACAGGTAGAGGAGCTGGGCGTAGGTGCTCTGCAGCACGGCCCGGCGGCTGAGGAGACCCTCCTCGAAGAACGGCCGGGTGAACGCCAGCACGCTCGACTTGGCGATGACGGTCTTGTCGAGATCGAAGAACGCTGCGATGCGAGCCGAGTCCGGTGAGCCCCCCGTCGACGGGGCCGGTCGGGACGGATTCACGGACGTATCGGTCACGACCACCACAATAGGGGCGCGCCGCGCCGGTGTTTGAAGTTGCAAGCAGTCGCGCCTAGCGGTGTACTATCGCGAATGCCCGGGTCGATACTCGGGTTGTGTTCAGCCCGACCCCCCGGGGCTGAACGCAGACGGCCCTCGCCTCCTCCCCCCTGGCGAGGGCTGTCGCTTTCCGAGGCCTTTTCCGCACGTCTCCGTACTGTCTTCTACACCCGCCGACCTGCGCACAGGTGCGACGAGGGTGCGCATGGCCGGGTTGTCCACAGGCCCCTGATCCATCCACAGGCGGGGCTTCCGAGGCCGTTTCCGCGACACTCACGACCCCGTAGCGGGGCAGCCTGTCGGGCATGAACGACATCCTCGGACTGGTCGACGATCCCGCGCTGGTCGCCGACCTCCATCGTGTGGTCGCGGCGGCCGACCGCACACTGCACGAGATGTCCGTGCCGGTGCCCCGCAGGGCGTGGACCGACGCGGCGATCGTCGTCCTCGATGCGTCCGCCGCAGCGGCATGCGCGGCCGGATATCCCCGCCGCCCCGGCGTGATCCTCGTGTGCAGCGGGACGGCCGGCCTGGCGGACTGGCAGGCCGCCGCGACCGTCGGCGCCGAACACGTCCTCGCCCTCCCTTCCGAGGAGGTGGAACTGCTCTCGATCGTCGCGGCCGCTGACGAGCCCTCGACGGGTGCCGGCACCGTCCTCGCGGTCGTCGGAGGATGCGGGGGAGCGGGCGCGTCGACCTTCGCCGCCGCACTCGCCTGGGCCGCGGGGAACGACGAACGACGCGACACCCTGCTCGTCGACGCCGATCCGTTCGGCGCGGGACTCGACGTCCTGACCGGTCTCGAGGAGTGTCCGGGAGTGCGGTGGTCCGGTCTCACCGTCGACGGCGGACGGGTCTCGGCGCGTGCCCTGCGCGACGCCGTGCCCGTATGGGCATCCGGGGTGGGCGTCCTGTCCACCGACCGCGAGAACACCGATCGGCTCACCGCCGTCGCCGCAGAGTCGGTCGTCGACGGGGTGCGCGGAGCGGGAGCAACCGTCGTCTGCGATGTGGGGCGCAGCTTCGACCCGGTCGCCGACGCGGTGATCGCACTGGCCGACCTCACCGTCGTCGTCGTGCCGGCCCGGATCGGTGCGGTGCTCTCCGCTGCCCGGGTCGCCCGCACGCTCGCGGCGCGGGGTGAACCGGCCGGAGTCGTCGTCCGCGGGCCCGCACCCGGTGGCTTGCGAGCCGTCGATGTGTCCGACGCGGTGGGCCTGGACGTGCTCACCTCGATGCGTCCCGAGCCGGGCTTGAGCGAGATGCTCGAACGCGGGGGCCTGCGGCTGCGGTCACGCTCGCCGTTGCTCGGTGCGGCGCACGACGTGCTGGCGGCCGTCGGGGCCGACCGCGCCGGCCCGGGACGTGCGGCATGACCGGGACCCTCGGGGACGACCTCCTTTCGCGGGTCCGCGACCGGCTGGCCGACGAGACCGGGGAGCTCACTCCGACCCGCGTCGCCGCAGCCCTGCGCGCGGAATCCGGTGGAGTACTCGGAGACTGCGATCTGCTTGCGGCACTGCGGCATCTGCAGACCGAACTGACCGGTGCGGGCCCGCTCGAGGATCTGCTGGCAGACCCGGCCGTGACCGACGTGCTCGTCACCGCGCCCGATCGCGTCTGGGTGGATCGTGGCAACGGGCTGCACCTGACCGAGGTCACCTTCCCCGACGAGGCCGCGGTCAGACGACTCGCGCAGCGATTGGCGCTGTTCGCCGGGCGTCGGCTCGACGACGCCCAGATGTGGGTCGACGGCAGGTTGCCCGGGCACGGTGAGTTCGGTGTCCGGCTGCACGCGGTGCTCTCCCCGGTCGCGCAGGCCGGGACGTGCCTGTCACTGCGGGTCCTGCGGCCCACGACCCAGGGACTCGAAGCACTGCGGGATCGCGGTGCGGTCTCCGAGGTCGCCTATCGGTTGCTGCTGCGCATCGTCCGCGCGCGCCTGGCCTTCCTCGTCGTCGGTGGCACGGGTGCGGGCAAGACGACGATGCTCGCGGCGCTGCTCGGCGCGGTGGATCCGACCGAACGCATCGTCTGTGTCGAGGACGCCGCCGAACTGGTCCCGGCCCACCCGCACGTGGTGCGCCTCGTGGCACGGGCACCCAACGTGGAGGGCGTCGGCGAGGTCACCGTCCGCGATCTCGTGCGGCAGGCGCTGCGGATGCGACCGGACCGCATCGTCATCGGCGAGGTGAGAGGCGCCGAGGTCGTCGATCTTCTGACCGCGCTGAACACGGGTCACGACGGCGGCGCAGGGACCGTGCACGCCAATTCGCCCGACGAGGTGCCCGCGCGACTCGAGGCTCTCGCCGCACTCGGCGGCCTCGATCGAGCGGCGCTGCACAGCCAGCTCGTCGCCGCGGTGCAGGTGATCCTGCACGTCCACCGCGGCAGCGACGGAGCGCGACGTCTCGTGGGGATCGGCGTGGTCGAGCGAGACCCCGTCGCAGGCGTGATCGTCACACCGGCATGGACCCACGACAGGGGCGACGAGCACGGCATGGACGCCCTCGAGCGGATCCTGCGTCGACGGGATGCGCCGTGAACGCGACGATCCTGTGCCTCGCGGCGGCGCTGTTCGTCCTGCCGTCGTCCTCGGCCCGCCGTCGACTGCGACGCGGGGTGCCCGACGCGGCGCCGCGCCCGATACCGCGCGCCCTAGTCGTCGGGGTGATGGTCGTCGTGCTCGCGACGGTTGTGGTGTGGGCGGGAATCACACCGGCTGTGGCCGGCGCGACCGTCGCGACGACCGCGGTGTGGCGTCGCCGAGCCCGGCGCCGCGCTGCTGAGCTCGATCGGCAACGACGGATGTTGCTGTCGGGACTCGACACCGTGATCGCCGATCTGCGGGTGGGGACGCATCCCGCCGACGCGTGCGAGACGGCGGCCCGGGAGACGGCCGGGTCCGTCGCCGGTGCCTTCCGGGTCGCTGCGGCCCGGGCGCGACTCGGCGGGTCGGCGGCACACGGACTACGTTCGGCCACAGCATCCTCGAATGGTGTCGCCGACAGTCTGGGTCGTGTCGCCGATGCGTGGGCCGTCTCCGACCGCCACGGTCTCGCCCTCGCCGAACTGCTCGGGGCCGCGCGTATCGATCTGGCCGCGCGTATGCGGATCCGTGCCCGTACGGAGGCCGGACTTGCCGGTGCTCGGGCCACGGCGACGGTTCTGGCGGGACTGCCGGTGCTCGGGGTGGGTCTCGGGCAACTCATGGGCGCTGCTCCGCTCGGCATCCTCCTCGCCGGTGGGCTCGGCGGCATCATGCTCGTGGTCGGCACTGCGCTGGTCTGTGCGGGTCTGCTGTGGACGGACCGGATCGCGGCACGGGTGAGGGCATGAGCGCGACGTGGGCGGTGTTGCTGGGAGCGGCCTCTCTCGTCGTCGCACCGACCCCTCGTGGAACCACCCGCTTGTTCTCCACGAGAACCCTTGCTGCCGAGTCGGATACAACTAAACCCGAGACCGACCCGCACGCGTTTCCCGCTGCCTTCGATCTCTTCGCGGCGTGCCTGCGCGCAGGGATGCCCGCCGGTTCTGCGGCGCGGGTCGTCGCGGAATCCGCTCCACCCGACCTCGCGGCGGCGTTGCGGAGAGGTGCCGACCGATTGGCGCTCGGAGCCGATCCGGCCGATGCGTGGGGAGGTTCGGGAGCGGTCGACGCGCTGGACGATTTCGCCCGCGCGGCACGACGATCCGCGAAATCCGGTGCGCCCCTGTCGGACACCGTCGCCGAACTCGCGGTCCGGCATCGCGCCGAGACGGAGGACCGGGTCGCCGCCGAGATCGATCGGGCCGGAGTACTCGTGAGCGGGCCGCTCGGTCTGTGCTTTCTGCCTGCCTTCGTGTGCCTGGGCATCGTGCCGGTCGTCGTCGGCCTGGCGCGGGACGTCCTGGGTGCGGGGCTGATGTGAACGTCGGCGCGGACGGTCCGCGCCGCTCGGATGGGAGGGGCGGAAGATGGGGAAACGAACAGTGACCGAAGCGTTCGCACACGGTCTGCGTGGTCGCCTCGGCGGGCTCGTCGTGCAGGACGACGGCATGTCGACGGCGGAATATGCGATCGGGACCATTGCGGCGGCGGCTTTCGGGGCGGTGCTGTACACCGTGGTGACCGGCGATTCGATCGTGTCCGCGCTGACGGGCATCGTCGAGCGTGCCCTGAACACGGCGGTGTGATACCGACGCATGCGAAAGATGCTCGGACGACGCTGGTTACGCGCTTTCGTTCGTGAGGACGAAGGCGGGGTCACCGTCGAAGCGGCTCTCGCCGTCGCAAGCCTGGTCACGGTGCTCGTGCTGTGCCTCGGCGCGGTGCTGGGCATCGCGTACCAGGTGCGGTGCCATGACGCCGCCCGTGAAGCCGCCCGCCTCGCCGCGCGGGGAGATCAAGCGAGGGCGGTCGATGTGGCTACGCGAGTCGCGCCTCCGGACGCACGCGTGGCGGTACGCGAGGAAGGAGATCTGATCGTGGCGGTCGTGACCGCGGAGAGTCCGCTGCTCCCGTTGCTGACCCTCACGGCCGAGGCGGTGGCGGTGCGCGAGCCGGAAGGAACGCGATGAGGTCGGGCCCGTCCCTCCTCGGCGACGACGGGAGCGCGAGTGTGATCGGCTGCGCCGTGATGGCCGGACTCATCGCGATCACGGCCACGTTGCTGCACGTCGGGTCGGTCGTCGTCGCACGTCATCGTGCGCAGGCGGCGGCCGACCTGGCGGCGGTGGCGGTCGCCTCGGCACTGGACCGCGGGGTCGTGGAGGCTTGCGAGGCGAGCGAGGCGATCACCACACGGATGCGAGTACGATTGCGGCGCTGCGAGATCGAAGAGTGGGATGCGCTCGTCGAGGTCACCGCTGAGGTGTCGGCTCTCTTCGGCGGGAAGGAGGCGACGGCCGTCGCGCGAGCCGGTCCTGCCCGATGAGGCCCGTCGGCGGTCGCTCGCGGCCGTATCCAGCGCATTCGCGCTCGTTGCTTGCCTGTGCTCGCATCCAGCGGTTGCCGCCCGACCCGTACACGAAGCGGCTGCTGGCAGCCGTTCCCGTCCCGGATCCGGCCGAGTAGGCGCGCCGGTGGCCTGAATCGCCGTCACCCCTCGATCGCAGCGAGGACGGCATCGAGGACGGCGACCGCCCCGGTCTTGTCGAGCGGATCGTTGCCGTTCCCGCACTTGGGGGAGTACACGCACGACGGGCATCCGGCGGCACATTCGCAGGCCGCGACCGCATCGCGGGTGGCGCTGAGCCACTCGACGATCCGGTGGTAACCACGGTCGGCGAATCCGGCGCCGCCGGGCTGTCCGTCGTAGACGAAGACGGTGGGCAGCCCGGTGTCGGGATGCAGATCGGTGGAGACGCCGCCGATGTCGCCCCGATCGCACGTCGCGAGCAGGGGGAGCAGGCCGATCGCGGCGTGCTCGGCGGCGTGGAGTGCCCCGGGCACGCGATCGGGGGTCACCCCGATCCGGTCGAGCAGGTCGGGGTCGATCGTGTACATCACCGCGCGGGTGTCGAGCGTGTGCTCGGGCATGTCGAGGGGAATCTGGTCGAGCACCTCTCCGGACGGCAGGCGGCGCAGATAGCCGACCACCCGGTGCGTCACCTCGACGCCCACGGACGCGACGGTGACGGGTCCGAACTCGCGGTGTTCGTCGACGGAGATGCAACAGATGTCGGTGATCTCGCGTGCGCTCGTCGACCATTCCGGGTCCTCGGCGTGCACGAGGGCGATGCCGTCCTCGAGATACAACTCGTCGACGACGACGGTCTCACCCTGGTGCAGGTGCACAGCTCCGGGATGGACGGTCGCGGGGGCGCGGGCGGCGTCGACGGTGCCGAGCATGCGACCGGTGTCGCCCTCGACGATCGAGACCTGGCGGCCGATCCCGCCGCGGATCTCGACATCGCCGTGCGGTTGCGTTCCCGGGGTGACGAACCAGCCGTGCGGGCGGCGGCGGATCAGTCCCTGCTCCGCGAGGTCCGTGAGGACGTCGAGCGCGCCGAACTCCTCGACCTCGGCATCGCTGATCGGCAGTTCCGATGCGGCGCAGAGAAGTTGGGGCCCGAGCACGTACGGATTGTTCGGATCGGTGACCGTCGCCTCGACCGGCCGGTCGAGCAGTGCCTGCGGATGGTGCACGAGATAGGTGTCGAGCGGATCGTCCCGCGCGACCAGCACGACGAGCGAACCCTGCCCGCGGCGACCGGCGCGACCGCCCTGCTGACGGAAGGACGCGACCGTGCCCGGGAATCCGGCGACGATCACCGCGTCCAGACCGGCGATGTCCACGCCGAGTTCGAGGGCGTTGGTGCTGGCGACGCCGAGCAGACGGCCGTCGGAGAGCGCGGCCTCGAGGTCGCGCCGGTCCTCGGCGAGGTAGCCCGCCCGGTAGGCCGCCACCCGGTCGACGAGATCCGGTGCCGCCTCGGCGAGAAGCCGACGTGCACCTATGGCCGTGAGCTCGGCGCCGTGACGCGACCGGACGAACGCCAGGGTGCGGGCACCCTCGACGACGAGGTCGGCGAGAAGGCGCGCGGCCTCGGTCCCGGCGGCCCGCCGCACCGGGGCGCCGTGTTCGCCCGTGAGTTCGCGCAGCAGGGGCGGCTCCCACATCGCGACCGTGCGGGGTCCGTGCGGCGAGCCGTCCTCGGTGATCTCGCGGCAGGGTGCTCCGATGAGCCGGGACGCCGCTGCCCCCGGTTCCGCGGTCGTCGCGGAGGCGAGGACGAAGACGGGATCGGCGCCGTACCGGCGGGCCACGCGCCGGAGCCGACGCAGGATCAGGGCGACGTGCGAGCCGAACACACCCCGGTAGGAGTGGCATTCGTCGACGACGACGTACCGCAGGCGGCGCCACAGCCGGGCCCATCGTGCGTGGGCGGGCAACAGCGACAGGTGCAGCATGTCGGGATTGGTGAAGATCCAGCGCGAGTGCCGGCGCGTCCACTGCCGGATCTCGGTGGAGGTGTCGCCGTCGTAGGCACACGCGCACACGGTCGACAGGCCGTCGATGTCGGAGGTCAGTTCGGTGACCGCGCGCAGCTGGTCGGCGCCGAGAGCCTTGGTGGGCGACAGGTAGAGAGCGGTGGCCTGCGGGTCGTCGGCGAGCGCGCTCAGGACGGGCAGCTGGTAGGCGACCGACTTGCCCGACGCGGTGCCGGTGGACACCACCACGTTCTCCCCGCCGGCCGCGATGTCGGCGGCGCTCGCCTGGTGGTGCCAGGGACGCTCGACGCCCTGGTCGCGGAAGGCCCGGACGACGTCCTCGTGCGCCCACTGCGGCCAGTCGCTGTGGTGGGCGGGCCGGGCCGGGATCTCTGCGACGTGGGTCAGCGGTGACTCGCCCGTCGGGGTGCCGGCGAGCAGCCGGTCGAGCAGCTCGCGACCGTAGGTGGGGGCGGTGGCGTCGCCGTTGTGGAGGAAGGGCGAGCCGGTCACGCAGTACTCCGCTGGGTCGGACGAGGTGTCTGTCGAAAACGTCTGTCGGATAGGAATGTGTCGGATACGGCGAGGCTGTGTCGGATGCGGGAGACCCGGGTCCGGGACGAGTGGGGCCACAGTGGCCTCCCGTAACATGGGAGCAACAGCTACCCGTGGGTAATGCTACCGAGACATGAACAAGATCAGGGAATTGGCACGTTTGTGCCCATTCCTACTGTTGCGCGTGCCCAGAACGTGGTTGACTGACACCCGGTCGCAGCTTCTGTGTTCGTAGACTTGGAAAAGTGCACGCTCGCAGGATCGATGGTTGCGAGCGCGGTGCTTTAGCTCTTCCAACGGGGGACTCGAGAAGTACAGCGGTCGGAACCGGGACCTGGCGGATCGCGTACCCGGCGGTTCGTCGAATCCGGTGTTAGAAAGAGAAGGAAAAGCATGGCACAGGGCACTGTGAAGTGGTTCAACGCGGAGAAGGGCTTCGGCTTCATCGCTCCTGAGGACGGCTCCGCCGACGTGTTCGTTCACTACTCCGAGATCCAGGGTTCCGGCTTCCGCACCCTCGAGGAGAACCAGCGAGTCGAGTTCGAGGTCGGTCAGGGCACCAAGGGCCCGCAGGCCACCGGCGTGCGCGCACTCTGATCCACCCGCTCGAGCGAGCAACCGGGCAAGGTCAACCACCTCGCCCGATCGTCCCCCGTCGCCTCAGGTGATGGGGGACGATGCATTTCCGGGACGTGTGCGCGAACCGGTCGTGGGACCTCACCGCCTCGTCGCGCTCACGGAGCCGGGAGAGGAGGACCCGTGAGTCAACTGTCCTTCTTCGGGGCCGACACGATGCCGCCGGCCCTGGCCGACCTGAGCGGCCTGCTCGCGGCACACGGACGTGCGCGTCTCACCGACGACGGCGCGGTGCTGACCGTGGAGGTCGACGCCGAATGGCGCGCCCGTGCGATCGGGCAGCTCGTGACCGACACGGGAGTCGAGGCGGACATCGCCGTCGACGGCGAGCTGTTCACCGTCAGCACATCCGTCGACCCCGCTCTCGTCCCGCTCGCGACCCAGTGGAGCAGCGACGACGGCAAGACGGTCCCGACCGGCTGGGTCCCGTCCTCGCGGGCCCAGCGGGCGTGGTTCCTCGCGTCCGGTCGCATGGAGGTCGAGGGAGCACAGTATGTTCTCGGTCTGGATGCGACGGCTCCCGACACTCATGCAGTTCTGGCGCAGGCGCTCATGCGCGCCGGCATCGCACCGACCCTGATCGGTACGCACGGCACCGGTGGACCGGGGTTGAGGATCTCCGGCCGGAGGCGTCTGACGAGGCTCGTCGAGAACATCGGTGCACCTCCGGACGCCGACGCGGCACGACGGATCTGGCCGCACGTGGAACCGGGTGATCATCACTTGTGAAGAGCCGTTCCCCGAGGATGTGCGACCCTGTGTGTGGCCGCGTCTGGGGAACGGGTCGGTATACATGTCTTCGAACAAGGCGACATGTCGGCAATGAGGGAAGGTGCGGGCGGCACGGTGGCAGCACGGGAGAAGAGCACTGCGGGCGGTTCGTCGGGCACGCGTCGGCTCGTGATCGTCGAGTCCCCGACCAAGGCGAGGAAGATCGCCCCCTACCTCGGCCGCGACTACGTCGTCGAGGCATCGGTCGGTCACATCCGCGACCTGCCGCGCGGTGCCGCGGACGTCCCCGCCAAGTACAAGGGCGAGTCGTGGGCGCGCCTCGGTGTCGACGTCGATCACGACTTCGAACCCCTCTACGTCGTCAGCGCCGACAAGAAGACCAAGGTCTCGGAGCTGAAGAGCCTGCTCAAGGACGCCGACGAGCTCTACCTCGCCACCGACCCCGACCGCGAGGGCGAGGCCATCGCCTGGCACCTGCTCGAGACCCTGAAGCCCAAGGTGCCGGTCCGGCGCATGGTCTTCCACGAGATCACCGAGCCCGCTATCCGCGCGGCCGCCGAGAACACCCGCGACCTCGACAACGACCTGGTCGACGCGCAGGAGACCCGCCGCATCCTCGACCGTCTCTACGGCTACGAGGTCAGTCCCGTGCTGTGGAAAAAGGTCATGCCCCGTCTGTCGGCGGGTCGTGTGCAGTCGGTGGCGACCCGCGTGATCGTGCAGCGCGAACGCGAGCGCATGGCGTTCAAGTCCGCCGAGTACTGGGACATCGCGGCCACGATGGACGCCGGCGCCGACGCGAGCCCCCGGTCGTTCGGTGCCCGCCTGGTCAGCGTCGACGGTTCCCGTGTTGCCTCGGGTCGCGACTTCGGGCCCGACGGGAACCTGAAGTCGAACGGTGTCGTCGTCCTCGACGAGGACCGCGCCCGCCGCCTCGCGGAGGCACTCGCCGGTGTCGCGTTGACGGTGTCGTCGGCCGAGAGCAAGCCGTACACCCGCAAGCCCTACGCGCCGTTCATGACGTCGACGCTGCAGCAGGAGGCGGGCCGCAAGCTGCGGTTCTCGTCCGAGCGCACCATGCGCACCGCGCAGCGTCTGTACGAGAACGGCTACATCACCTACATGCGTACCGACTCGACGACGCTGTCCGAGTCGGCGATCGCGGCGGCCCGCGCACAGGCCACCCAGCTGTACGGTGCCGAGTTCGTCCATCCGACGCCGCGCCAGTACACCCGTAAGGTCAAGAACGCGCAGGAAGCACACGAGGCGATCCGTCCCGCCGGCGACGTCTTCGCGACCCCCGGCGAGCTGCACGCGCGCCTCGACGGCGACGAGTTCAAGCTCTACGAGCTCATCTGGCAGCGCACCGTCGCCTCCCAGATGGCCGACGCGCGGGGCACCACGCTGACGCTGCGCATCACCGGCACCGCGGGCACCGGCGAGGAGTGCACCTTCTCGTCGTCGGGCCGCACCATCACGTTCCCGGGCTTCCTCAAGGCATACGTCGAGAGTGTCGACGAGGAAGCCGGTGGTCAGTCGGACGACGCGGAGTCGCGCCTGCCGAACCTGTCCGAGGGTGCCTCGGTCACCGCGACGAAGCTCGATCCGGACGGTCACTCCACCAACCCGCCGGCCCGGTACACCGAGGCGAGCCTGATCAAGACGCTCGAAGAGCTCGGGATCGGCCGGCCCTCGACCTACGCGTCGATCATCAAGACCATCCTCGACCGCGGCTACGTCTACAAGCGTGGCAGCGCGCTCGTCCCGTCGTGGGTGGCGTTCGCCGTCATCGGCCTGCTCGAGGCGCACTTCGCCCAGCTCGTCGACTACGACTTCACGGCCGGGATGGAGGACGATCTCGACGAGATCGCCTCCGGTCACCGGCAGCGCACCGACTGGCTGACGCGGTTCTACTTCGGCAGCGACGACGGTCACGAGGAGTCGGTCGCGCGCAAGGGCGGCCTGAAGAAGCTGGTGGGGGAGAACCTCGAGGACATCGACGCCCGCGAGATCAACTCCATCCGCCTGTTCGACGACTCCGAGGGTCGCGAGATCCACGTGCGTGTGGGCCGCTTCGGTCCGTACCTCGAACGGATGGTCACCGACCCGAACAACCCCGACGCCGAGCCGACCTCGCAGCGCGCGAACCTGCCCGACGACCTGCCGCCGGACGAGCTCACCCTCGAGTACGCCGAGAAACTCTTCTCGACGCCGCAGGAGGGACGTGTCCTCGGTGTCGATCCGTCGACCGGCTACGAGATCGTCGCGCGGGAGGGTCGCTTCGGTCCCTACGTGACCGAGCTGATCCCCGATCCGGAACCCGAGCCCGAACCGGAGCCGGACGTCACGCCCATCCCCGTCGATGAACTCGGCTCGGAGGGAGAGGGCGGCACGAAGACCGCCACCAAGAAGGCCGTCGCCAAGAAGGCGGCGAAGAAGGCTCCCGCGAAGAAGACCGGTCCGAAGCCGCGCACGGGTTCGCTGTTCAAGACGATGGACCTGTCCACGGTCACCCTGGAAGACGCCCTGAAACTGCTGTCGCTGCCGCGCGTGGTGGGTGTCGATCCGGAGTCCGGCGACGAGATCACCGCCCAGAACGGCCGCTACGGTCCGTACCTGAAGAAGGGCAGCGACTCGCGGTCGCTCGCCAACGAGGAGCAGATCTTCACGATCACGCTCGACGAGGCGCTGAAGATCTACGCGGAGCCGAAGCGCCGCGGCCGGCAGGCCGCCGCCACGCCGCCGCTGCGCGAGCTGGGCACCGACCCGGTCAGCGGCAAGCAGATGGTGATCAAGGACGGCCGGTTCGGCCCGTACGTCACCGACGGTGAGACGAACGCGAGCCTGCGCAAGGGCGACGAGGTCGAGTCCATCACCGACGAGCGGGCATCCGAACTGCTCGCCGACCGTCGGGCACGCGGTCCGGCCAAGAAGACCGCGAAGAAGACAGCGGCGAAGAAGACTGCCGCCAAGAAGACCACCGCCAAGAAGACCACCGCCAAGAAGACGGCGGCGAAGAAGACGACGAAGAAGGCTGCCGCGAAGAAGACGACGGACTGACGGTTCCCGTCGGGGTACGCGGATAGCCTCACGGTGTGTACCGCGAACTGCCGTCGGGAATCCTCGGCGTCACACTGTGGCGGTCCGGGCCGTCCGGTGCCCGCGTGGGCGGAACCCACGTGCTGCCGGACGGCTACATGGACCTCATTCGGCACGCCGACGGCTTCCTCGTCGCCGGCCCGGACACGACGTCCCAGTTCTCCGATCTGATGGCGGATCGACCGCTGACGGCCGTCCGGTTCGAACCCGGCCTGGGGCCGCGGTTCTTCGGTGTCGACGCGAGCGAGCTGACCGATCGACGGGTTCCGCTCGACGATCTGTGGCCGTCACGTCGTGTGCGTCTCCTCGCGGTTCGAGCCGAGGACGATCCCGTCGCTGCACTGGTCGACGCCGTGCGGGGCGCGGTCGACGAACACGATCCGATGGCCGACCTCGCGCGGGCGCTGGCCGCCGGCACGGCCGTCACGGAAGTCGCCGCGACCCTCGGCTGGAGCGACAGGACACTGCGTCGTCGCTCGGCGGTACCTCGGGTGCTTCGATGGGCAGGTCGAGGCCGAGCATGCGATAGCACGCGAAGGACCGATCGAGATCGGCGACGGCGAGCCCCACGGCGGAGAAATGAATGGTCATGGCCGACGATGGGACCGAGGACGTGCAGCCGTCCTGAACGTTTCGGACACGTGATCCGGACCCGTCGGACCCGGTCGTTAGGCTGAGCGCATGCCCGGGGTCTTCGATCGTCTCGTCGGTCAACGCGATGTCGAGACCGAACTCGTCGCGGCCGCGGTAGCTGCCCGTCGGGGCGACACCGGGTCGGCGATGACGCACTCGTGGCTGTTCACCGGTCCTCCCGGGTCCGGTCGCTCGGTCGCGGCGCTGTGTTTCGCCGCCGCCCTGCAGTGCACCGACGAGGAAACTTCCGGCTGCGGGCGATGCCACGCCTGCACCACCACGATGGCCGGCACCCACGGCGACGTACGGCGGGTCGTGCCCGAGGGACTGACGATCAGCGTCAAGTCGATGCGCGACATCGTGCAGGTCGCGTCGCGGCGTCCCAGCACGGGCCGATGGCAGGTCGTGGTGATCGAGGACGCCGACCGTCTCACCGAAGGCGCCGCGAACGCGCTGCTGAAGGTGGTCGAGGAACCTCCGCAGCGAACGGTCTTCCTCCTGTGTGCGCCGTCGGTCGATCCAGAGGACATCTCGGTGACGCTGCGCTCGCGCTGCCGTCACATCGGGTTGGTCACTCCCAGCGCCGACGCCATCGCGCGCGTCCTCGAGGCCACCGACCGCATCGATCCGAAGACGGCGCAGTGGGCCGCATCCGTCAGCGCAGGCCACGTCGGCCGGGCCCGACGGTTGGCCACCGACGAGGGCGCCCGCGACAACCGGGCACGTGCCCTCGCTGTCGCCGGCGCGGTCCTTCGCCCCGCCACCACCTACTCCGCAGCCGACGACCTCGGCCGCAGCGCCGAGACCGAGGCGAAGGAGATCAGTGCGGAGCGCGACGAGCACGAGACCGAAGAGCTGAAGACCGCGCTCGGTGCCGGCGGTACCGGCAAGGGTGCCGCGGGTGCGCTTCGCGGTTCGGCCGGGGTCCTCAAGGAACTCGAACGCACTCAGAAGTCGCGGAAGACGCGAACCGAGCGCGACATCATGGACCGAGCCCTGATCGATCTCGCCGGTCTCTACCGGGACGCACTGGTGCACGCCTTCGGATCGCGGGTCACGCTCAACCATCCGGACATGTCGGATCGTGCGGTCGACCTCGCGTCGAGGACCCGGCCGGAGTCGCTGCTCGAGTGCATCGAGGCCATCCTCGACTGCCGGGAGGCGCTCGCCCAGAACGTCAAACCCCGCTTCGCTCTCGCGGCGCTCGCAGCCCGGTTGAGCTCGGCGTTCCGGTAGCCGAAGTGCCGGTTTGCGTCGGGGTGGGGGTAGTCCGCTAGACTTCGGACGCCGAAAGGCTCGCTGCCTTAGCTCAGTCGGTAGAGCATTTCACTCGTAATGAAAAGGTCGTCGGTTCGATTCCGACAGGCAGCTCCACGAAGGCCCCTCACCACGGTGAGGGGCCTTCGACGTTTCTGCGCGCTGTGCGATTCGCACGGATGATGGAGACATGTTGATGGAACTGTTCTCCTTGGTCCTGATCATCGGTGCTCTCGCCGTGGTGCTGCCCATGGCCGTCCGGGTCTTCCGGGACAAGGACCGTTGACGCGAAGCGACCGCGACTATCGGCGCGCACGAGAGCGGTCTCGGACACGGCGCCGAAATCCTCGACAACCCCGTCACCGCGCAGCATGCTTCTCTCATGGCTGAGTCGTTGAAGGACCGGGTTCGGGAGAAGATCCTGCGGCAGCGCGCCGAGGACGGAGGCCGGCCGATCGGCGACGCCGAAGGGGACGACCCTCGCCTCATGGATCTCCGCAGCGACCTCGCGATGCTGGAGCAGGCCGGCGAGGACGATCCGATCGTCCAGCACCTCGCGGCGAAGTACTGGGTCCCCTGAACACCCTCACAACGACGCTTCGTAAGTCGATAAACCAGCTTTGACCTGGCGATTTGGTGTTCTCGGAGATGTTCGCGTAACTTATTCCAGGTCAGAGCGACACGGACACCGACCCGGGCCGAGAGGAACGGGACAACGAGGTTGGACGAAGGCGCCTGCAGATTTCACTGGTTCGAAACCTTCTGGTAAGGTTTGGAGCCGTGCCCGAGAGCCGGAAGGCCCTTGGATGAACAGTCACCCCGGAGTGAACGAACCGGAAGGTTCGGGAGCGATGGTGTGTGCGTGTTCTTTGAGAACTCAACAGTGTGCCGATGAATGTCAGTGCCAAATATTTTTGGTACTCCGCTCCATCGTTTCGATGGGGTGGGTATTTGCTGATCGTCTCATTCTTCCGTCTGGGATGATCA